>CANJQI010000076.1 GCA_947476215.1 Betaproteobacteria bacterium
CGTCTCAATCTTCGCGTATCCCCGCGCCCCTGATGACCTTTTCCATTCTTACCATTTCACCCTTGATGGCGGCCGTCAGTTCCCGTGTCGAGCTGGCGACCACCTCTATACCGACGCCCAACAGGCGCTCCTTGACTTCCGCGGTGGCGAGCGACTGCACAACGTCGCGATTGAGGCGATTGATGACGGAGGCTGGCGTTCCCGCCGGCGCGAACATGCCGGTCATTGCGGAGGACTCGTAACCCGGCACTGAAGCAGCGACCGCAGGCACGCCGGGGAATACCGCCGACGGCTGTGCGCTCGTTACCCCCAGCGCCCGCACCTTACCGCTCTGCACATGCGAAACCGCTGAACTGGCGGACGGGATGATCATCTGTATCTGGCCGGCAATGACGTCGTTCAACGCCGGCCCGGCGCCCTTGTAAGAAACACGCACAATATTGACGCCGGCCAGCGCCTTGAACAGTTCGGCGGCCAGATGAGAGTTCGATCCCACGGAACCCGATCCGTAGTTCAATTCGCCGGGTTTGGCTTTGGCAAGCGCAATCAGTTCCTTGACCGATTTCACCGGCACACCCGGGTGCACCACCAGCACATTGGGCGATGTCACTGCCAGTGTGACGGGCGCAAAATCGCGCACCGGATCGTAATCCGAACTCTTCCGCAGCAACGGCCCCAGCCACAGCGCCGGGCCGTAATACAACATCGTATATCCGTCATTGGCAGCCCGCGCGACTATGCCGATGGCAGTCACGCCACGATTATCGATAACCACCGGCTGCCCCAATCTGGCACTGAGGTCGCGAGCGATCAGCCGCGCCGAGATATCCTGACCACTGCCCGGTTCCACGGTGACGATACGCACCGGGCGCTGCGGGAAATTCTGCGAAAACGCCGTGCCGGCACTGAATATCAGAGCGATGCCAGTCAACGCCGAAAAAGCAGAATGCAATGCCATACGATCTCTCCTGGTTACAGCGTCGACCCGATGGCGGACTTTATCCTGTATCGCCTGACTTTCACTTCCGCTTCTCGCCAAGTAATCCAACGATCTCCTGCATGCGTCCCGGTTGTTCAAAATTCTCCAGTGCGTTGAACAGTCGACGCGCATTTGCCGCTCCGATCACAGGATCAACCAGCCCGTGGAACTTGGCCTGAAAATTTTCCGGGCTCATCGGATTCGAAGGATGCCCCAGCACCATGGACGTGTCGGCATGATGGACAGCGCCATCGTCTAGCGTTACTTCGAGATGTGCTTCATGCGCGGCCTGTGATGCCACGACCTCGACATCAATGAGCGGCAGCAACCCCATGACTGAATGGTCGCGCATGGTCGCCTCGCTGAAATCGGTGGCAGCCAGCTTGTAACCGCGCAGCCCCAGTGCAATGCAAAACGCAACGCTGAATTTGCCCTCCAGCGGTGTGCGCGGCTGGGCATTACCCATGGTAAGCCCCGCGTTGGTATGCACCTTGGCGCGCACCTTCGCAATGGTTCGCCCCTTAACGCGCTCGGCCAAGTCGCATGCTGCCTGGGCCACCGCATGCGATGCCCGGCCGCTGGCAAACGGCTTGTAACCATTGCGCAGAATTTCCCAGTTTTCAAAATCGAGCGGCGGCACTATCGCGTTTCTATCCTGTATCAGCGCATCGAGCATGCCGCCATTCCCTATCTCAAGCAGGTCGGTGGCCGCCTCAAAACCGCGCGCCGCAAGCTCGGCGGACATGATGCCGTCCATGGCGCCCTTGCCTGCGTGCAGCGGTTTCGAATGCGTGCCAAACGACCCCAGCAACCCGGCCGCGGTCGTGGCCGCGATCCCCATGGCGTGCTCGATCTGGCTTTCGGTCAGCTTCAACAATGCGCCCGCCACCGCCGCCGCACCAAACCGGCACAACACGCCGGTCGGATGAAAGCCTGTCCGGTGTAAATTGCGTCCAACACCGGACTCGCCACCACCGCCCAGTCTGGCCGTGACTTCAAACCCGGTGATAAACGCCTTCAGGGTGTCCATTTCGCTGAAACCGAGATGACTGGCATACGCAAAAGCGGTCGATCCGCACGGCACGCTGATATGCCCTGCCCCCATGGTATGCGCATCGTCAAAATCCATGGCGTGGCCCATGGTTCCATTGACGAGCACTGCAAAAGCCGGACTGGTACGCCCCCCCATGAACACCTGTGCACGGCCTTCGGCATTCCACGAGGCCACCAACTGGCGCACCGGCCGAACCGGTTCGTCATCATAGGCGCCCACGGCAACGCCGACGAAATCGATCAGCGCGTACTTCGCCGCCTTGATCACATGCGGCGGATAATCGCGTTCAGTCGTGCCGTGTACATACTGCGCGATCCGGCAACCCCGCGGACGATCTTCTTTTTTCCCAGATGCATGTGCAGACACGGTATCTCCTGGTCTCGAAATCTCAGTTATTCTTCGCGTATGCCGGCATCCCTGATGACCTTGCCCAGGCTGGCCATTTCGGACTTGACCGTAGCCGACATCTGCTCGGGCGTGCTGCCAACCACCTCATACCCAAGCTTGAAGTACATGTCCTTGACGTCGGCCTGGCCAAACGCGCGCACGATTTCCTGATTAAGGCGATTGATCACGGATGCGGGTGTCCGGGCCGGCGCCCAGACGCCAGTGCGTGTGACAGCCTCATAGTCAGGGACGGTGGCCGCGACCGTGGGCAGTTCCGGAAACAGTGCGGACGGCTGCGCGCTGGTCACCGCCACGGCGCGCAGTTTGCCCGATTTGGTATGCGGCGCCACGGTGCTTGGAGGAGAAGACATCAATTGTACCTGGCCGCCTATCAGCCCTATCATCGCCGACCCGGTGCCCTTGAAAGGAATGTGCACGATGTCTATGCCCGCCATGGATTTGAACAACTCCATGCCCAGATGAGATGAAGAGCCGACGGATGCCGAACCGTAGTTAAGCGCCCCCGGCCTGGCGCGCGCCAGACTGATCAATTCCCTGACCGACTTTACCGGCAACGACGGATGAACAACGAATATCGTCGGCGCGATCGTAAGTATGGTGATAGTCGCAAAATCATTGACCGGATGGTACGCGGCCTTGCGGATCAACGGCCCCAGCCAGAATGCAGTGCCATTGACATGCAACGCGTAACCATCGGCCGGCGCCTTGGCAACGAGCTCCGGTGCGAGGCTGGCGGTTCTGTTCTCCACCACGACTGCCTGCCCCAACGATCCGGCGATACCCTGTGCGATGGTGCGCGCTGCAAGATCGCTGCCGCCGCCTGCTTCCGAGGTAATTATGCGTATCGGCTTGACAGGATAGGCTGCTCCCGCGCCGGTAGAAGCAGGTTGGCCCGATACCGCGCCCGGCACTGCCAGTGCCGCAGCCAGCAAGAGTCTGTTGGCGGCACTCACGGACGCGGCATGCGCACCCATCTGAGCGCCGGTTGCTGTTCCAGTAGTCGCCCGTAGCCGGGGATGGGCTCGGGCACGCCTGCGGCTTGCAGAGACGCCCACATCGTGGCGATGCCTGATGATATGAATGGAATGCCGTAATCTCGCTCGAACTGTGCGGCGACTTCAATGCTGCGAAGATTGGCGTTGATCACCACCACGGCATCAGCCTTGTCGTTGTAAACCGAGCGTGCCATGTTGTAGACCACGGCCGGAGTCTGCAATCCAACAGCGGAAACCGGCACCGACGCCAACGGCTCCGCGGACTTGCGCGGACCGCCGAGATTGATGCCGCCTATGCCCAGCACATCGAACCCGCAGCCCCGCCAGTATTCCGCGGTGATCTTGTTCAGCTCCGGCGGCAGAACGGTGGCCAGCACGATACGCTTGGCATCAAGCGCGGCCAGGGCTTCCACAATGGCGATCGACGTCGGTATGGCCGGTTTCCCCGTCAGCTCGATAATCCTGCGCGCCTGGGCGATATCGCCTTCCTCGCCGGCAACCATGTTTACTGTTGTGCAGGCGTAGGCAAACGCCTTGGCATTGATGTCCGACAGCAGCACGATGGCGTTCTCGAGGTGCTGATCCTTGTTCGAGAACCCTTCCAGCGATCGCTCGCCGACTGGCACGCGCGCGACGTGCACCGAGACACCATCCGGCACAATCTTATTGAACTCGGGTTCCATCGTGGTGTTGCTGTGGGCAATTACCAGCCCGATTCTTGCGCGCCATCCGTGCATATTCTGATTCCTCGAACTCTCTAAAAAGACGTTTAGCAGTCTGTTGAAACTCGATTCGTCACACCGGCGGAGGCCGGTGTCCAGAGAACGCGAGTCTATCGAATCAACATCCTTACTGGATGCTGGTTTTCACCGGTATGACGGAATGATAAACACTGTGACTATTTTCAACAAACTGTTAGCGCCCTTTGAATACCGGTTTGCGTTTCTCCATGAACGCCTTTACCGCTTCCTTGTGATCTTCGGTCGACTTGAGCGAGCCCATATGAGAGGTGACCTGATCGAGGTGCGCGGAAAAGTCCATGGTACGCGCCTGATAAACAATGCGTTTGGTGAACTGGATGGCCACCGAGGGGCCGCGTGCCAAACGGTCCGCCACCGAGTAGGTGTAACTCATCAGTTGATCGTCGGGCACCACTTTGTTCACCAAGCCTATGCGTTCAGCCTCGCGCGCGTCGATGAAATCACCCAGCCACAACATCTCCAGCGCGCGTTGTGTTCCAACCAGACGCGGCAGCAGCCACCCGCCCCCGTCGCCCGGCACTACCCCCATGCGTATGTAAGTTTCTCCAAAACGTGCGCTTTCAGCGGCGAATATCATGTCACCCAGCAATGCCATGTCCATGCCGGCCGCCGCGGCAGTCCCGTTCACGGCAACCAGATAGGGCTTGTCTATCTGCTGCAGCATGAGCGGCACGCGATTGATGCCTTTCCAGATGAAATTCTTCTGGTCGAGCGGCGTCTCGGTTTTGTTTTCGGCGCTGTTATTCATGCGCCCGACATCCCCACCCGCGCAAAACGCGTCACCCGTGCCGGTCAGCACGATGACATTGACCGCATCGCTCTCGTGACATTCCTTCAGCGCTTCCACCCATGCGTCCAGCATAGGTACACTCAACGCATTCTTGCGCTCGGGACGATTCAGCGTAATCGTCGCGATGCGATCCTTTATTTCAAATCCCAAATGCTCCATGTGTCCTCCTGATGTGCATTGCGCTCGCGTGCATTCGCGCTTTGCATGCCTGAGCTGATAATACGCGCGAAATACACGCTAACCCTTTGATCTGATTATTCTATCATGCAAAACAATGCAGTCGGCACTGCGCCATGCAAAGCAACAGGACAGTGCAATTCAAGCGCCGCTATTCCGCGCGTATCCCGGCAGCCTTGATGACCTTGCCCAGACGCGCAATTTCCGACTGCATCATGGCCGTCAGTCTTTCCGGCGAGCTGCCCACGGTCTCAACGCCGGCATTAAAAAACAGCTTCTTAACTTCGGCGCTGTTCAGCACCTGCACCATGTCCTGATTCAATCGGGTGATGATGGCCGCAGGGGTCGCGGCAGGGGCATAAATCGCCGACAACGTTACCGACTCGAATCCGGGCAGGCCGGCAGCCGTCATGGTGGGCAGTTCAGGCGCCAATTCGGAAGGCTGGGCGCTGGTCACCGCAAGCGCCCGCAACTTGCCTGATTTGACGTGTTGCCCCACTGCGCCCAAGTTGGGAAACATGATCTGGATTTGCCCGCCGATCAATGCGATGACGCCGGAACCCGAACTCTTGAAATTGATGCGCACGATATTCACACCCGCCATCGCCTTGAACGCCTCGCCCGCCAGATGCGTGGTCGACGCGGTCGACGCGGAACCGTAGTTAAGCTCCCCCGGACGCGATTTCGCGAGCGCAATCAGTTCCTTGAGCGACTTTACGGGCAACGATGGATGTACAACAAGGATTCCCGGGGAACTGAGTCCCATGGTAATCGGCGCGAAGTCCTTGATCGGATCCCACGGCACATTGTCACGCAGCAACGATGCCAGCCAGAACGGGCTGCCATAGGACAACAACGTGTAGCCATCGGGTGATGCTCTGGCGACGACTTCGATCGCAATGATGCTGCGGTTATCTACGATCACCTGCTGGCCGAGCCGGTTGGAGAGACCGGGCACCAATGCGCGCGCCAGAAAATCATTCGGGCTGCCGATCTCGGCCGTAATGATGCGCACCGGTTTGTTGGGGTAGCTTTGGCTGAACGTCAGTGATCCATGGAACGCCATGAACGCGGCCGCCAACGCCGCAATATACCGCCTGTGCATAAAGTCTCCCGAAGAGATAAGCGTGCGGCTGGACTATTGCGTCTGCATGTCGCGCACTTTTTTCGCCGCCGGACGATCCCAGCAGCGATTGAGCCACGTTTGCACATACGGCCATTTCGCGAGATCGATGCGGAACGCCTGAAACATTGCCGACGCGACGTTAAGGTCAGCCAATGAAAACGCCGTCCCCACCAGCCACTCGGATTTAGCAAGTGCGCCTTCCAGCACATCCATGCCTGCCACGATTTCCTTCCAGGCAGTAGCGGCGATGTCCGGTTTGCGCTCGGCTTCGGGCAGCATGGCCGTATGATTGAGATAGGTTCCGACCTGGCGATCGAGACGATCCGTCTCCCACAGGCACCACTGCCAGGTGAGCGCTTCGAGCTTGCTGTCCGCCGGAAAAAGCGGACTGCGGTGTTTCTTCGCCAGATAGAAATTGATCGCCATCGACTCCGACAGTATGAAACCGTCATCGTCGATCACCGGCACGCGGCCGTTCGGATTGAGCGCCATGAATTCCGGCGTGCGGGTTTCGGGCGCGCGCGGGACAAAGCTCTTGTGTTCGAACGGGATGCCGAGTTCGCCTGCCATCCACAAGGTGCGACGAGCACGAGATTTGGGCGCGCCATAGATACGCAACATGATGTTCTCCTTAGTCGGGTGGAAGTGGCAGTTTACACCTCAGCGCTTGCGGGCGCTGGCACCCGCATCGACTGTCACCACCGTGCCGCTCGTGTATGCACACCGGTCCGAACACAGAAAAACGATGGTCGCGGCGACTTCGTCTACGCTGCCCATGCGCTTCATCGGACGATCGGCAAGCAACTCGCGCCAGCGCTGCTCATCGCCTAACTTTCTGGCCGCCTGCGTCTTCAGTTGCGCGACCGGGCGTTCGGTTTCTATGCCGCCGGGGTTGACCGCCACCACGCGCACACCGTGAAAGATGCTTTCGGCGCCCAACGCCCGCGACATCGCCATCAGTGCCGCATTGCCCATGGCGCCAGCGATATAGCCGGCACTCGGACGCTCCCCTGCGGTACCGACAACGTTGATAATGACGCCACGCTGCATCGCGCACATCTCACGGTAAATCTCGCGCGTCAGCGCGATGTAGCCGAACACTTTCAGTTCCCAACCGTCACGCCACTCACTGTCGCCGAGGCCGGTAATTGGTCCGTGAGGGATGGCGCCGGCATTGTTGACCAGTATGTCGACGTTCCCAACCAGCCGCGCGAGCTTTAATACGTTCCCGGTCAGCGACAAGTCCAGCGTATGCGTAGCGACCTTGACGCCGTACGCAGCGACAATGTCGCGCTGCGCGGCATCGAGATTCGCGGCGTTGCGCGATGCCAGATGCAAGTGACAGCCTTCGGCAGCCAGCAATTTTGCGACACCGAGGCCTATGCCACGCGCGCCTCCGGTAACAAGGGCAGTTCGTCCGGTGAGGTGGAGATCCATGTCGGGTGGATCGCGTCAGCTCAAATCGGATCGTGACCCTGCTGCCTGGCGCCGCGCACGCTCGTGATACAACGAGTTCCTGATTACCCGCCCCGGCAACGATCCGGTGGGTAGACCGTTTTCTATCAGCACCTGGCCATTGACTATCGTATAGCACACGCCCTTGGCAAGCTCCCTGACGCGCCACGCCCCGGCCGGATAGTCATGCACCACATCCTGCGGCAGCGGATCTATGGTGTCAGGATCGAAGATGGTGATATCGGCGGCGAGCCCCGGCCGCAACATGCCGCGATCATAAATTCCGAACAGCGAGGTCTGATCCGAGGTGAGCCGCTTTACCGCCTGTTCCACCGACATGATGCCTTGCTGACGCACCCAGTAACCCAGCAGGCGGCTGCTGAATCCGGTCGAGCTTTGGAATTGCACGTGAGCCCCGGCGTCGGATAGTCCGACCACGGCATTGGGGTAGTTGAGGATAGTAGTCATCGCCTGCCGGTCATAGCCAAACGACAGGAATACAAAACCGGTATCAAGGCTCTCTTCAACCACCAGATCGAGAAACGCATCGATAATGCCCTTACCCTGCAACTGAGCCAGTTCGCGCAATGATTTGCCCTCCAGACTCTTGTTCTTGGGCAATGCCGCCTTTTCCACCGAGATCGTGTCATACCAGTTCCGTCCGCACGTGGTATCGGGCAACTCGACTTCCCAGTCGACCACTTCCTTATGCAGTTTGCGGCGTATCCCGGGGTCGGCATAGGCCCGCAGTTTTTCGTCGTCGGCTGCCAGCAATATTGGATGCCAGGTCGGCACGCCCTTGAATATCTGGGAGTTTCGCATCGTGAAGCGCTTGGTGTTCGCACTCGGACTGCAGGTCGGATAGGCGCGTATGCCGGCCTTGACCGTCTTGTCGACCAGCGCCATGTGTTGCTTCCAGACATCGGGTTCCCGCGCCGATGCAATCAGACTGTTGTAGACAACCGGACGCCCGGTGGCCTCGGACAATCGGCTCATTAGCCCATTGCGTATCTCGGCCTCGCGCCCGCCCCCGGCCTGAATGACACCCGTGCCGAGTTCCGCCAGCACATCGCCCAGTGCAAAAATTTCATTTTCGTCGGCCCAGAAGGCGGGTATGGGCACGCCCTGCGGATCGAAATGTCCTTTCTGTCGGGTGATGGACAAACCCAGGGCACCTGCCGTCATGCCGTCGCGCACGAGGCCGCGCATGGACTCTGTTTCGGCGGCGCTGGGCGCCCGCCCCTGGCTATCATCGCCCATCACGTAGTGACGCACGGCGCTGTGACCTATGAGGTTGCCGACATTGACGCCCAGTCGTTTTTCGATGGCCGCCATGTACTCGGCGGTAGTCTCCCACTCCATATTGACCGTCCGCAGTGCCTCCATGGGGATGGCTTCCACGTACGACAGGAACTCCGCCAAGCGCATTTCCGTGCCGCGCCGCACCGGCGCCAGCGTGAGCGAACAGTTGCCTATGATGACGGTGGTCACGCCGTGATAACAGGAGAACGAACACAACGGATCCCACGTCACCTGCGCATCATAGTGACAATGATTGTCGATAAACCCCGGCGCCACCACCATGCCTCCGGCATCGATGGTACGCGCCGCGTCGTTGCGCAGCTTGCCGATCTCCACAATTTTCCCGTTGCGTACGCCGACGTCGCCGCGAAACGCGGGTGCGCCCGTACCATCGACGATACGGCCGTTCCGGATTAACAAGTCATATGCCATTCTTCCTCCATCAGCAGAGTCCACCCGCGCCGGGTATGACCAAGGCCACGCCGCACGCATCATGCAGGTCATGATACTCTTTACCGACACGAGCCAGCCGCGTTACCCAATTCGGCAATTGTCAGTCATTTTCAATCGGATACGATAAACCATGGAATCCACGGAACCCTTGAAATACAGCTACGGCAGCCCGGCACGGGACATCACCTGCGGCCCGGATGTCATCTCCAGTCTGGCTTCAGTCCTGGACGGGCTAGCTGCACAACATGCGCTAATCGTGTGCGGCCCCACCATACTGGCAAAATCGGATGTCATACAACGCGTGCGCGACAGCCTCGGCCAGCGCTGCCGCGGCGTGTTTTCCGGCGTGGCGCCACATGCGCCGGTGGAGACGCTGGAGCAAGCGGTTGCGATGGCGAAGAACGTCCGGGCGGACGCGCTGGTGAGCGTGGGCGGCGGCAGCACGCACGACACTTCGAAAGGCCTAGCCGTGCTGTTGGGCGAAGGCGGCCGTATTCACGACCACCAGATCCGCTTCGAACCGCCGGATAAGATCAGCATTCCGCTGCTCAAGAATCCGAAGCTGCCTATCATCGCCGTATCCACCACCATGGGCGGGGCCGAGTTCAGCCGTGGCGCGGGCTTCACCGACCATGCGCTAAACCGCAAGATATCGGTATCCGATCCGGGCGCCCTGCCGTGCGCCATCCTGTTTGACGGCAAGGCGCTCGCCACCACGCCCACCGGCATACTGGTGTCCACGGCCATGGGCCAGTTTCGCATTGCAGTCGAGAGCATCTATACGCGGCACCGCAATCCGTTTGGAGAAACGCTGGCCCTGCGCGCCATCCAGATCCTGGTTCGCAATCTGCAGCACTGCGGCGACAAGAATATCGAGCGTTTGCTGCAAATCAAGACAGCGGCATGCATGGCGTCGCTCGCCAGCCCCGGCTCGCTGGGCCTGAACTCGGCGCTGTCGCACCCCATAGGCGGGCTGTATCACGTACCACACGGCGAAGCTAACGCCATTCTGCTGCCGCATACCATGCGCTTCAATCTCGACGCATGCGCCGCTCAACAGGCACTGATCGCGGAAGCCATGGACGTGAATATCACCGGCATGAGCGCGCACGATGCCGGCCTCGCGGCCGCCGACGCCGTGGCAGATTTCATCCGTGCGCTGGGCATGCCGACGCGTTTGCGCGACGTCGACGTACCCGAGGACGGCCTCGCACGCATCGCCACCGCCACGCTCCAGGATCGCTCACTCGCTTCGAATCCCAAGCCGATCTACAACACGGAACCGATCATGCAAGTGCTAAGGGCGGCTTGGTGAGTAAGAGTAGAACCCTTCTGCTGTCCTGAGGGTCGTGATCAGGCTTAAGACCTCAGGTAGCAGACCCACAATTGTTCCGGGCTTGAACCTGTAGCGGCGACCCTGGAAGAAAGATTAAATCCAAAATAAAACCAATACTTACATTACCCCCGCACCGCTTCCCTTCACATGGCCGTGCAGCGCTAAAAGTAACTTATTGTTTCATTATCCGTGTATTTATGAAAAAATATTTTCACTATGGCGAAGAAAACAGCCCCCCTGCTGCCTGACTTGAACCGCTTGCTCGCCGACCTCGGCGACAACATCCGCCTCGCGCGCCTGCGCCGGCGCCTGACCGCAATACAAGTGGCCGAACGCGCGGGCATGTCGCTGCCGACGTTGCGCGCGGTCGAACGTGGGCAATCCGGCGTGACCATAGGCGCCTACGTTGCGGTGTTGCGCGTGCTGGGTCTGGACAAAGATCTCGCGTTAGTCGCCGCCGCTGATCCGCTGGGACGCAAATTGCAGGATGCGCAACTGGACGTCGGCGCCAAACCACGCCGCCGCGCGGCAGCGCCCCCCGCCCTCTGCATAACATTGCCATGGCGCAACTCAAACCATAGGCAACTCAACGGCGCATTCTGGTGCACGCCGCCTGGCATGGCCTGGACGCACCCGCGCCGATGGGCGTCTTGGCGGCATCTCTGACACGTGGCCAGGAAATCTTCGCTTTCGAGCTATGGTTGCGTCTGCTGAGCGCGCCGGGCGACTCGCTGGGCGGTGCGCGCCCGAAAGCGAGCGTGATCGACGAAAACGGTGCGCTATGCATAGCCAAGTTCCCAGGCACACGTGACACCAGCGATACCGGCGCGCGAGAAAAAGAGGCGCATGAACTCGCAGCGATCCTGATCAGCGGCGGCGCAAGCCCCAATCTTGATCTCGAACAACTTTGGCACCGCATGGTGTTTTTATATGCATCTCGAACACTGACGACCATCTGCGCAACCACGGTTTTCTGCTGCACCCCGGCAAAGGCTGGCGGCTCGCACCGACCTACGACATGAACCCGGTCTGCTCCGGCCAAGGATTACACCTCAATATCGTCGGCAGCGACAACGCACTGGACCTTGATCTCGCCCGAGAAGCCGCCGCGCTTTATCGCGTCAAAAAGGCGCGACGCAAGGAAATCATTGCCGAAGTAAAGACCGCGGTGAAGCGCTGGCACAGCCTTGCGCAACGGTACAATATCAACCCATCGGAACAGGATCGCATGGCGCGCGCGTTTCGCGTGGTTCCGTCGTAATCGGCAAGAACATTGAACATTCTGCGTAACTGAATTTGTCTAGACGCGCGGCACATTGCGCCGACTGCGATCAGTATAGTCAGCATGCGGCGCAATGGAGATTGCGCCCTACATGAGCTGGAATCGCGTTATTTCGCCATCCTGAATGGCCGTATCCATCTCCCGTAAGAGGTCATCTTTCGAGAAGGGCTGTGCCCGGTGTGGCCGGTTGCGAGCACCCGTTCGCCACGGCCGTTCGGGCGTCTCGGCGGCCCAGATATGAACTTGCGAATCAGCTCTAAACACGGTTGAGTTTTCTCCCTGTAATGCATCGCCTTCCACGTAACGCATTTCGTTCTTGCCGGCGCAGTCAGACAGTCTGCCGCACGGGCGGTCGACGCCATCGTGGGTCACATCGTCAGAGGAATGTGTGGTGTGGGCACATGTTCCAGACATTCCCGATTTAGTTCGGGAATGGTACGGCACCCGAGATAGGCAATCGTGCGGCTGATTTCCTCGCGGTAAATATTGATGGCCCGTGTTGCGCCAGCTTCCCCGGCCACTGTCGTACCCCACAGCGTCGCCCGACCTACCATCACCAGCTTGGCGCCGATTGCGAGCGCCTTTACGACGTCGCTACCGCGACGAAAACCGCTGTCCACAATTACAGTCGTGCGATTGCCCACTGCATCGACTATCGGGGCGAGCGCTTCGATGGGCGCCATCGAACTGTCGAAGTTACGCCCGCCGTGATTGGATACGATGACGCCGTCCGCGCCACGCGCGATCGCGCGTTCCGCATCGCGCGGCGTGAGAATGCCTTTCACCAGCAACTTGCCCGGCCACATATCGCGCAGCACGCCAAGGTCATCCCACGACAAGGAATCATTCTTGGTTTTGCGTTCCGCCGAGGACACCTGAGTAAATTTCTCCGCAAATCCTTCGGGATAGTTCGCGCGCGTCGGCATGCCGCCGGTCATCCAGTACTTCATAAGCACCCCGAAGAGCCAACCAGGCCGGACCAGCACGGCTGCGGTGTTTTTTCGGTTATAGCTGAACGGCACGGTATATCCGTTGCGGATGTTGTATTCGCGGTTGGTGCCCACCGGACCATCGACGGTCACGACCAGCGCCTCGAAGCCGGCGTTTTTCGCACGCTCCACCAACAGATGCGACATGCGCACATCCGACCACATGTAGAGCTGAAACCACAACGTCCCGCCGACCATCTTCGAAACTTCTTCCATACTGGTTTGCGAACCAGTGGCGAGCGTGAACGGGATATTGGCGGCCTTGGCGGCGCGCGCCAATTCGAGTTCACCCTTGTAGTACATCATGCCGGCCGGCCCTGTTGGCGCGATGCCCATGGGCATGCCGTGCTTCTTACCGAAGAGCGTAACCTCTTGATTCCGCGCTGAAACATCCACCAGCACTTGAGTCTTCAATTTGATGCGTTCGAAGGCCGCGCGATTGTTGCGTAATGCAACCTCGTCCTCCGTACCGCGATCCACAAATTCAAAAAGCCACTTCGGCAAACGCTTTTTTGCCATCTTGCGCAAATCGTGAATATTGAGTGCATCCTGCAGATTGCCATTACCATTAAACATTATTATCCCCCTCCTCAATAAGTACTCCAGCCGGCATGAATGTGCAACACATGGAGTGAGCCAGATCAATGGCGACGTGTGCGTTGAGTTTAGCGCCATTTTCGATTGCCGTACCCGGGGTCGATGCGCTCCAAGATTTGCCGATCTGGGTAAACTTGAGCCTCGCGTAACCCTAAATTGGAAGCACGGCGGCGATCTCCAATACCGAAGGGGCTTACCGCCGGCCGCGACAAAAGCGCGACGTCGCGTCGAGCCATCGCAACTGAGGTTCTTCGCATCTTACAAATGTCGAAATAGGGTAAGCAATGAGCGCGGGAGCCCCTCGCTACGCGCTCCCCGAGAGTATGGCATCTACCTATCCGCCTCCCTAATGCGCAGGATCGTAGGGCGGCATCCCCATTCCGCCGCCACGTGTCGGCAAAGGATTGCCAATCCTACTGCCTGAGAATCGCCAGGCACCGGACAATCTGGCAAGAGCAACCAGCCTTTTCAGATAGGCGTTGAGTTCGAACTGCCTTCCAGGAGCCGAATCAGCGCAGGTTCGGAGATTCGGTCTTGCAATACCGGCGCAAGCCCGGAGGGGTGACTGCGTCCGACCCGCCCTCCCGGCGCGAGCTGAAAAGTCCCACGCCAAAACATGACTTCACCTTCGCCTTCCACCACCAGCCGTTGCGGCACATCGTACACACTCAGTGCACATCCTTTACCCAACCATGAACGCGTCCATTTTCGGAGGTCGTCCAGCATGGTTATTCCGAATACCCAGTCGTCGCGGTGGGTACCAGCCGAGAAAAGGCTCTTGCACCCGACAATTTTCCGCAACCAGGGCGGCCGATTGAGATCACGAAGCAAACGCTGTATCGCAGTCGAGTGAGCGGAGGTCTTGACCTTGTTTCGCGGGACGGGCCCGTACCCTTTATCGTCCTCCAATCGATAGACGCGCCGTATTGATGAACTGATGACTGCATCACTCATGCAGCGGTTTTCCTGAATGCCCGTATCATGCCCAATCAATATTGTAGAATCGCATCTGTCTACGTCGATACCGCGATGGAATACGCATGGCCAAACAGCCGGGAGCTGTTTTTCGTGAATGGGTCAAGGTCAAGTCGCCTGGCGATCGTCGCGTGTCCATCATCTGGGGATACTGCATCGTGCACCTCGGTGAGCCCAAATTCTCGGGCAACGTAATACATACGTCGATAATTCTCAGGACCGCCAGACGCTCGGCATTTTCCATCGTCGAGACCCGCAACAGCTTTCATATACTATTGGGACCGGAACTGCACATACCCGGCGGTAAGTGCGCCGATCCGATGGACTTCGTTGCGACCCACCGCGACACATCCCGAACCACCGATTCCCACGCCAACGCGGCCGTCAATGCAGACCCGGCATGCACGAAGTGTCACGGCACCGGCAGCTTCGTCTGCGCGGAGAACCGCATGAGAATCTGCGACGCGTGCTGCAAGCACAATATGGGTTGGTGGCAACTTGAAGGTTACTACGGACCCGATAACGGAAAATGGGCGTGCAAAGCGGGCTGTGGATGGGTAGTCAAAGCGCCCCCGCCTACTCTCGAATTTCTGCCGCGGGCAAAATATCTGTAAGCTGGTTGACTCATCAGTCACCCAGCATCGTCCATCGTGGGCACGGCAGGGAAGTGCGCATGCCCCTCAACCATCCACGACAGCAATGACGACTGCTGCGTTGTGACTTTTCTGCAGCTTGGGCATTGTGAGATGGGGTGCTTGCGCCGCGCCGATCATCCCTATCGCTCAACCAGGCCGATCTTCTCGACCAGACGTCCCAGCCGTTCCGTTTCGGTCTTGACTATGGTACCGAGCGCCGCCGGCGTGCTGCTGCGAATATCGGAACCCTGTTCAGCCATGCTTTTCACCAACTCCGGATCGGACAATACCGCCACGATTTCGCTGTTCAGTCTTCCTATGATCGTAGCGGGCGTCTTCGCCGGCGCGAATACCGCGTACCAGGTATCGAACTCGTAGCCGGGCACACCGGACTCGGCCAAGGTTGGAACGCTGGGCATCGCAGCCGCCCTGCGCGCAGTGGTGACCGCAATCGCCTTGAGTTTTCCATTTTTTACGTGTTGACCCACGCCTATGATGGACGACGCGTAGACCTGTATCCGGCCGCCCAGCAGATCAACCTGAACCTGGCCTCCGCCCTTGTACGGCACATGCAACATCTCGATGCCTGCCAGACTCATGAACATTTCGACCGCGATGTGCTGAGGCGTGCCCTCGCCTGAAGTGCCAAACATGAGCGCGCCGGGTTTACGCTTCGCCAATGCAATCAAGTCGCCGGTCGAATTCACCGGTAACGAACTCGGGACGACGATCACAAACGGATTGGAAACCACCAGACTCACCGGATCAAAGTCGCGCAGAGGCTGGTACGGTACCTTCTTGTTGATCAACGGCCCGGTCACGACGATGGTCGGCGTGGCGAACAACAGGGTATAACCGTCGGCTGCCGCACGTGCCACCGTTTCCGCGCCGATCACGCCGCTGCCCCCCGGCATGTTCTCCACCACCACTTGTTGCTTGAGCCTGGGCCCCACTCTCGCGGCCAGCATGCGGGCGGTAGGATCGACCGAGCCCCCCGGCGGCAACGGCACTATCATGCGGATCGGCTTGCTCGGATACGCCACGTCCAACGGTTGCGCCCATGCAGGTTGTAAGCAAACCGCACCGAGGGGAACGACTACACCCGCTAACCAAACCTTCATCCACGAACCTTTCCTGTAAATACCGCGAACTCTACTCAACACCGATGCCGGCTGCCTGTACCACCGTACAATCGGTGTCACAATCTTGCTCTAGCTGATATACGTCCGCCGCATATCCAGTGGAACGCTTTTTGGTGGAGAATCCATGCGTATACTGCGGCGATCAGAATCAGGTGGGAACTGTACCATGGTTCGGCAGCACTCGACAGTACCGCGCGATTGGTTTTTTGGAGGAACACATGTCATCACAAATCGAAGTTCAAACCGAGTCGATGCTTGATCCGAGGGGGGACTTTCGCAGGAAACCCGCCAGTCTGGCGCCACGTCTTCCGAACCTGCAGGGCAGGAACATACTGCTATTCGACAACACGCAACTGACCACACAGTTGGTTCGTTTCGGTCCCTTTTTTCGCTGGCTGTCGGACTATTTGCAGACCGAACACGGGGCAACGTGCACCTTCGGCTCGCAGAATCTGCTGAAAGGCGCCAAAGAGGACCTGCCCAAGCTGGCTGACCAGATATCGGGGTCAGGCGTCGACGGAGTCGTCATTGCCCTGTGCAATGCGGGGATCACACAACCCACGTCCTTGTTTGTCGCCGAACTTGAGCAGCGCGGCGTTCCTTGCGTGCAGATTTGTACTGACCAAGGATATTCGCTCGCGGGAATTACCGCTTCCAACTATGCACCCGGATTGCCTATCGTTGTTGTCGAGCCGGCTACGGGCGACAAGGAGACCTTCGGAAAAGCACAGGCCATCGCCATCGCACCGGAAATTATTTCAGGCCTTACCAGTTCACCGGCCGTGCTGCTGGAACGCTTTCGCATGCGCTTCTCATCCGAAGCGCTGCACATTGCCAAGGATGGAAAAATCGATCTCCCCGCGGTATCAACGGCTGCCACCAATACCCAGGGCAAGGCCACGATCAAGATCGATCCTGGGCAATTCGCGGAGCGCCTCTACGAAGCACTCTGCGCATCGGACATGTGCGACGGGCTGCCGGTGATTACGCCGACCGAAAACCGCGTCGCAGCCATGCTTCGTTACACCGACCTGGAACCCGACCACGCGCTGGTGAACGAAATACCGCCCAGCGGAGCCACCATCACCATGAGAACCCTGGCCGTGAATGCAGTCATGGCTGGATGCCGGCCGGAATATTTTCCGATACTGGTTGCCGCGATGCAGGCCGTCGCCGATCCCGACTACCGGATTTTCCAGGGGGCGATCACATCACATCCCGGGGGAAACGCCATCGTCGTCAGTGGCCCGCTGGCCGAGGAACTCGGCATACAATCAGGTTACGGTTGCCTCGGACCCGGGTATCGCGCCAACGCAACCATAGGACGTGCAATCAACCTTACCATCATGAACGGGGCACGTGCCATCCCCGGCAAGTCGGACCTCGGTGTGTTCGGCTCGCCTGCGGAGTTTACCTATTGCTTCGCCGAAAGCGAAAAGAACAACCCCTGGCGGCCACTGCACACGGACTTGTACGGGCCGGAAACGACTTCCGTCACCGTCAACAAATGTGAGGGTCCTCACAATGTGCTGGATCCGCGTGGAGGCCCGGAAGAATTGCTCAGGACCATAGCCGCAACGGCAGCCACGCCCGGCGGCAACAATCTGGTCTATCTGGGACAGATACTCGTCATGTTGAATCCCGGACAAGCCCGGATGATTGCGGAAGCAGGATGGAGCAAACGCGACGTCAAGGAATTCCTGTTCGAAACCGCGCGCCATCCCGTCGAGCTCGCGTCGCGGCAGTCGCGTACCACTTTCCCCCCGTACTACCTGAAACTCGAGCAGGTTCCGGTCATGCGCTCGCCTGACGATGTCATACTGGTCGTATGCGGCGGCTACGGCGGCCATGCCATGGTGGGCATACCATGGGGATTCTCAAAGGCAGTTAGCCGCCCCATTACGCTTAAGGACGGCTCGCCGCTGCGGACTATTAAAGGGCCATTGCGTTGATTGCGCCTTTTACAACGCACCCGGACTTTGCTGGAGCGTGAATTTTGTGCCGTTAAGTGCGAAGCACTACTCTAGCATGCTTACTTTGCATAGCCCTTAACGTGTTCGATAAAGGCCGGCAGCACTTCCTTGAAATCGCCGATCACGCCATAGTCCGCGCGCTTGAATATCTCGGCGTCCGGATCGTTGTTAATGGCCACCACCGTCTTGGCATTGCTGATACCGGCGAGATGTTGTACGGCACCGGAAATACCGACTGCGATGTACAGTTCGGGGGCGACGATGGTTCCGCTCAACCCTACCTGATGATTCCATCTCAGCCAGCCCATGTCCACTATCGCTCTTGAGCAACCGATTGCACCTCCGGTTGCCGCGGCCGCTTCTTCAATCAGATGCCAGTTTTCCTGACCACCGGTTCCCCGTCCTCCTGAGATAATGGTCTTGGCATCCTTCAGTTGTTGGCCGTCAGTGCCTTCATTGACTATGGTTTCAAGATGCTCGATGCGCGGATTCGGCGCCAGATTGGGCACTTCCAAGCGCTCGATGCTCGCGCCGGCGTCGGGCTTCGCGCAGTCGAATACGCCGGCGCGCACGGTGATGATCGCGGGTTCGCCGTGCACAACATGCTGGCCCCAAACACCGCCGCCATACATCGGCTTGACGGCGGCCAACCCGTCTTCCCCGACGACCACATTCACGCAGTCCAGCACGAGTCCCGAACCAAGCTTTGCGGCGAGCTGTGGCGCCCAGTCGCGGGTCCGGGCCGAGTGCGGCAGCAGCAGCACAGAAGGTTGAAGCTTCGCGATCACCGCCAAAGCAGCGGTCACGGATTGCTGCGCGGAATACTGCTCCAGTCTTTCGCTTTCAACCAGCAGCAGCGTGGAAAATCCGCAATTGAACTGCGCGGCCGCTCCGGCCAGGTCTCCCGCGCCAAACAATGCGCCGCTCACCGGCTGTTTCAGCTCGACAGACAACTGTAGCGCCGCCGCCACGGTTTCCAGCGTTTGCTTCGTGACGGCATTACCCGCCATTTCTCCGATTACCAGTATGCCCGTCATTACAGCAATCCCAGTTGATGCAGCTTGTCGGCGAGCGCCCGGCCGCGTGCCGCACCATCAGCACCCTCAATGATCTCGGCCTGGCCGGTTCGCACCTGTATGTCCAGCGCCTTGATCGTGACTTTTCCCGCCACCTGACCGACATTCAGCGTCGACGCGTTCCACACCGGTATCATGGTCCGTGTGGCGATGACAGCACCTTTGGGTGACGGCAGTCTGGGCTCATTGATCTCGCTGGAGATACCCAGCAATGCCGGCAACTCAACTCGAAGGCGCTGACACTCTTCATCCATCAGTTGGTGCACCACCAATGCATCCGCACCCGATTCCTCGATCTTGATGATGGGGGAAACGACAGGCAGATCCAGCAGTTGAGCCAGCCAATACAACACCTGCCCGCCGTCTGAATCCGACGCCTGACGGCCGCAAAGCACAAGATCGACCTTGCCGATTTTGCGTATGCCGGCGGCGAGCACGGTGGCGATACCGAAACTGTCCAACGTTTGCCACTGCGGATCACACAGCAATGCAGCAGTGTCGGCACCCATGGCCACGGCGCGTTTAAGCGTATTGCGGGCACTTTCATTACCCAGCGTGATTGCGGTGACCTTGCCGCCGTGCACCTGCTTCAATCGCAACGCCTCCTCCAGTCCATTTGCATCGTAACCGTTCATGACCGCAGGAGCACCCGATGCGGACACCACCTGCTTCCTGGAGGCATCAACCGCCATGTGACTGGGCGGAATAATGGGATCCATGACCTGCTTTACCGTTACGACGATGTGCATAATTTGAAATTCAAAATCTATTCGCCCTGAATGTTAGCCGCTTTTATGACCCTCGCCCACCGGTTCCGGTCTGAAACAATAAAAGCGCGAAATTCAGCCGGCCGCATGAGCGCCGCCTCGGCACCTTGCGCCTTGAGAAAATCCTTCATCTCCTGGGAATTGGCGACTTTGGATATCTCGTTCCAGATTCGATCGATAACAGGCTCTGGAACTTGAGCAGGCGCAACTATTCCCAGCCACGCACTCACGTCAAAATCCTTGACGCCGGCCTCGATTGCAGTGGGCATATCCGGCAACAGCGTCGAGCGCGCAGCCGTAGTAACGGCCAGAGCGCGCAGCTTGCCTGCTTTAATGAAAGACAGAACACCCGTGATGCCCGTCACGCTCATTTGAACATTCCCTGCAACCAGGTCGATAATTGACTTCGCTCCGCCGTTATACGGAATGTGTGCCACGTCGATATTTGCGCTCAGTTTCAGCAATTCGGCAGCGAGGTGGGGGGTGCCTCCAACGCCAGCAGAGCCATAATTCAGCTTCCCGGGATGAGCCTTGGCCAAAGCAATTAATTCCTTTACATCGTTGGCTGGTAACGAGGGATTGACCACCAGGACATAAGGAACCGTGGAAAATCTCGCGATGGGCGCAAGATCCCGATCAGGATCGTAGCCCATTTGCGGATACATGCTGGGATTGATGGCCAACGACCCGGAATAACCGGCAAGCAGCGTATAGCCATCCGGTGCAGCCCTTGCCGCCATTGCGGAGCCAATATTTCCATGCGCCCCGGGTCGATTGTCAACGAGAATCCGCTGACCAAGTTCTTTTCCCAGTCGATCGGCCAACGCCCTGGTGAGTATGTCGTTGGTGCTTGCGCCGGGCTCTACTGGAAGGATAAGACGGACCGGCCTGGATGGATACGACTGGCCGAAAGAACAAAAAGGGAACACCAGAAGAAATATCGCCAGGCGACCGGGAATTGCGATTTTGAACATCACTCGTCCCTGCCTGCTTCAGGCGTTACCGCTTTCCATCGTCGGCCGGTGTCAGAAGACTCACCACCTCCGCCACGTCTTTGCATTTCTCCAGTTCCATGATCGCATTGATAGTGGCATCAATCTGGGAAGGCTGGAGCACGCCGGCAGCGTTCGACTTGAACTTCCCGTACACGGCTTCCCGGTCCTTCCAGCCATAATGGTCACCGTGACCATTAAGGCGGTCGGCTACGATAGATGTCCCATTCTTCAGCTTCACCGTGATGTCCCACCACTCCTGTCCGCCGGCGGCACGATGCGGACGACCCGCCATTTCCCGGTCCTGAACGATGTTCACCCGCTTGAGCAAATCCTGCACCGCGGGCCTCGCGTATGCCTCCGCAGTGAAGCTGGACAGATCGAGTTTGCCATCGACGATCAGCGAGGCCGTCGTATACCAGGGCGAGAATTTCCCCTGCAGCGGGGTCTTGGGCCAGCGTATGTTCGCGGCCATCACGGCAGGGTTATGGGTGGTTACCATATCCACCGATTCGACATCCTCGGCCTTGAACTCATGCTGCTTCAACAGACGGCTGATAACGGTCGCGCTCGCATGGGTGATGCCGCAACACGGCCATGGTTTGATCGTCACTCCTTTGGCGACATCCCGGCCCTGCCCCATGATCGCCCAGGGATTACCCAAGTGACGCGGAAGGCTGCCGAGCTGAGCCATTTGCTCGCCAAATGCGGCAAAGAAGCCGAAGCGGTCCTCGATGACATCTGGATTACCTTCGTACCCCTTGGCCGCCAGCTTGGCGGAAAGCACACCGGCACGCGCTGCATTTGCCGGATGAATGGACTTCGTCATGGTACCAAAGGCGGCGCGCAACCCGCCCGCCTGGCTGGCAGCAATACTCAACGCCATGCGGGTCTGCATCTCGGTCAGCCCCAGCAGCCGGCTGGCAGCCGCGGTACACCCCAGCGTGCCGGCGGTGGAGGTCTGGTGCCACCCCTTGGCATAGTGATCCGATCCAAGGCTGAAGGTAGTGTATGCCGTGATATCAAGACCCACCACATAGGTGGCCAGAGCATCCTTGCCTGTTGAGTGGCGCTCCTCGCCCAATGCCAGCACTACCGGCATGAGCAACGTGGCGTGATGGCCGCCCCCCATATCGTCGAAGTCTTCCAAATGACCCAACATGCCATTGGTCATCGCGGCGTTCACGGCGTTGGTTTTCAAGCCCGTCCCCAGCACATGTGAGACCGGCTTGCCGCCCAGCTCTTCGACAACGCCGATCATGATCTTACCCGCCGGCCGCGTGCTGCCGTAGAGGGCGCAGCCGATGACGTCCAGCAGGCACAGCTTCGCAAAGTCCACGGCCGGCCGTGGCACGTCTTCATAGCGGGCGCTTGCGATAAAGCTGGCCACGCGCTGTGTGGTTCCCATGAATTCTCCCGTCGAATATGATCAGTGGATACGTCTACGCCAGCCTCAGGACTGCATTGCGGCTTTGCCCGCACCGTTGCCGGCCATGCGCCCGAATACAGCACCCGCCATCATCCCGGAGCCCGACGCATAATTGCCAACAAACAACCCGCCCACCATCTCACCAGCCGCGTAGAGTCCTGCAATAGGACGGCCGGAGCAATGCTGCACCTGGCCGGTCTGCGCATTGATTTTCAGACCGCCGTAGGTGAAGGTGATGCCGCAACGCACCGGCCACGCCTCGAAGGGAGGCTCATCGATGGTTAACGCATAATTGCTTTTGGGGATGGTCAAGCCGGCGGTCCCTTTGCCGTCGAGCTGATGCTTGTCAGGATTGAATTTGCCGGGCTGAACCGCAGCATTGTATTCGCGTACCGTACGCACGAAATTGGGTACGTTGATATCCAGTTCCTCGCCAAGCTTCTCCAGCGTATCCGCCTTGGCAGTCGTCGCCCGTACATAGTTGAAGTGATACAGATTCATGTTGCGTATCTTGGCATCCATGATCTGATACGCGACGCCGCCCGGTTGCGTCAGAATCGCGCGTCCCATCTTCGCGTACGTCTTGCCTCGGGTATCGGAACCTTCATCGACAAAGCGTTCGCCATTGGAGTTAACCATGATCGAAACATAATACATATAGCGAACCCAGTCATTGCCTTCAATTGCGTAGGTCGAGGGACAGGTAAAGTGCGGCAGGCCTATGTCCTGCGGCGCGGCGTGGCACGTCGTCCAACTGCCATGCGGCATCGCGCCGATTGCCAGCGCCATGCGCAAACCATCACCGGTGTTGAACGGCACGCCACGTATGCGCACCGTATCCCAGCCCGGCCCCAGATAGCGGGCGCGCATTTCGGGATTCCCCTCGAAACCACCGCACGCAAGCACCACAGACTTCGCTTTGAATATAGCAACACCGGCAGGCGTAACCGCCCTCACCCCCATGACACGACCCTGGTCGTCCTGGATCAGGTCGGTGGCCGCGGTTTCGCAATGGAACGTCGCGCCCGCTTCCTCGAGTATCTTGAAATTACGCTGCTGCAGGCCATAGCCACCGCCGTTCATGGACAGTATGTTGTCGCTGATCTGATGACTGGGCACCCAATCGTGGCCCTTGCCCGCAAGCCATCGCACCGTATTCAGCGACTCGGTAACATGGACCTGCAGCATGTCCTGATCAGCCATATTGTCGGTGGTGGCCATCATGTCGTCCCACAGTTCCTGTTCAGTGCGGTGCGGCACCTTTTCAAGCAACTTGTGCAGATCTTCATCGGTCATGTTCTTGACCAACGGCCGAACCGTGTCAAATCCCTCGAACACAAAGCGCATGTGCCCGGTAAGCGTGCTGTTGCCGCCCATGTCGGGGCGCGGTGCTTTTTCCAAGATGCCGACCTTCGCCTTCTGGTCTTGCGCCGCCAATGCGGCCGAGCACGCCGCGTTTCCCGCCCCCACCACCAACACGTCGTACTCAAAATGCTGATCTTTCATTATGCTTCCTTGATTTGTGATTAATTGTTCGCTGGTACTCTACTCCGGCTTGATGCCGGCCTCGCGCAGTACTTTCCCCATGTTGCGCATTTCTGATCTCATGGTCGTGGTCAGTTGCTCGGGAGAACTGGCGACGATATCGAAACCCATTCTGCTAATCTTGTCCTTGACGTCCTCCTGGGCGAGAAATTTGACGACCTCCTGATTGAGCCGAGTCACAATCGCACGCGGCGTTTTTGCCGGCGCAAACAATCCATGAATCGCGACCGACTCGTAGCCGGGAAAACCCAGGGATGCGACGGTCGGCAAGTCGGGAGACAGCGAAGAACGCTGCATCGAAGTCACCGCCAGCGCCCTCATCTTGCCCGACTTGACGTACGTGAGTGACGACAGGATGGTCGGAAACATGACTTCAACGCGGCCGCCTGCCACGTCGATGAAGGCCTGCGCACTGCCTTTGTACGTGACGTTGGTCATGGGCGCGCCGGTTACCGATTGAAAGAGTACCGCCGCCATATGCGGTGAGGTTCCGACTCCGGTGACCGCCGAATTCAGCTGCCCAGGCTTGGCCTTCGTGAGCGCAATGAGTTCTGCAACCGAATTCACCGGCAACCCGGCCGTGACCACCACCACATTCGGTCCCTTGACCGTCAGGCATATGGGTGCAAAATCCTTGAGAGGATCATAGGGCAGATTGGCCCTCAGAAAAGGTGCGAGCCAAAACGTATTGGCGTAGTACAACAGCGAATATCCGTTCGGCTCCGCCTTGGCCAGTCTGTCTTCCGGGCGCGTCACACTGGGTCTGTTTTCCACCACCAACTGCTGACCGAGGGGCCCGGAAATGCCCTGCGTGATAATGCGCAGCACGGTGTCGAGCGCGCCACCGGGTTCCACCGACGTCACCTTGATCGGTTTGTTGGGATAGGCTTGCCCGATTGCCGAACCCGCAACCGACAAGGTGAATATTGATGACAATACAACGACTTGAATGTACTTCATTGCTTGCTCCGTGGGGCTGACGTGACCAGATTTGCGATAACGGGCGTCCGGTGCGTAACCAAACTCATCGACGCCTCACGCCGTTGAAGTTCCCAATTCCGCATCGCTGCGTTTTTTCAGCAGCTGCATGATGCCGCCCTCATCGAGTATGCTCATGACGGTGGGCGGAAACGGCGATATGCGGTGTTCGGCGGCGGTGTTTTTCGCATTCTTGATGCACCAGCGCTTGAGATCTATCTCGATCTGGTCACCCTCCTCGAACAACTTGGTCGCGTCCTTCAACTGGAACACGGGCAACCCGCCGGCTATGGCGTTGCGAAACCACAGCCGGGCCGCGCTGTCGGCCACGATGGCCTGCACACCCCATATTTTAAATATGCGCACCGCGGTCTCGCGATGCGAACCGAGGCCAAAGTTTCTTCCGACCACGAATACGTCACCGGGCTTGACGACGTCATTGAGGCCCGGGCGCAATGCACCCATGATCCATGGCCTGAGCGCGGTCAACTCTCTATCTTCGCCCGAAGTGGCACGATAACGGTTGGGGGCAATCACATCAGTACTCACGTCATCAAACGGCATCTTGATCACGCGCCCGCGAATTGAGTCTTGCATCTTCATCCCCTAATTAAGTACTTCTGCGAGCACCGCCCGCGGGTCGGCAATAGCGCCGTTAACCGCCGACCACGCCACGGTAGCCGGACTTCCCAGATAGATGGACGCATCCTTGCTGCCCATGCGGCCCTGCTCATTGCGCGTGGTCGCTGTAATACAGACTTC
>CANJQI010000077.1 GCA_947476215.1 Betaproteobacteria bacterium
GACCGCGTGTCCGTCATTCTGGTGGAACCCGGACAAGTTTGTGGGGCCGGCGGGGCTGTTGCAGGCGTATCGCTTCATTGCCGATACGCGCGATCAGGCGATTAACGAGCGGCTCGATAACCTCGAGGATCCGTACCGCCTGTTTCGCTGCCACTCCATCATGAACTGCGTGGATGTGTGCCCTAAAGGCCTAAATCCGACACGTGCCATAGGAAAAATAAAGGAGTTACTGGTTAAGCGTAGCGTCTGATGACGTCCCAGACGAGGTGGGTTCATGGCTGAACTGGGTAAAATCCGCTGGCATTGCCGGCGCGGGCTGCTGGAGCTGGATCTCATACTGGAACGGTTCAACGTGCAACACCTGACGAGTCTGGACGCGGTCGAGCTGGAGAGATTCAAGGAGCTGCTGGCCTTTGCCGATAATGATCTGCTGGATTTGGTGATGGGGAGGCTTGCGGTTCCGGACCGACGTTACGAAAATGTAGTGCAACTGCTGCGCGCGGTATGATTTGCCAGCGTAAAAGATGCGTAAATGCTTGATTAACGTATAATTCCCAAGACCCAAGTTCTAGTATCCGTGGAGAAAATCATGGCTGAAAAGCTCGCAACGATATCGTTTACCGATGGCACCCCTTCTGTGGATCTGGCTGTCAAATCCGGCTCGATAGGGCCTGATGTTATAGATATACGGCCTCTCTACAACAAGTCCCAGAAGTTCACTTACGACCCGGGATTTATGTCGACCGCCAATTGCGAGTCGAAAATCACCTATATCGATGGCGATGTCGGCGTGCTCATGTATCGCGGCTATCCCATCGAACAACTGGCGGAGCACTGCGACTTTCTGGAAGTGGCTTACCTGATTATGTACGGTGAATTGCCCAACCAGACGCAAAAGGAAAGTTTCGTCGAGACCGTCACGCATCACACCATGGTGAACGAGCAGATGGTGCGGTTTTATTCGGGTTTCCGGCGCGACGCGCATCCGATGGCGGTCCTGATGGGCGTGGTCGGCGCGCTGTCGGCGTTTTATCATGACTCCCTGAACATCAATGATCCACGGCATCGTGAAATATCCGCATTCCGGTTGATCGCCAAGCTGCCGACGATTACCGCCATGTGCTACAAGTACAACGTCGGCCAACCGTTCATGTACCCGAAGAATTCATTGTCGTATGTGGACAACTTCCTGTACATGATGTTCGGGAATCCATGCGAGGAGTACAAGCCCAATCCCATTCTGAGTCGCGCCATAGACCGCATACTGATACTCCACGCCGATCACGAACAGAACGCGTCGACATCAACCGTGCGCACCGCGGGTTCATCGGGCGCCAATCCGTTTGCGTGCATTGCGGCCGGCATAGCCAGCCTGTGGGGACCGGCACATGGTGGCGCCAACGAAGCCGTGCTTAAAATGCTGGAAGAGATCGGTGACGAGTCGAAAATCGGCGCCTACATCAAACGCGTCAAGGACAAAGGCGACCACACGGTGCTTTATGGTTTCGGGCACCGCGTCTACAAGAACTACGACCCGCGCGCCAAGCTGATACAGAAGACCTGCTACGAAGTTCTTGATGAACTCGGATTGCGCGACGACCGCTTGTTCAAGCTCGCGATGGCGCTTGAGAAAATCGCGTTGGAGGATGAATACTTCGTCAGCCGCAAGCTCTATCCGAATGTCGACTTCTACTCAGGCATCGTTTACAAGGCTCTGGGCATACCGGTCGGCATGTTTACCGCGTTGTTCGCGGTGGCGCGCACGGTGGGCTGGATTGCGCAGTGGAATGAGATGATAGGCGACGCTGATCAGAAGATTGCTCGCCCACGCCAACTCTATACCGGGCCGGTCAAGCGCGACTTCATCCCCATGAACAAACGAAAATAGACATGCGGGGGAATTGACCGTGTACAGGGAGATGCTAGGCAATTCCTATTTGTTCGGTGCGAATGCGCCGTTCATCGAGGAATTGTATGACCGGTATCTCGAAAATCCCGATACGGTGGAGCCGTGCTGGCGCAGCTATTTCGACGAGCTACAGCAACCGGACGATGGCGCGCGAGACGTTGCCCATGCACCCATCCAGGCGCATTTCGCGCAGTTGGCCCGGCATCGAAAAACCGGAACGACACCCGGTGTGGGGGCAGGGCAATCCCGGCTTAGCGAGAAACAGTACGCTGTACTCCAGCTGATAGGCGCATACCGGTTCCTGGGCTCGCGCCATGCCAACGTAGACCCATTGACCCGCCAGGAAAAACCGAATATCGCGGAGCTGGATCTGTCGTTCTACGGGTTGGGCGACGCCGACATGGAAACGGTATTTGGCACGGGGTCGCTGGTGGGGCCGCGCGAAATGAAGCTGAAGGATATCCTGCATATGCTGCGGGAGACCTACTGCGGCGCGATCGGTGCGGAGTATATGTATATTTCCGATGTGCCGCAGAAGCGCTGGATACAGGAGCGTCTGGAAACCGTCCGGTCCAGGCCCAGTTTCGACGCATCATACAAGATGCACATACTCGAGCGCATTACCGCGGCGGAAACGCTGGAGCGCTATCTGCACACGCGGTACGTGGGACAGACGCGTTTCTCGTTGGAGGGCGGCGACAGTCTGATCCCGCTGCTCGACAATCTGTTGCAACGTGCGGGCGCGGCGGGCGTGCAGGAACTCGTGATCGGCATGGCACATCGCGGACGCCTTAATGTGCTGGTCAATACGCTCGGCAAGATGCCCAAAGATCTGTTTTCGGAGTTCGAGGGCAAGCACGATACATCGACGCTGGCCGGAGACGTCAAATATCACGACGGCTTTTCGTCGAACATCATGACGCCGGGCGGCCCCATGCACACGACGTTGGCGTTCAACCCGTCGCATCTTGAGATCGTCAACCCGGTGGTCGAAGGATCGGTGCGCGCGCGGCAGCACCGTCGGCGCGACCATGATGGCAAGCAGGTGCTGCCGGTATTGATACACGGCGACGCATCGTATGCGGGACAGGGCGTCGTGATGGAAACCCTGAATCTCGCGCAGACACGCGGTTTCAGCACCGGCGGCACTGTCCACGTCATCATCAATAATCAGATCGGATTCACCACCTCGGATTTGCGCGATGCACGGTCGACGCTGTATTGCAGCGATGTATCGAAGATGCTCGAGTTGCCGATATTTCACGTCAACGGCGACGACCCGGAAGCCGTGTGCATGGTGTCGGAAATTGCGCTGGACTACCGCGTGAAGTTTGGCCGGGATGTTGTTATTGATCTGGTGTGCTATCGCAGGCTGGGCCACAACGAGCAGGACGAGCCCATGGTCACCCAGCCGTTGATGTACAAGAAGATCAGTCGCCATCCCACCACCCGCAAGATTTACGCGGATAAGCTGGCCGCGGAAGGTATCATCAGCGCCGCCGACGGCGATGAATTGATCAAGACCTTTCGCGCTGCACTGGACGGCGGCCATCACACCAACCAGACCATATTGTCCAATTACAAACCGCCGTTCGAGGTCAATTGGAAGCCTTACATGGGCACCAAGTGGAATGAGAACGACGATACGCGTCTGCCGATAGACAAGCTCAAGGAACTGGGCCGCAAGATCGCCGATGTGCCGGCGAATTTCAAGCTGCACCCGCGTGTCGAGAAGATCATCGGCGACCGCAAGCTGATGGCTGAAGGCAAGTTGCCTCTGGATTGGGGCATGGCTGAGAATCTGGCGTACGCAACGCTGCTCAATGAGGGCTACTCGATCCGAATTTCGGGGCAGGACGTCGGGCGCGGTACGTTTTTTCACCGCCATGCCGTGTTGCACGATCAGAACCGCGAAAGGTGGGACCAGGGTACGCATGTGCCGCTGCAGCATCTGGGTCCCAAGCAGGGGGATTTCGTCATCATAGACTCCGTGCTGTCCGAAGAGGCAGTGCTGGGATATGAATACGGTTACGCGACGTCGGGCCCCAACGAACTGGTGGTGTGGGAAGCGCAATACGGTGATTTTTCCAACGGTGCGCAGGTCGTCATCGATCAGTTTATTGCTTCGGGCGAGGTCAAATGGGGACGCATGTGCGGTCTCACCTTGATGCTGCCGCATGGTCAGGAAGGCGCGGGGCCGGAGCATTCGTCGGCGCGCATTGAGCGCTTCTTGCAGCAGTGCGCCGACTACAATATGCAGGTTTGCGTGCCGGCGACGCCCGTCCAGATGTATTACTTGCTGCGTCGGCAGATGATACGTCCGTACCGCAAGCCGCTGATCATTTTCTCCCCCAAGAGCATACTGCGCCACAAGGAATCGGTGTCTCCGCTCGAGGAGTTCGCGAACGACAAATTTTGTCCAGTGAATGAGGAGTGGGATGACAGCAATGATCCGGCGAAGGTGCAGCGTGTCGTGTTCTGCAGCGGCAAGGTGTTCTATGACCTGCGTGCCGGGCGTCGCGAGCGCGGCATATCGAACATACCGCTGATACGCATTGCGCAGATGTACCCGTTCCCGCACGATGACTTCCGGGTGCAAATCGAGAAATACAAAGGCGCGACGGAAATCGTGTGGTGCCAGGAGGAGCCTCGCAACCAGGGCGCATGGCACCGTATCCAGCATTATCTGTTAAGGCACCTGCTGCCGCACCAAAAGCTGACCTATGCGGGGCGCGAGTCTTCAGCGACGCCTGCACCCGGCTATAAATCCCTGCATGACAGTCAGCAGAAAGCCCTAGTCAATCTTGCGCTGACACCGGGGGCCGCCTCAGCGCCCGACGGTGCGGCGTAACTCAGGATGTTTGAATTGGAATCACCATGTTAGTCGAGGTAAAAGTCCCGCAGTTGTCGGAATCGGTCGCCGAGGCGACGCTGGCTACCTGGCACAAGAAGGCCGGTGAGTTTGTTACGCGTGACGAAAATCTGGTCGATATCGAAACCGATAAGGTGGTGCTGGAAACACCCGCCCCGCAATCTGGCGTATTGGTGACGATCGCCAAGGGCGACGGCGGTACGGTCAAGAGCAACGAGGTGATTGCGACCATAGACACCGAAGGCAAGCCGCAGGCAGCAGCCCCGAGTGCGGCGGCGCCAGCCGCGCAGCCGCCAGGCAAAACGCCACAGGCGAACGCAGCTGCGGTCATGCCTGCGGCGAAAAAGGTTGCCGCCGACAACAAGATCGATACCGCAGGCCTTAGCGGGAGCGGACGCGGAGGTCGGGTCACCAAAGGTGACGTGCTCGGCGCGATACAGTCCGCAAACCAGCGAAGCAGTGCACCACTACGCTCGCAGTCCGCGTCACCATCACGCGTGCAGGCAGCGCCGGTTGATCTTGCCGGACTGGGTGATAGGCCCGAGCAGCGCGTGCCTATGTCAAGATTGCGCGCCCGTATCGCGGAGCGCCTGGTGCAATCGCAGGCCACGGCTGCAATACTGACGACGTTCAATGAAGTCAATATGCAACCGGTCATGGAGTTGCGTAATCGCTACAAGGATAAATTCGAAAAAGAGCACGGTGCGAAACTCGGCTTCATGTCGTTTTTCGTCAAGGCGGCGGTGACGGCCCTCAAACGCTACCCGCTCGTCAATGCGTCCATCGACGGCAACGATATCATTTACCACGGCTATTACGACATAGGCATAGCCGTTGGCAGCCCGCGCGGTCTGGTCGTGCCGGTCATACGCAATGCGGATCAGATGTCTCTGGCGGAAATCGAACTGCAGATCGCGGATTTCGGCAAACGCGCCCAGGACGGCAAGCTGACCATGGAAGAGTTGTCGGGCGGCACCTTTTCGATTTCGAATGGCGGCGTATTCGGTTCCATGTTGTCGACGCCTATCATCAATCCGCCGCAGAGCGCGATACTCGGCGTGCATGCGACCAAGGAACGCCCCGTGGTGGAAAATGGTCAGATCGTGATTCGTCCGATGAATTACTTTGCCCTGTCCTATGACCATCGCATCATCGACGGACGCGAAGCGGTGCTGTCGCTGGTCGCGATCAAGGAAGCGCTCGAAGACCCCGCGCGCATGCTGCTGGATATCTAGCGTTGACAGAATCAGGTGCGCTACCCGCGCCTGATTCTGCTGCGTTCCTGCACGGTAGAGCCTCACTTCTCACTCCTTACTCTTCGCGGGCCCGACGAATGGCAAAAACATATGATCTGATCGTAATTGGCGGCGGGCCCGGCGGCTACATTGCCGCGATACGAGGCGCGCAACTGGGGATGAAGACCGCATGCGTGGATGAGTGGAATTCCGGCGGAAAACCGGCACTCGGAGGTACGTGCACCAATGTCGGATGCATACCTTCGAAAGCACTCCTGCAGTCGTCCGAAAACTTCGAACATGCCGCTCACAAATTCGCGGAGCACGGCATACTGGTCAACGGACTGGGACTGGACTTGCCGACGATGCTCGGACGCAAGAACAAGATCGTCAAGCAGAACAACGACGGCATAGGGTTTCTGCTCAAGAAAAACAAGATTGATTTCTTCCACGGTCGCGGCAGTTTTGCCGGTCCGCCCTCGGCCGGCGACACCAAAGTCTGGGAGATCAAGGTCGCCGGCAAGTCCGAAGAGACTTTGCATGCCGGCAACGTCGTCATTGCCACCGGTTCAAACGCGCGCGCGCTGCCCGGATCAAAGTTTGATGAAAAACTGATACTTTCGAACAGCGGCGCGCTTGCGATTAGCGACGTACCGAAACGACTGGGGGTCATAGGCGCTGGCGTCATCGGACTCGAGATGGGGAGCGTATGGCGGCGTCTGGGCGCCGAGGTCACCGTACTCGAGGCGTTGCCTGTGTTTCTCGGCGCGGTCGACGAGCAGATTGCCAAGGAAGCGGCGAAGATTTTCAGCCGGCAGGGATTGGCCATACACACCGGCGTCCGCATCGCCAAAGTGACCGCCAAGAACGGCGTCGTGGTGGACTATAGCGACGCCAACGGCGCACAACAAAGCGCGACCTTTGACAAACTGATCATCTCGATAGGGCGCACGCCCAATACCGTGGGGCTCAATGCCGTGGAGGCGGGTCTGGTTCTTGACGAACGTGGATTTATTGCCGTCGACGACGAATGCCACACCAATCTGCCGGGCGTATGGGCAATAGGAGATGTGGTGCGTGGCCCCATGCTTGCGCACAAGGCGGAGGAAGAAGGTGTGGCGGTGGCGGAGCGCATCGCCGGCCGGCATGCGCACGTCAATTTCAACACCATTCCATGGGTGATCTACACCTCGCCCGAGATCGCATGGGTCGGTCAGACCGAGCAGCAACTGAAGGCGGACGGCGTCGAATACCGAAGCGGCACATTTCCGTTCATGGCCAACGGTCGCGCGCGCGCGCTCGGCGACACGACGGGCATGGTGAAAATGCTCGCCGATGCGAAGACAGACCGCATACTGGGTGTGCACATTATCGGTCCCATGGCATCGGAACTGATCGCTGAAGCGGTGGTGGCGATGGAATTTGGCGCCTCATCGGAAGATATTGCGTTGATCTGCCATGCGCATCCATCGTTGTCCGAGTCGATGAAAGAAGCTGCGTTGGCTGTCGACAAACGCACATTAAACATTTGATTATATTGATATTTCCGTGAGTAATGAGGTGCGCGCGAAGGGCGCCATGCAACCCCGCGCCGAAGCGCTGTCCGTAGAAGATCCGGAAATTGTTGCACAGGTTCGCGTGCGCGCGCGTGAATTGGGATTTGATCTTGATCGCGCACAGGTCGGTGCCTTGGAGCATTTCCAGCGCCTGTACGAGGATCTGGTCGCGCTGGACCGGCTGGAAAATTCCATCATCCGCTTACTGGCCCGCAAACAGGTTGTCAAAGGCGTCTACCTGTGGGGAGGCGTGGGGCGCGGCAAGAGCTTTCTGATGGACAGTTTTTACGATTGCGCTTCCACGCCGCGCAAGCGCCGCGTACATTTCCACCGCTTCATGCAGGACATACATCGCGCGCTGCACCGTCATCAAGGCGCGGAAAATCCGATGGCCATTATCGCGCGCGAGATCGCAAAGCAGACACGATTGCTGTGCCTCGATGAATTTCACATCACCGATATCACCGACGCGATGTTGATGCGCAGGCTGCTCGAAGGCCTGTTTGCGCATGGCGTGGTGCTGGTTACCACCTCCAATCAGCACCCCGATGGTCTTTATCGCGACGGCCTGCAGCGCAGCCAGTTCGTGCCGGCCATAGAACTCATCAAGACCAGCCTCGACGTTGTGAATGTCAATGACGGCGTCGATTACCGGCTGCGTGAGCTTGAACGCGCAGGGGTCTATCACGTGAGCAGCGATGCGGAAGCCGAACTGGGACGAACCTATCTTGGAATCGCCGGCCATGACGCCGGCGATACATCGGCGCTCGAGATAGAGAATCGCACCATCAATGTGCGGCGGCACGCGCACGGCGTGGCGTGGTTCGATTTTGTCGAGTTATGCGATGGTCCGCGCGGCAAAGCCGATTACATAGAACTGGCGCGGCGCTATCATACGGTCATCGTTTCGGGTATCCCGATTTTTGGTCCCGACAATGGTGACATCGTGCGGCGATTCACATGGCTGGTCGACGAATTTTACGATCGCCGGGTAAAACTGATAGCTTCCGCCGCCGCGGTACCCATGGACTTGTATCCGCACGCCGCGGGCGGTGATCAGTTCGAGCGCACCGTCAGCAGACTGACGGAAATGCAGACGCATGAATACCTTGCGCTCGAACATTTGCCCTGAGACTGCAGGGCGCTGTATCTGACGAGGGATGGCCATGGACAAATTTCCTGCCTATCGAGTCTTCAAGGAAGGCGACACTGGCCGTGGTCGACTGGTTGAGTTGACTGCGGACGACCTGGACCCGGGGGAAGTGGTCATCAAGACCGCCTATTCCAGCGTCAATTTCAAGGACGCGCTGACCGGCACCGGCGCGGGCAAGATAGTGACCCGCTATCCGAGCGTGGGCGGATGCGATGGCAGCGGCACCGTGCTTGCTTCAGGCGATGCCAGATTCAAACCCGGTGATGAGGTGCTATGCACCGGCTATGACATGGCCAGGTCGCACGACGGCGGTTATGCCGGGCTGATGCGATTGCCGGCGGAGTGGCTGGTTCCGCTGCCGCCCGGCCTGAGCCTGTTCGACGCCATGGCGCTGGGAACCGCGGGTTACACGTCCGCTCTCGCGATCGATCTGCTCGAACTGAACGGCATGGCGCCGGACAAGGGCAAGGTGCTGGTCAATGGCGCCACCGGCGGGTGCGCCAGCCTCGCCATCGATATGCTGGCGCGCCTCGGTTACAGCGTAACCGCCGTCACCGGCAAGACCGGCGAACACGAGTACTTGAAAAAAATCGGCGCCAGCGCAGTGTTGGGGCGAGAGGCTCTGGCGCCCGGCACGCGCCCGCTCGACAAGAGCGTGTGGGCGGCGGCGTTCGATTCGGTCGGCGGCACGCAGCTTGCGGCCATGATACGCAGCATGCAGCAGCATGGCGTTATCGCGAGCTTCGGCAACGCCGGCGGCATCGAGCTGACGACCACGGTGCTGCCTTTCATATTGCGCGGCGTGCGTCTGGTGGGCGTCGATTCCGCCTATACGCCGATGGCGATCCGCAAGCGTGTCTGGCACAGACTCGCGACCGACCTGCGTCCGCGCCATCTGGACGATATCGTCCGGGTCATTAAACTTGAGGACCTGCATGCAACCTTCGAAAGCATGCTCCAGCAGCAGACGCGGGGTAGAGTTGTTGTCAAGGTCGGTTAAGGTACTGTTGGCGGGAGCGCTCGCATTTACATCGGAAAACGCGTGTTCGCAGACCGGCGCTGCCACTATTCCTTCCTACCCTGGGAAACCGGTGCGTATCGTGACTGCGGGAGCGGGTGGGGGCAACGACTTCGTGGCGCGCATTATTGCGCAGGGTATCGCCGCACCGCTCGGCCAGCAGTTCATAGTCGATAACCGAACCACCGCCGTGTCTGCCGGCGAGATTACCGCCAAAGCGGTGCCGGACGGTTATACGCTGCTCTATTACGGCAGCAATATCTGGCTGCTGCCGTTCTTCAGAAGCAACCTGCCGTACGACCCGGTTAGGGATTTCGCGCCGGTCATACTCGCCGTGAGCTCGCCTAACCTCGTCGTCGTGCATCCATCACTGCCGGTCAGCACCATCAAGGAACTGGTCGCCCTGGCGCGCGCCCAGCCCGGTGCGCTGAACTACGCCTCGGGAACCATAGGCGCTTCAACGCATCTCGGCGCGGAATTGTTCCGCATCACAACAGGTATCAACATCGTGCACGTGCCCTATAAGAGCGGCAGTTCGCAGATTCCCGATTTGTTGAGCGGCAGGGTTCATGTCGCGTTTTCGCCAGCGGCGTCTGTCGCGTCCTACGTGAAGTCAGGCAAGCTCAGGGCCCTGGCGGTTACTTCCAGCCGGCAGTCCGCGCTCGCACCAAACCTGCCTACGGTAGCCGCATCCGGACTGCCCGGATATGAGTCGATGGCGACCCAGGGGGTGTTCGCCACTGCCAGGACGCCGTCCACGATAATTAACCTGTTGAATCAGGAAATCCTGCGCCTGCTGAGTCAGCCCGACATCCGCGAAAAGTTGTTGAACTCGGGCGTCGAGGCGGTCGGAGGCACGCCGGAACAATTTGGCGCAACGGTTCAGTCGGAGATGGTGCGCCTCGGCAAGGTAATCAAGGATGCGGGCTTGCGCGAGCAGTGATTGCCAACACGGTGTGTTTGATTACTAGTCGTCGCGTATACCTGCATCTTTAATTATTTTTCCAAAGCGCATCATCTCGGTCTTGACCGTGCTGGCAAGTTGCTCGGGAGTGCTGCCGACGGCTTCCGCACCGGACGTGAACAGCCTGTCCTTGATGTCGGGCTGAGCAAGCGCGCGCGTGATTTCCTGATTCAGCCGGTTGATCACGGACGACGGAGTCCTGGCGGGCGCGAACATGCCGGCTATGGTGCCGGATTCAAATCCCGGCAGACCGGATGCGGCCACCGTGGGCATGCCGGGAAACAATGCCGATGGTGATGGTGAGGTTACCGCGAGCCCACGCAGTTTGCCGGACTTGACCTGCGGCGCTACGGACGCGGCATTGGGTATCATCATGTGCACCTGGCCGCTGAGCACGTCATTGAGGGCCGGCCCGGTGCCTTTATAGGCGATGCGTATGATATTGACGCCCGCCATGGATTTAAACAATTCCGGCGCAAGGTGTGAGGACGACCCGGAAGATGCGGACGCGTAGTTGAGTTCTCCGGGGCGCACCTTTGCAAGCGCAATCAACTCCTTGACGTCGCGCGCCGGCAGCGATGGATGGACGACGATAATGTTGGGCGCCCTCGCGGCTAACGTGATGGGGGCAAAGTCCTTGACTGGATCGTACGGGACGTTGCTGCGCAGGAAGGGCGCGAGCCAGATCGCGCTGCCGTAGAGCAGTATCGTATAGCCGTCGGCCGGCGCGCGCGCAACCGCTTCGCCGGCAATTGCACCACCGGCGCCGCCGCGATTGTCGACCAGTACCTGCTGATTCAGATTGGTGCCGACGCCCTGCGCGATCAGACGCGAGATAAGATCCACGCCGCCGCCGGCCTCCGCGGTAATAATGCGTATCGGTTTGGACGGAAAGGTCTGGGCTGACAATTCGCAGGCCATGCCCGCGGTCAGCGCGGAAATGAGGCCGCTTACGAGCGCTTTTCGTATGATCGTCATACCAACACAAGCTCGGGCGGCAGCAGCGCCACGTCGTCTATGTTCTCGAGTTGCCAAAGGCGTTCGAGCAGCGCATGGACGCGACGGGTGTCGAGCAGGTCTTCGGTAAAGATGCGGAATTTATCGGCCACTTGCGCATCGCTTTTGGTCGCTGCCAGATCGTCGGCATCGCCTCCGGACTCGGCCGTAAGCCGTAGCCCATCGCTGGTGGTAACGGTGACGCGCGCACGGTATTGCTGCGGTAGTCCTTCAAAGGCTAGCGTGTATTCGTGATTTTCGATGACACTGATTTTGGGCATCAGCTGACGCAAACGCGGATTCCACAGCATCGCATCGTCAAAGGAACGCGGGGTCACCAACCCTGTCATCAACGCGGCAGCAACCACATACGGTATGCTGTGGTCCGCGGTTTCCCGTGTGTCCGGGTGCCAGTGATGCTCGCTGGTGCCATGGCTCGCCTGTTTGTGTACTTCGACCAAGACCTCTTGTATAGCGCTGACGTCGGCAAGTTCCGCCGCAAGTTTTTCCGCCGCCATGATGGATGCCACCGTCAGCGCGCGCGCAGGGCGCGGTTTGATGCGCGAGGCCAGTATCAGGAAAGGCGCATGCCTGCCGCCCTTGATCTCCAGCGTCAGCGGTTCGCGCGCGATATGCGCGCACCAGCCGGCCTTGCCTTCGAACGGCAGGTGAGGGCCTTCCATGCCGGCGCGCGCCAGCGTTGCGGCGAATACGCCGGCTTGTCCGGCTTTTCCGGCAGCGGCGGCCTTCCACATCGTGACGTGGCTTTGTCTTACCTGCACCAGAATGTTGTTGGGCACGATAGCCATGGAAAGCGCATGGGCGGTCTGGACCTCGGACAACCTCAGCAATTTTGCCGCCGCCACGGACACCGCCGCGCATCCGAACGTCGATGGATCAAAGCTCTTATTATGAAAAGCATCGCACAGGGCAAGATAAACTTCGTAGGCGAGCACAATGCTGGCGATGAACTCGCGTCCGCTCGCATGCACTTGTTCGGCCACTGCGAATAGCGGCATGATGACATCGCTCGGATGTCCATGTGCGCTGCCCGGCTTGTAACGCGCGTAAACATCGTTTGCTTCGACGTAACGGGCGGTCGTCGCATTGACGAAAGCCGCCATGTCGGTCGAGGTTCGGATTCGGTCGCCTATGATGGTGGCGCCGGCGGTGCTCGGCATGCGCATGGCCAGATTGCGCGCCATGCGGCACGGCTCATAGCAAAAACCACCGATCAGAACGCCCAATGTATCGATAGTCAACGCCTTGGTGGCATGAACGGCTTCCCGCGACAGCGCGTCGAAGTTCAACCAGTGCGCATACTCAACGATGTGCTGTTGTAGTTGGTCGGTGGCTCTCTGTGCAGTGCTGTTGCCGCTCATCCGGTAATGTCCTTAAGAGTGCCTCGTTACTCGTCGCGTATGCCCAGATCCCGGATCAGTTTGCCCCACACTGCAATTTCGTTTTTCACCGCCGCCGCGAGACGTTCAGGCGGCCCCGCGAGCGTTTCCACCCCGGTATTGAAGAGTTTCTCCCTGATGTCGGACTTGCCCAGCATGGTGGTGATTTCCTGGTGCAAGCGGCTGATGATCGCCGAAGGGGTCTTCGCCGGCGCGAATACGCCATTCAGAACTTCCGCCTCATAACCCGGCAGCCCTGAGGATGCGGCTGTCGGAACACCGGGAAACAACGCCGAGGGCGCCGCTGTAGCGACCGCCAGCGCCCTGATACGGCCCGACTTGACGTGCGGGGCGGCACCGCCGGCATTCGGGAAGACCACCTGCATGTGGCCCGCGATCAGATCATTCATTGCCTGACCCACGCCCTTGTAGTTGATGCGCACGATGTCCACGTGTGCCATGGATCTGAACAACTCGGCCGCTAGATGGGGCGTTGAGCCGGTAGCGCCGGAACCGTAGTTAAGCTGGCCGGGGCGGGATCTGGCGAGTGCGATCAGCTCCTTGACCGTTTTGGTCGGCAGCGAAGGGTGGACGACGATGAGATTCGGCGACGTCGCCGCCAGGCTGACAGGCGCGAAATCCCGGATCGGATCCCATTGTATGCCACTCTGCAGATTGGGTGCGAGCCAGAATGAACTGCCGGTGATGAGCAGCGTATAGCCGTCCGCAGCGGATTTGGCGACGGTGTCACCGAGTATCACGCCGCTCTGGCGATTTTCCACGATCACCTGCTGGCCGAGTGCCGCCGACAAACCCGGCGCCATCAGGCGCGATGTGAAATCGCCATTGCTGCCGGCGCCACCGGTCATGATGCGTACTGGCTTGACTGGATAAGATTGTGCATTGAGCATGCCCGACGCACACAGCGCGATCAGCGTGGAGGTTTGAATAAGAAAGGTCGGATTCATGGAATTTCCTTGTGTTAACTTAACGTGTCGTAGCTTGCGGGCCGTGCAGTCCAGCGAGCAGTTCTCCGACATTGCGCGTCGTCATGCCATAGACCTGATTCGCGAACTGCCGGGCATCCCATTTGCAACCGGCAAATGAAAAGCAGTCCTCAACCTTGGCTGTGACCTCATCATCACTCAGCGGGTCTCCGGAGTCACCGCGTCCGATGTCGATGCGTTTCTCCAGTTTCTTGTTATTTTTCAAATGGACAACTGCAGTTGCCCAGCGCGGCAGCGTGGGTCCGTCGGCCTCGCGCGTGGTCACGTTCGGCAGAAATGCCTGAACCGCAGGTCGCATGACCTGCGCGTCTTCGAAGCTCGACAGGCGAATCGACCCGTCCAGAAGCGCAGCTGCTGTCACGTATTCCATGCTGAACTTGCCTTCAAGGCCGGTTTTGGGGCGTGTGTAGAGCAGTGATTCGAGGCCATGGGCACTGGAGATGATTTCCACGTTACGCACCTGATTCAGAGTGAGCGAGTGTTCGCGCCGCAGGCCGAGCACGGCATCGAGCGCCTTGTGGGTGCCGAAACAGCACGGATACTTTTTAATATCTATGCCGACCGTATCGATATCCAGCGGCTGCTTGCCCAGGCTGTCCAGTACTTCGGTCAGGCTTTCGCGCTCCGCGTACAGTGCTTGATATCCGCACTTCCCATCGATAGCGTCAGGCGCGGACGTGAATCCGGCGCGCGCCAGCAACGCCGAGCGAACCGCGGCCGAAGCGCAATGGCCGGCCTGAAAAGACTTGGACATGGTGCCAAAATTCTGGCGGCTGCCCGACGCTTGCGCAACGGCGATGCCCAGCGCATGCGCGATCTGCGTTTCGTTCAACCCGAGCAGCACGCAACACGATACGGTCGCACCGAGCACGCCCAGTGCGGACGTTGAATGCCAACCCTTGCTGTAATGTGGAAGCACCATCACGCGCGAAAATTTGGACAACACTTCAAATCCCGCGATATAGGCGGCGCTGTAACGTTTTCCATCGGCGCCGGTCATCGGTGCCAGGGCCGCCAGCGCCGGCACCAGGGCGACGCTGATATGTCCGCGCATGGGCGTCATGACGTCGTCGTAATCGAGCACGTGCGCCACGATGCCGTTGAGCCATGCCGCGGACTCAGGTGGCAACAACTCGCCGGTGCACCACGCGATCGCGTCGCCACACCCTGCAACAGGCTGCACGTACTCGCGGGCAATGCGCGGTGCATCATCGTGCTGTCCCGCGACCGCGACTGCAAAGGTATCGAGTAACGCACGATAACTCTGATGACGCTGCTTTTCAGTTAACAAGGCGTCATTGAAGCGGGCGGCGAAAGAGGCGATCTGCGTGCTTGCAAAGGTCATCGTGTGCTTTCGAATAAAGGATGGATCTGAAGGGCGCAATGATAGCGTTTTCGCCTGTTCTCTGGAAGGATGCGTGCCGACGCGGTTCGCGCCATTGATTGCACGCATCGGCGTGGCGCGACCGGACGCTTGATAGCAGCGTGCTAGAATCAACGCACGAAGTTAAAGGGGGAGACGCAATGAAACTCTGGTATCAAAGCATGTCGCGGCAGACCGCGTGGACGTCTTACCACGATGTCCTCAAGAAGATACTCGACAGTGTCAAGGATCCGGAGACTGAAATCGAAGTCCACGGCATCACCAAGATCGGCGGAGTTGCGTCCCAGTATCGTTACCTGGAGTATCTTGAAACCGGCGAGGTCATGGAAAACTTGCAGACCGCCATGGCGCGGGGGTTTGACGGCTTCCTGATCGGCAATATCTGCGACCCAGGTTTGCAGGAATGCCGTGAGATCACCAATATTCCGGTGCTGGGATTATGCGAAACCTCGTTGCATCTGGCGTGCATGATGGGGGCCAATTTTTCGCTCGTCATGATCAACGAAAAATTCACGCCGCGCATACTGCAAAATGTCGCGCGTTACCGTCTCGAGAAGCGCCTGGTCTCGGTCAAGCGCATGAATGTCGATCGTACGCAGGATCTTGATTCGGGTTTCACCGATGAGACCGCGCGCAAGGCACACGTTGCACGCTTCATGGATGCGGCGCACCAGACACTCGACGAAGGTGCGGAAGTTGTCATTCCCGCGGGGGGCGGCGTCATGACGCTGCTCGCGCACTCGGGAATATACACCGCGGGCAGGGGGGCGCCGATACTGAATGCCATCACCGCGATCGTCAAAATGGGCGAAATGGCGGTCAAGCTCGATCGCATCATGGGTGGCAATTTCACCAGCAAGCGCATAACTTACGCCCCTCCCGGCCCTGACCAGATTGACGAGATCAGAAAGTACTATGGCAACATCTACCCGACCGTGAAGGGCAAGGGCGGGTAACGGCGCGGCGGAAAATATATCCGCCACTGGCGCGTGCATTTGTGCGATCAGGCCAACGGTGTAAGGGCCGGCAGGTCGTAGAGTTTCACGACATTTTCCGATAGGAGCTTGGCGCGGGTGGTTTGCGGCAGATGCCCAAGGTCGCGCGCAATCACGTCCCGAGATTTGGGCCAAGTCGAGTTGCCGTGCGGGAAATCGTTAGACCACATGCAATTGTCCGTGCCCCAGTCGCGGGACAAAATGCTGACGGGCGGGTCATTGAAAAATGTCCCATAGACTTGGCGCTCGAAATATTCGCTTGCGGACAGTTTCAATGTGCCCTTGTGCCGGCCGGATTTCAACAAATAGCGATCCCACTGGGCGAGGCTGTAGGGCAGCCAACTGACTTCCGCTTCAACGATAACGAACTTCAGGTTCGGGAAGCGATCGAGCGCGCCCGCCCCGATGATTTGCAGCAGGCTGTCGCTGGTGTAAAACAATTTCATGTTGACCGCACCGCTGAGATTCGGCACCAGGTTGTAATTCACCACCCGGCTGGGACCATAAGGCATGCCGGACAGTACATGCAGGCTCACGGGTATGTTCAGTTCCTGGCAGGTCGCCCACAGCCTGTCGTAGTGACCGGTCGTGAATGACAGTTCATCGGACGGCACCTGCCATACAAATCGAGCAAGGGGAGCGAAATTGCGTGGTTTGATGGTGTTTGTTCGCGCATGTGCAATTAGTCTTTTCGCCGCCAGCGGAAATTGTCAGACTTTTCCGGTCGAACCGGTTCGCATCGTAACCACCGATATCTGACGACGGCTCTCGGTCAAGCCGTCGTAATCGATAGCCGGCCAGGCAGCGGTGTGATACGCGGTGAGATTGTTTCCAAGTCACCGCCCGATGGTTACACGCCGGCCCACCTTGCCGCTACGGTAGAATCGGGCATGGCGAAAATGGGCAAAGTAATCACGGATGCCGGCATTCGGGGCTAGCCGATCTACGGTTATCAGGTTGCAGTCATGAAGGAGTCAGCAATGCGTTTCAAGGGTAAGAACGCCATCGTCACCGGCGCCTCAGGCGGCATAGGCAGCGCGGTTGCCCGGTATTTTGCCGGGGAAGGTGCGAACCTGTGCCTGGTCGACCGACGCGCAGTGGCTGAGATCGCCAAGGAGGTCAGGGCGCAGGGTGGCAACGTGGTCGAGCAGGTCATTGATGTCACAGACAGCGCTGCTGTTCGTTGCATGGTAGACGCGGCTATCGCAGGCTTGGGCCGCGTGGACATACTCGTCAATGTGGCCGGCGTCAGTTCCCATGGTCCTGCCGAGAGCGTGACCGAGGCTGAATGGGATCGCGTACTGGCGAGCAACCTGAAGAGTGTTTTTCTTTGCTGTCAGGCCGTTATCGCACCGATGCGTTCCCAACACTACGGCCGCATCGTGAATATCGGATCCATCCTGGGTAAGAACGGCGGCAATCCTCGACCGTGGATCGATCGCAATGAACAGACGCGGGCCGGCAATCTGGCCTACGGCGCCTCCAAGGCCGGTGTACATGCGATGACATTGTATCTGGCCAAGGAACTGGCGGTGGACGGGATTACCGTCAACGTTGTTGCGCCGGGCCCGATCGCGTCGGCGATGACGGTCAATTTTCCAGAGACATTGCGCGCCTTGATACCCATGGGTCGCATGGGGCAGGCCACCGATGTGGCCGAGGCCGTGGCTTTTCTCGCCAGCGATGCGGCTGCCTTCATCACCGGCGAAATACTGGATGTGAATGGTGGAATGTGGGTGGATTAGTCGCTGCCGGAACCGTACCAAGATAACGGTTTTCCTCAGCGTTGGGCGTTTGATTTTATCCAGCAGTCGAAAAGATTAACGCACGTGCCATAAGCGCAGCGCCAGAGAACCTTGAACGCAGTGGCAATGGGGTTTGATCTGACAAAGGATGCGTATGATTTGTGTCAGGCATTACGTGGTTATCGCGGTGAGTCTGCTTGCGAGCATCGCGCAGGCGCAGACATATCCAAGTAAACCCGTGCGTATCGTCACCGCCGAGGTCGGTGGCGCGGGTGATTTCGTGGCACGTCTGATTGCCGCGGGGTTGACGGAACGCTTCGGACAACCGGTGATTGTCGACAACCGCCCAAGCGGCGTAATACCCGGCGAAATTGTGTCGCGCGCCACGCCGGATGGATATACGCTGCTGAACTACGGTAGCACGCTGTGGGTGGGCTCGTTGTTGCGTAAGACGTCTTACGATGCGGTCCGCGATTTCGTGCCCATAACCTTGTCGCAAAGCTCGCCGTCGATATTGACGGTGCAACCGACGTCGAGCGCGAATTCCGTCAACGATCTTGTCGCTCTTGCAAAAGCCAGGCCGGGGGAGCTGAATTACGCTTCGGTATCAACCGGCTCGGTTACACATCTGGCTGGGGAGCTGTTCAAGATCATGAGCGGCGTTGATATTGTGCGTATCAATTACAAAGGTGCGGCATCTGCGCTCGGCGATCTGATGGGCGGGCGCGTGCAGATCATGTTCGCTGTGGCGGGATCGGTGGGGCCTTACGTGAAGGCGGGCCGCCTGAAGGCGCTCGCCGTAACGAGTGCGCAGCCGTCGGTGCTCATGCCTGGCGTGCCGACCATTGCCGCTTCGGGATTGCCGGGCTACGAGGCCGTTTCGCTCAACGGTGTACTCGCACCCGCCGGAACGCCCGCGAACGTTATAAAAGTTCTGAATCAGGAGATCGTCAGCGTATTAATCAAGCCTGATGTCAGGGAAAAATTCCTGAATTCGGGTGTGGAAACCGTGGCGAGTACGCCGGACGCATTCGCTGCCAAAATCCGTTCCGAGATCGCGAAATGGGGCAAGGTGATCAAAAGCGCTGGTATACGCGAAGACCTCTGATAGGGTCTAGTCGATTTTCGCGCCCGATAACTTAACCACGTCGCGCCAGCGGCCGATTTCACGTTTGATCAGTTCCGCAAACGCCTCCGGCGTGCTCCCCACCGGATCCGCACCATCATTGAGCAAGCGCTCCCTGGCTTCGGCCGAGTTAACATAGCTCGCGGTCAGCGCGCTGAGTCTCGCGATTACCGGTTTGGGTGTTCCTTTGGGAACCACGATTCCGAACCAGTTTCTCGCTTCAAAATCTGCAATGCCGGATTCGGCTATCGAGGGCAGTTCCGGCAGCACGCGAGAGCGTCCCTTGCTCGTCACCGCGATGGCCTTGATGCGACCCGCTTTTACATGCGGCAGCCACGCCACCGCACTCCCCAGCGTAAGCTGTATTTCCCCGCTAATCAGCGCCGGCAGGGATTGACCGCCCTTGAATGGTATATGCACCATGCTGGTCCCCGTCGCGGACTTGAACCATTCGATGGCCAGATGATGCAATGAACCGTTACCGGGCGATCCAAAATTCAATTGTCCGGGTTTGGCCTTGGCCATGCTAACCAGTTCCGCCACGCTGGAGATCCGTAGTTGCGGGTAAACGAACAAGATGAATGGACTGGAAACCGCAAGACTGACCGGATCGAAATCCTCGATCGGGCGGTACGGTAACTGCTTGTAGAGACTGGGATTTATGGTCAGCGCACCGGTATATCCGAGCAGCAGAGTGTAACCGTCGGCTGGCGCGCGCGCGACGAGTTCGGTGCCCACGATGCCGCCCGCGCCCGACCGATTGTCCACCACCACCTGTTGTCCCAGGCTCTCGCTTAAGCGCGGTGCCAGCATGCGTGCGACGGTATCGGTGCCGCCGCCGGGCGGCTGAGGCACGATGAAGCGTATCGGCTTATCCGGATATTTCGTTCCGGATTGCAGCAAATCAGCACCATAAGCTGAAGCTGAGAGAACAATCGGCACCCATAGAATAGCTGCAAGCCGAGCCTGTCTGATGCGTGCCGTGCGCGGAAAGGAACGATCGTGCATGTTTTTCCTTGGCTTATGTCCAGAGTTCATAGGATGCGAATCTTACCGCGCCATGGGTGATGAGTCATCGGAATTGGAGTCCGGTCATCTGTATGCCGGTGGCGACAATAGTTTACGCATAGGCACAATATGCCTCCCAAATTCGTCCGATTTTTTGTATGCTCTGCACAGGCAGTGACATACAGCGAGCTGTGGAAATTCAAACCTTGGGGCAAGAGGACAGGCATGACACAATCTGCAATGAGAAAATGGCAATGTATCCTATGTGCATTTGCGTATGATGAAGTGGTAGGTCTGCCGGAGGAGAACATCGCGCCCGGCACGCGATGGGAAGACGTGCCGGCAGACTGGTCATGTCCGGACTGCGGTGCGGTGAAAGGCGATTTTGATCCTATCGAGGCATAGCACCGGCGACGCACGAGACGCGTTTCAACTAAAACAGCGCGACGCGCGGTGTTCTGGCGGACATGCACTTTTTCGATCACGCGATCGAACAAACAAGGGTTGATATGCACGGACACATAGTTAGCAGTGCAGCGGAGCGCTGGAAATCAACCTTGCTTGTCACCACGATGCTGGCCAGCGTGGCGGCCGACGGCGTTTGTCAGAGCTATCCAATGAAGGCAGTACGCATCATCACCGGCAGTGTCGGCAGCAACGTCGACGTGTCGTCGCGGTTGGTGGCATCGGAATTGACGGGGCCCCTCGGGCAGCAAGTAATAGTCGATAATCGGGCGGGTGCGGTCATTGCGGGAGATCTGGTGTCCAAAGCCGCACCGGATGGCTATACCGTGCTGGTCACGGGCGGAAGTCTTTGGGTGGGGCCATTGCTGCGCGACAATACGCCGTATGATGCGGTGCGGGATTTTTCGCCGATAGCAATACTAGGCAAGGCCCCGGCCGTGCTCGTGGTGCATCCGTCGCTACCGGTCAAAACGGTAGCAGAACTGGTGGCCTTGGCCAAGGCCCGGCCCGGTGCACTTAACTATTCGTCCGGGGGGGCGGGTGGGGCCGCGCACTTGTCCACGGAGCTCTTCAAGGCCATGACGGGAACCAACCTCGTCGGCATTTTTTACAAGAGCGATGCCATGCAGGTCGCGGACCTGCTCGGCGGTCGCACGCAATTGACGTTCGGCAATCCCAGCGGCATGGCGCCGCTGGTTCTGGCGCGCAAACTGCGCGCGCTGGCCGTCACCAGCCTGCGGCCATCGGCGTTGTTTCCCGGACTGCCGACGGTGGCGGCATCCGGCGTTCCCGATTATGAGTCGGTCGGTGTTGCCGCCATGTTTGTTCCTGCGCGCACGGCGCAAGCCATAGTTGCGCGCTTGAGCGAGGAGATCGCAAAAGTGCTGGGCGCTACGGATATCAGGGAACGCCTGCTCAGGACCGGCGTCGAGGCCGTCGGCAGTACGCCCGAGGAACTGGCCGCCTTCATGCGCACGGAGACTGCACGCATGAGCAAAGTTATAAAGGAGGCGGGGATACGTGCGGAATAGCTCGCGCATCGTGGATGTCGCGGATGATGCGCGCGCGGCATTCGAGGACATCTATGCGCGCGGCTGGACTGACGGGTTGCCGGTGATACCGCCCAAGGCCGAATACGTCCAGGAGATGCTAGACACAAATGGTTTGAATCGCGATGAGGTGGTGGCGACGCTGGCACCTGACGGCGCTGCGGCGACGGTTGAAAAAATTGCCATCAACGCGGTCATGGCGGGGTGCCGCAATGACTACCTGCCGGTGCTGATCGCCGCCGTCAAAGCCATCGCGCAGCCGCAGTTCAATTTGTTGTGGGTGCAGGCGACCACCAACCCGGTCGCGCCGCTGGTGGTCATCAATGGACCGCTACGCAGCCGCCTCGACCTCAATTGCGGTCGTGGTGCTCTGGGGCCGGGGCGGCGTGCCAATGCGACGATAGGGCGCGCCCTGCGGTTAATCATGGTCAATATCGGTGGCGGCAGTCCCGGCGATATCGATAAGGCCGTATTGGGGCAACCCGCGAAATACTCATTTTGCATGGGCGAGATGGAGGAAGACCATCCGTGGGAGCCGCTGCACGTCGAACTCGGTTATCAGCGCGAGCAGAGCGTGGTCAGCGTAATTGGCGTGCAGGGGCTCACCAGCATACGCACGCCGTTTTCAAAACCGGAGAGCATCCTGGCGATGATAGCCAATGCCATGACGGTGTATGGAAATAACAGCTACAACAACAGCACCGGAAATCCCGTGCTGGTATTTACTCCTGGATACGCGAATCTGTTTCATCACGCCGGATGGCCAAAATTGCGCATCAAGGAATGGCTGTATGAGCATACCAAGGTGCCGCGCTCGCTGCTGCCAACCGAATCCAGTCAAACGCAGCATCGCAGACCGAAGATAGACGCAGGGGGCGACCGTCTGTGCATATGCACAGAGCCTGACGACATCAAGATTATCGTCGCCGGCAGTTCCGAGCCGTATCATATGACCTATCTGCCGAGCGCAGGCTCGACGGATCTGGCAGCACAACCGATAGTTATTCCGTAAGCAATTACGAAGGAGGCAGCACGCATGAAAGTTTATGATCCCACCGGCGTAGTTCCCACCAAGGGTGCAGGTGCAGCCCTTGTCATCGACAGTTTGAGCGGCAAGACCGTGGGTATACTTAGCAATGTATGGCCCAGCTTCGAGACCATGATAGGCAGGTTTCGCGAGCGGTTGACTGATCAACACCAGGTCGCGAACATTAATTACTACGAGATTCCCAGGACACGTGCCGCGACGGATGAACTGCTCGACAAAGTGGCCAGTGAATGCGATGCCGCCATCGTCGGCCTCGGTAATTGAGGGGGATGCACATCGTGGAGTGTCCACGATACGGTGCAACTCAATCGGCGCGGCAGGCCCAGCGTCGAAGTCATAACCGAACAGTTTGCGGCGCTTGCCAGCGCCATTATCAAAGCCAATAAATTACCGGACTCGACCGCGGTGATGATACCCGGCAATCCGGAGTATGTTTCCTATGAAAAACTGATCGCACTCGCCGACCATGCGCTGGATGAAATCGTCGACAGGCTGACGGACTCAGGCAAGGCTTGAGGCGCAGCGAAAAAACCTTTGCAGGTCACTCCAGCCTTGTGCCCGCTGCCTTGAATGGAAATGATAACAATCGCGCGGCACGCAGGAGGAGGCGTTCGTCGCGTCAGTTCTGGCCAAGAACGCTTAGCAACGCCTGCCCGTATCGTTCCAGCTTTTTTTCGCCGATGCCGGAAATACCGCGCAGTTCATGCGTGGATTGAGGGCGGGCCGCCGCGATCGCTTCCAAAGTGCTGTCATGAAACACCACATAGGCGGGCACGCCATGCTCAAGGGCGGTGGAACGCCGCCATTCACGCAGCGCCTGCAATAGGGGATCCGACGAGGAGTTGCCCAGACTGGCGACAAAGTCCGCTTTCTTGCTTCGGCTGTGGCGGGTGCGCGGTTGTTCAGCGTCTTCGCGGAACGAAACGTTGATTTCCCCCTTCAGTATGGCGCGCGCGGATTCCGTGAGCTTGAATGCGCCATAGGCCTCGGCGTCCGCATGCAGATGTCCCAGCGCAACCAGTTGTCGGTACACCGCGCGCCACTGCTTGTCGCTCAGATCGGCGCCGACGCGGAAGGTCGGGAGCCGGTCATGGCCAAAGCGTTGCACGCGTTCGGTATCGTTGCCGCGCAGTACATCGATCAGATGACCCGCGCCGAACCGTTGTCCGGTTCGGTAGACGCATGACAGGGCTTTTTGCGCGGCTTCGGTGCCGTCCCAGACACGCGGCGGGTTCAGGCAGTTGTCGCAGTTGCCGCACGGCGTGGCGTGCTCTCCGAAATAGGCGAGCAGTCTGACGCGACGGCATCCCGCCGACTCCGCAAGACCGACCAGCGCTTCGAGCTTGCCATAGGAGACGCGCTTGAACGTCTCGTCGGCTTCCGACTCGTCTATCATGCGGCGCTGCTGGACGACGTCGCCCAGTCCGTACGCCATCCACGCATCGGCGGGCAATCCGTCGCGGCCCGCACGTCCGGTTTCCTGGTAATAGGCCTCTATGCTCTTGGGCAGATCCAGATGCGCGACATAGCGCACGTCGGGTTTATCGATACCCATGCCGAACGCGATCGTCGCCACCATGGTCACGCCGTCCTCGTTGACGAAGCGGCGTTGATGCAGGGCGCGTACGTTCTGCTCAAGTCCTGCGTGATAGGGCAGGGCGGGTACGCCCTGGGCGCACAACCACGCGGCGGTTTCATCGACCTTTTTGCGCGACAGGCAGTAGACGATGCCTGATTGCGCGGGATGCCGGGTGCGGATGAAATGCAGCAACTGATCGCGTGCGCTGTTCTTGCCGACGATGGTGTAACGAATATTGGGCCGGTCAAAACTGGATATGAACACCCGTGCGGTCTCGAGTTGCAGACGCGTGATGATCTCGGCGCGCGTGAGTTCATCCGCGGTCGCAGTCAGGGCGATACGCGGGACATTCGGAAATTGTTCATGTAAAACAGATAGTTGTATATACTCCGGGCGAAAATCATGGCCCCACTGTGAGACGCAATGCGCTTCGTCGATGGCAAACAATGCAACACGCGTACGTCTCAGCAGTTCCTGAAATCGCGGCGTCACCAGACGTTCCGGCGCAACATAGAGCAAATCAAATTTGCCATCGGTGAAATCGCGTTCCGTCCGGTATGCCGTGGCTGAGTCCAATGACGAATTGAGCACCGCGGCACTGACACCCGCCTCGGTCAGCGCCGCAACCTGGTCCTGCATCAAGGCAATAAGCGGCGACACCACCACGGCGCAGCCGTCTCGCAGCAGCGCGGGTATCTGAAAACACAGCGACTTCCCGCCGCCGGTGGGCATCAGGACCAGTGCGTCCCCACCGGTCGTGACATGCTCGACAATCTCGGCTTGCGCGCCACGAAAAGCGGGGTAACCGAAAACGGAATTGAGCAGGGAGTGTGCGGTAGGCATTGGAAATTTTGTTGGGATTTCTAACTATCGGTGCAATGCCACGTAATGCCGCTCTGTTTGCAACGGTATGAGTATGCGGGCGTCGATCGGGAAAACGGGGGGGCGGTGGCGGGCCAGAACCTAGCGCATCACAAACCGGCTAAGGATTGCAGATCCAGTAAATCGAGCGCTTGGGTATCGGGATTGAATTCGAACCCTCGAGACGGCCAAAGAAGCCAGCGTGCAACCACGCCCGATTCTGTATTAGCTGTCTTTCCGCCGGTTTAGGCTACATCACCGGAATCGAAATCGGCGCTTCCTGCATCCGCAAAATAGTTTGAGTCGTTCTGTAATTCAGTAGGCTCTTCACTGTTCGCCGCGAGTTTGTTGGCTTCTGACGGCTGTGGATTCGCGGCAGCATTATGGGTTTGGTTGTGATTCCCCATTAGGCCTTGGTTTCCCTGGAACA
>CANJQI010000078.1 GCA_947476215.1 Betaproteobacteria bacterium
ATCCCCCAATCGCAGGGAACTAAAAAACTTCCCCGTCCAGAACTGAAAACAAGAAACTCACGCGCTACAATTAAAATTCAGGTCTATGACTTTTTCAAAAAACAGGGGTTTTCGGACGGGCACTATCTATATCGCGGTGTCATCGCCGAGAAGGACATTGTCGCGTGCGGTAATGGTCAGGTGAGTTTCCGGTATCGAAACGCCAAGACCGGAAAGATGGAATCCCGGACCGAGTCCGGCGCGCATTTCCTGTGGCTGGTGTTGCAGCATGTGCTGCCCAAAGGGTTCCGCCGCGCGCGCAACTTCGGTTTCTTGCATCCGAACTGTAAACGTCTGATTGCGTTGCTGCACCTGTTGCTCAAGTTCGATCTGGGGCATACGGTGGCGTGGTTCAAGGAACGCGCACCAATCCCATGTACCTGTTGCGGGGCGGTGATGGTGATCGTGAAAACGCAGATTCGGTCGGTGTTGCGCGAGACTATGCCGGCTGCGATTGTCACCCACGGTGCAGTGACCGTGTAGACACATCGGCCATCGACACGGATCGGTACTTCAGTGCCCACACGCTGAGGCGCCGTCTCGCCTGGAGTCCGTCTCTACCGCGCCATAATCGCCCAATTCAGGCTCCGGTTGTCACCGCAGTCGGCATAAAACCAGGGCTCGCGCTCCTGTCTCCCCGGCAAAACTTTAAACCGGGCTGATTTCCAAAGATATATTTTCTACGAGGCGCAACCCGCACTCCGGGACCGGGCTTGTCCAACAAACGGTTCAGATCGCGGATCGCTTCGCGATCACGATCTAACCTTAGTCGTTATGCACAGATTTACCCACCAAAATTGTGGATACTTTTTCAGTGGTATTTTTGCTACGTTAACCGGTTGCGGCGCAGCAAAATCGTTTGATTATTTGCTTGCGAAACTGCTGGAATTCGTTAGCGCTGATTGACACGCGTCGCGGACCAAGCGGGGTTGCCCGCCACACTGGATATGCTGTCGCCGCTGACACGGCCTGTATATTCGATCCCGCCCACATTAAAACTGATACGATCCCCGTTCAGCCGGCCGTTGGCTACAGACGTATTGACGCCTGCGGCCAGCAAAGTACCGGTAAAGGTTTGATATTTTTGTTCTATCGTAAGCACGCCTTGCGGCATGCGCCATTGTCCGGCCACTTTCGCGGGCACCAGGTACAGCAAGGCCGTGCACCACGCGTAGCAGTCGCCTTCGGTACGGGTGGTCTGCTCGACTTCCCAGTCGCTGATGCCGAAGGTGTTGGCGACGATGCGCGTACCCGGCTTGAGATCGGCGAATTTGGGTGTCAGTTTGCGCAGATTTTCGGGCAACAGGAACAGGGCGAGCACTGTCGCCTGGGAAATATCCGCCTCATACATGTCACCCTGCACGAACTGGGCCTTGTCCGCGACCCCGGCATCGGCAGCCGCGTTCTGTGCCAGCGCGACCATGTTGGGATTGTATTCAACACCGAGCGCACGCGCACCGCGTTTGGCCGCGGCAATGATGTTGCGGCCATCGCCCGAACCCAGATCCATGACAAAGTCCTGCGGCGTCACTTTCGCCACATCCAGCATGTGTTCGACGAGGATGGCCGGCGTCGGCACCCACACCACGTCCTTGCCTTCCTGTCCTTCGGTGGGCTTGAATTGCTCTGACGATTGCGCGGCGCCGGCTATACGGGTGGTGAATATCAAACACAGCGCTGCCAACGCGAAAAATGTGCGTAACTGCATGGTCATGTCGAATCTCCTCCTGTCATTTACGTATGTATTTAACGATGCGCCGGCCCTTGCTGCCCTCGCTCGACAGCGGTTGCACAAAGTACACGTTGCCTTCCGAGTCGCCCGATACGGCATGGCAACTGCGGCACTTCGGCGTGCCCCAGCGCGCAAGCAGCTCGCCGTCCAGTGTCAGCACGCTGAAGTTGCCGATATTGTGTTCCGGCATGTAGACGATGTCGTTACGGTCGACCCAGAACGCCGCGGCGCCAACCAGTTTGGTCGGCCATTGATTGAGAAATTCCCCGTTCTGGGTAAAGACCTGAACGCGATCGTTTTCCCGGTCGGCCACCAGCACACGGCCGCGGCTGTCTACCCAGACATCGTGCGGTAGCATGAACTGTCCCGGTCCGCTGCCCGGCTGGCCCCACGAGTACAGGTGCTTGCCCTCGGCTGAAAACCGGTGCACCTGGCAGTTGGCGTAGCCGTCCGACACGAATATGTCGCCCGAATCGAGTACCGCCAGACCGGTAGGCAGGTTGAACGGCCCACCTGGCTTGGTAACGATTTTGAAACCCTTGTCGTTGATCCCCTCGCCTACGCCGGTGTCCGTCCGATAACCTTTGGTGCCTATCGTTTGCAACAATTTGCCATCGGTCGTGAACTTGTAGAGCTGACCGTGGTTGCGATCGATGATCCAGATATTGTCCTTGCCGTCGGCATAGATATCGTGCGGGAAGGCGAACAAGCCTTCGCCCCACGATCCGAGGAATTTGCCGTTCTTGTCGAACACGATCACCGGATGCTCGCCGCGGCAGAAGCCGTAAACCCGGCCCTGACTATCGACAGTGACCGACGCCATCGGCGCCAGCCAGCCTTCCGGCAACTTGGCCCAGTCTTCAACTACCTCGAATGTATGTGCGCCGCTGCCGACTGTTGCCGCCATGATGTTGCTCCCTATGTGTAAGCCAGACGCAAATAATACTTCAGATTGGGTAGCGTTCAAAATCACGACGCACCGATATCGCACCTGATGGATCCGGGGGATAATCGGCATTTAGGAACCTCTGATGATTGTGCGTTCCATATTTTGAGACATGCTCGCTTCAAGAATTCGTCGTCCCGGCGGACGCCGGGACCCAGAAACACTGATGGGAACTTCGATAACCATTCTGGATTCCGGTTTTCACCGGAATGACGGGTTAACGTCATGAGTTTTGGAAAGATTAATACGTACCCTGCGAGGGTACTTAGTCAGACGTTCCATAAATAATCGTTGCGAGAAAACAATGCCGATACCGCGTGGACTTTGCTGTTTGATTGCGCTTTGTGTCGTCTCTACACCCATCTACCCTGAATTGAGTCTGGCTGCAGTTACCAGTTCCGGGCAGTCCTTTCCGAGCAAGCCGTTGCGCGTAGTCACCGGAGGCGCGGGCGCCGGCAACGATTTCGCGGCCCGATTGGTCGCGCAGGGCTTGTCGCTACCCGAAAGCCTGGGGCAGCAGGTGGTGGTAGACAATCGCGCGAGTGGATTCATTCCGGCTGCCATCGTCGCCAAGTCGGCGCCCGACGGTTACACGCTATTGTTTTACGGCGGTGTGGTGTGGATATCGCCGCTGCTGCAGGACAACGTCCCGTATGACCCGCAGCGCGATCTTGCCCCCATCACGTTTGCCACCAATTCGCCGCTGTTGCTCGTGGTTAATCCCAAAGTGCCGGCAACCACGGTCAAGGAATTGATCGCGCTGGCCAAATCCAAACCCGGGGCGCTCAACTATGCATCGCTCGCAAGCGGTACCGCGACGCACCTGGCAACGGAACTCTTCAAAGCCATGGCGGGTGTGGATATCGTGCGCGTGCCGTACAAGAACGGCGCCACGCAACTCGCCGATCTCATCGGCGGCCAGGTGCACATGACCTTCGGCACCGGCGGCGCCGTGACGCCGCACGTCAAAGCCGGCCGCCTGCGCGCGCTGGCCGTCACCAGTCCGCAGCCGTCGGCGCTGTTTCCCGATGTGCCCGCGCTGGCAGCGTCGGGACTGCCGGGATTTCAGGCCGGGTCGAAATACGGCATGTTCGCGCCGGCCAAGACGCCCGCCGCCATCATCAGCCGACTCAATCTGGAAACCGTGCGTGTGCTCAGGAAACCGGATGTCAGGGAGAAAATGCTCGGTTCCGGACTTGAGGTTATCGCCAGCACACCGGCCGAATTCGCGGCCATGATGAAGTCCGACATTGCCTTGCTGGGCAAGGTGATCAGGGACAAGGGGATACGGGCGGAGTAGCAGGGCACGGATGAGGGCGGAGGGATAAAGGATGAAGGGGGGCCCCCGGCAGGTGCTTGACGACCTATGCCATCGGGGTTGCGAGCGCGAAGCATCGCGATTGCGGACTATTGCGTCTGTGTTATGGGTTCGTTGAACGAATCATCTTTTCTCCGGCGCAATACTTCTGATCGTCGCGGAGAAAATTGAGTGTTCCGCGGCGTCGACAGGTCGATGCCGGATCGTCGTGTTTGCCGGGTCCTTACCAAGGTAGTTATTGTTCTTCCAGTTGGTCGCGGGCCTTATGGGGCGCGGCACGAATCCGCCACCGCAGTTCGGACAGACGTTGCCGAGTATGTTGTCCACGCACGTCGCGCAGAACGTGCATTCGTATGAACAGATTCGCGCTTCGCGGCTATTGGGTGGCAGCGTTTTGTTGCAGTGTTCGCAGGTCGGGCGGAGTTCGAGCATCAAGTTCTCCCGAGTTGGCGCAGCGTTAGGCGCGTGCCTGGATGGTGGCGATTGACCGGACACGCGTCCGGTGCGTAGCCGCACATCCCCACAGCGTGCTGCGAGGTTGTTTATTTGGGCGCGTCATCCAAAGTCTGCTGCAGTTGATCAACCTCGTCGAGCAGTGTGGTGAACTTGTTGCCGAATGCGGTCATCCGATATTCCACAGGTGGCGGCACTTCGGCGTAGCTCGCTTTGTCCAGAATACCGAAACGCAGCAACTTCGTGAGTCGCTCATTCAGCACTTTGCCGCTCAAACCGTCAATCGCATGCTCCATTTCGCCGGCGCGGCATATGCCTTTTCGCACCAGGCTCAGAACGGTCAATGACCATTTGCAGCCGATGATGCTTTCGACCATCGGATGAACGCCCGGATTGTTCATGTTCCGAGAATTATTATTCCATTAAAAATCAAAAACATACACCAAAAAGTATCTACCCCACGACTTTATGCCTACTTGTTCTGACCACCGCTGGACCATAGATTGCGATCTATATTCGCATAAAAATCTTATCTAAAAAGGAGCGCGACATGCGAATAATTCTCTCGGTCATTGCAACCGTCGTAGCCCTGTTTACTGTCGCCGTAACCGGTCTCGCGGCCGCCGCGGATGCACCGCCAGTTCCATATCCGAAGGATTACCGTGATTGGCATCACGTAAAATCAATGGTTATCAGCCCCGGTCATGCTCTCTACGATTCTTTCGGCGGTATCCATCACCTGTACGCGAACAAGGTGGCCTTGCAGGGCTACATAACTGGCAAATGGCCGGACGGTGCGGTGATCGTCTTTGATTTGCTCGATGCCAAGGTTGCTGATAATGCGGTCATCGAAGGGGCGCGCAAAGTGGTGGGCGTCATGCATCGCGATGCGCGGAAATATGCGGCAACCGGTGGCTGGGGCTATGAAGAATTCAAGGGCGACAGTACGAGCGATCGCGCGGTGGGCGCCAGCGCGTCGACCGCGTGTCACCATTGCCACGTTGCGCAAAAGAATGCGGGCTACGTATTCAGCAAGATGCGGCCGTGACCCAATCGTACGAGCCTGCAGTGGCGCCGCCGCTTTGCGTTTCGCAATGGTTCAATACCGATCACGCAATCACGCTGGATGAACTGCGCGGGAAGGTGGTGCTGATTTATACCTTGCAGATGCTTTGCGCGGGTTGTGGCATGTATGCCACGCCACAGGCAGTACGCTTGTGGCAGGACTGCCGACAAGGACCGCGGCGTGAGGACGTCGCGGTGATCGGGCTGCATACGGTGTTTGAGCATCACCACGTCATGACGCCTGCCACACTGCTGATCGACGGCGCCGGGCGTCTGCGCAAGAATCACTTTGGCATTGAAACGGAGCAACAAGCGATTGCGGATATCGATCGCCTTGTTGCCGAGCTCGACGGATAGGAATTTCAACTCAACGCCATCAAGGATGCCTGGGGCTGGACAAATGGCTCGTCGGCAGACGATGCGCTGATCGAGGTCGATCACTGGTTCAGTTTGTGCCACCAGGCCAATGCGACTTTGGATTTTCGCCCGTCACTCAACGCATTTGTGCGGTAAGTGCGGTTAAAACGATGGCTTGGCCAGCGGCTTGACGAAAAGCATTTGCGCATCGCCGAGGACTCCCGCGGCGAAGCCGCCCTCGCAGTAGCAAAAGTAGAACTCCCACATGCGGATGAACTCTTTGGGGTAGCCGAGCGCGCGCACTCTGCCAATATTGGCTAACATGTTTTCGTGCCAGCGCCTGAGCGTGGTCGCATAGTGGAATCCAATGTCATTCAGGTGAAAAAGCCGCAGGTCGGTGACGCGAGCGATCGTGTCGCAGATTACCGCCACCGACGGAATGCAGCTTCCAGGGAAAATGTGGCGCTGGATGAAATCGACAGAGTCGCGTGCGGCCACGTAGCGCTGGTCGGCAATGGTGATCGCCTGCAGCAGCATCATGCCGTCGGGCTTCAGCAGGTCACTGCATTTCCTGAAGTAGGTATCGTAATACTGATGGCCGACCGCCTCGATCATTTCGATCGATACGAGTTTGTCATAGGCGCCGGTGAGGTCGCGGTAGTCATTGCGCAACAGCGTGATGCGGTCGGCAAGGCCGGCCGTCTCGATACGCTCGCGCGCGAACTCGTATTGCTGCCGGGAAATTGTCGTCGTGGTGACGCGGCAGCCGTAGCGGCCCGCGGCGTGCAGCGCCATGCCGCCCCAGCCGGTGCCGATTTCGAGCAGATGGTCGCCCGGCTTCAAATCGAGCCGGCGGCAGATGCGGTCGAGCTTGGCAAGCGAGGCCTCCTCGAGCGTCATCTCTGGCCGCACAAAAACCGCGCTCGAGTACATCATGGTCGGGTCGAGAAAAGTGCGGAAAAAATCGTTGCCAAGATCGTAATGCGCGGCGATATTGCGGCGGCTGCCCGTGTGACTGTTGCGCGACGCCCAATGCAGCGCACGGCGCAGCGGCAGCGCCCAGCGGGCGAAACCACCCTCCATGGCGTCGACAACGGCGAGGTTGTTGAGCAGCACCTGCATCACCGCGGTGATGTCGTCGCTACTCCAGTAACCCTGCATATAGGCTTCGCCGGCGCCGATCGAGCCGCCGAACGCGAGCTCGCTGTAGAAGCGCGGATCGTGCACGCGCACCGATGCCGCCAATGCGCAGCGCGACGTCGCGCCACCGAAGCGCGTCTCAGTGATGCCGTCCTCGAGCACGAGCATGCCGTGTTCGATCCGGGCCAGGCGCGACAGCACTGCACGCTTGGCGAGTTTTTCCAGGGCGCTGATGTGCTGCGCTGGCCCGCCAAGGCCGGCATCGTTGAAAACGTTCATCTTCATGTCGCTTCCTTCGCGGCGCGCAGCGCCTTCAGTTTTTCCGGATGGGTGTGCACCGGCACCCGCTTCAGCCACAGCTTCAGCGCCTGCCAGTGAATTGCCAGCATGACTTGCGCCGTCATCAGCGGAAAACGCAGCAGCGTGAGCGCCAGCCGCGCGCCCGTCACTGGCGCGCGCTCGAGTCGCATGGTGGCGTCAAACACCTTGGCGCCTGCCGCCGCTTCGTCCCGCAGCGCCATGTGCACGTTCAGGCGCTCGCCGGGCTCATTGAAGCGCCAGACGTAGGCGAGTTCCATCGGCATGAACGGCGAGACATGCATCGCCTTGGCGCTGCGGTAACTGCGGCGCCCCTCGACCGGCGGCGCAAGCGGTGCGCTCAGCACATAACAGTGTTGCTCGCCCCACGGCGTGTTGTTGACCTCGGCGACGATGCACTCGACGCGTTCGCCCGCGGCGTCGAAACAATAGTAGAAGCTGACCGGATTGAAACAGTGACCGAAATAGCGCAGGTGCGTGAGCAACCGGATCGGGCCCGCCGGACGGCTGCCGCCGCGGCTTTCAACCAGATCGCGCACCGCGCGGTCGAGCGGCAACGCGGGGTCGCCAAGATGGTCGGTGCGGTTGAAACGCGCGAGCGCGGCGCGCCGTGTGGACCACAGCCAGCGCCCGCGAAATACCGTGTCGAGTTCGGCGAGGTCGAGGTAGACCATGAACAGCGGGTAGCTGAACGCATGTTCGCGCGGCGCGAAACGCCGGTGCCTAAGCGACCCGTGATAAATCGCGCTGTGCATTGAGTGTGTTTTCAAAGTGTTCGAGTGCTTTCATCGCGCTGACCACGCCGTCCTCGTGAAAGCCGTTACGCCAGTACGCGCCGCAGAAGAAACTGCGGTTCACACCGTTGATTTCGTGCTGGCGCTGCTGCGCTGCTACACCGGCCGGCGTGTAGAGCGGATGATCGTAAACCAGGCGCTCGATGATCTTGTCCGGCGCGATCGATGCGCTGCGGTTGAGCGTCACGCAGAACGTCCGTTGCGAGCGCAGGTTCTGCAGGATGTTCATGTTGTAGGTCAGCGCGACCGGCGCATTCTGTTCAGGCAACACGTGGTAGTTCCACGCCGCCCAGGCGCGCTTCGCGCGCGGCAGCAGCGTGGCGTCGGTGTGCAGCACGACTTCGTTGCGTTGATAGGGAATCGCGCCGAGCACGCTACGTTCCGTCTGCGTTGCATCGGCGAGCAATCGCAGCGCCTGGTCGGAGTGGCAGGCAAAGAAAACGTACTCGAAATGTTCGGGCGCGGCGTTGCGCGCCTTGACCAGCACGCCGCCCGCCATACGCGATACAGACTCGACCGGCGTGTTGAGGCGGATGCGGTGGCGGAAGGGCGCCACCAGTTTCTCGACGTAGCGCGCCGAGCCGCCGCGGATGACGCGCCACTGCGGCCGCGCGTCGACCGACAACATGCCGTGGTTGTGAAAAAATCGCACGAAGAAGCGCGCCGGAAACGCCAGCATGCGCGCCGGATCGGTCGACCAGATGGCCGCACCCATCGGCACCAGGTAATCATCGATGAAGCCGCGCGAATAAGCGTGGCTGTCAAGGTAATCGCCAAGTGCGATTTCGCCGCCTGCGTCGAGCAATTGCGGCGCTTCGCGGTTGAAGCGCAGTATTTCCCGGATGAAGCGGTAAAACGACGGTCGCAGCAGATTGCGGCGCTGCGCAAACAGCGTGTTGAGCGTGGTGCCGTTGTACTCGAGGCCGCTGCCTTCGTTGCGCACGCTGAAGCTCATCGCGCTCGGCTGCGATTCGACGCCGAGTTCGTCAAGCAGGCCGATGAAATTCGGATAGGTCCAGTCGTTGAAGACAATGAAGCCGGTGTCAATTTGCTGGCGCTCGCCGCCGATCCCGATATCATGCGTGTGGGTGTGGCCGCCGATGTGGCCGGCCGCCTCGTAGACCGTGACTTCATGATCGCGGTGCAGGCGATAGGCGGCGACATTGCCGGCGATGCCGCTGCCGATGACCGCGATCTTCATCGCGCCGGCTCCACGTTTCGGCGCGCCTCGCGCATGCGCGCCGGCACCGGCCGCAGGTCCCAGATCACGCCGAGCGCGGCAAGCAGCCTCAGACCGTAGTAGGTAAGGTCGATTTCCCACCAGTAAAAGCCCTGGCGCGCGGCGCCCGGAAAATGATGGTGGTTGTTATGCCAGCCCTCGCCTAGGGTCAGCAGAGCCAGCCACAGGTTGTTGCGCGAATCGTCGTTGGTGGCGTAACGGCGGCTGCCGAAGCGGTGCGCCAGCGAGTTGATGGTGAAAGTGGCCTGGTAGAGCGCCACCGTCGATATGCAGAAGCCCCATACCAGCAACTGCGGGCCGTCGGTGCCGAGCGCTGGCGCAATGCCGGCCAGCAGGTCGCCGAGCGCGTAGAGTGCGATGGCGAGCAGCAGTGGCACCAGCGCATCGTAGCGGTCGAGGATACGCAGTTCAGGGTAGCGCGCGAGATCGGGTACCAGGGCCGCGCGCGTGGCGAAATTCTGGCGCGCCAGGAACCAGCCCATATGGCTCCACAGAAAACCGTGCTGGCGCGCCGAATGGGCGTCGTCTGGCGCGTCGGCATGCGTGTGGTGGTGGCGGTGATGCGAGGCCCACCACAGGGGGCCGCGCTGCACGCTGCTAGCGGCGAGCAGGGCGAAGAGAAATTGCACCGGCCGCGTGGTGCGGAAAGCGCGGTGGGAAAAATAGCGGTGATAAAAAGCGGTGACCGCGAACATGCGCAGCGCATACAGCGCTGCCGCGATCAGCACCGCCGTCGTGCTGGCGCCGACCCACAGCACGCCGAAACAGCCGAGATGCAGCGTGATGAAAGGGATGAGGCGCGGCCAGTCAATGCGGCGCCTGTCGGGTGCTGCTGCCGCGAGCGGCGCGGCGGCCGACCCGTTGTCGAACCAGCGCGCGAGGTCTTTCCACCACGCCGCGCTCGCAGGCTTGTTTCTTACGGCTTCCATTGCTGCGGCACCTTCTGTATTTTGGCCACGTCATAACCCTGTTCGCCGACCAATTTGAGCAGTCGCTGGTAATCAGCCTCGGGGATGGCCGGGGTGCGCGCCATGATCCAGACGTAGTCGCGCTGGACACGGCTGATCACGGTCTGGCTGTAATCTTCGCTCAGATAGGTAATGCGGTAGTCGGCCTTGATCGGCCAGATGAACTGCATGCCCCACACCGCATTCGACTGGTGGTCGATGACAAAGCCGCGCGGCGTGTAGCGCTTTTCTTCGCCGTCGAAGGCGCCGGCGCGGAAAGTGAAGGTAGTGGCAATCGTGCCGTCGGCCTCGAGCTGGTACGATTCAATGGCATTGTGCGCACCCTTCTCGATGAAAGTTGGTATGTTTGCGATCACGTACCATGAGCCCATGAAGCGCGGCAGATCGACGTGCGGCACGGCGGCAAGCGGCGCCGTCGTGCTCTGACAGCCGCCCAGCAGCAAAGCAACCGCGGCGCATGAAATCGATCGAAGACTCTTCAGAATGACCTCCGTCAGTTCAGGGAATAACGCAGGCGACGGCCGCCGCCGACGATCGATTCTAGCGCAAGCCACTCGTCGTCCGCGGCATACCACACGTCGATCGGGTGCTTGGGTCCCGTGATGCGGTAACGTTTCGCCGTCAGCGGCGCGCCGCGCACGGTGATGGTTTCCTCTCCCAATAGCGCAATTTTCGCCGCCTCGAACTTTCCGGTCTGCGCGTTAAGCAGGCGCGACTGGCGCAGCATCTGCGGGTTCCAGTAGGCGAAACTCATGACGCAGCCGGGTAGGGCTTCACGTCCCGCTGTTGCAGTGACCACCAGTCCTTCGGCGTTGCCCGCCGCGCTCACCACCAGGCGCTCGCCGTTGTCGTCGGTGCGCGCGCTGAGACCCTCGAGGCAGTTGCCGCGCCAGCGCTCGGTTGCGTCGTGCACGTAACGGTAGGCCGTTACGAACAGAAACTTGACTTCGAATCGTGTCTCGCTCCTGAGTTCGCGCGCCGCGCCCTCCCCGCTCAGCGTGAAGCGGTGGTAGCCGATCGGCGCATCGTCGAGAAACGCGCGGAAATCCCACACGCGCGCCTGCTCGGCCGCGAACGCGCCTGCCGTGAACAGCGTGGCGCCGAGCGCGGCCAGCATGCGGGCCGCCCGCCGCATCACAGGCCTCCTTTCGGCAACCACGGGAAAAACGTATTGGTGCGCGCGACATAGTCGCGGTAAGCCGGGCGCCGCCCGCCGATGTCTTTTTCCAGCAGCGTCACGCCTGACACCCTCAAGAGCAGCACCGACATCAGCAGCGGCGAGACGATGGCCCACCAGCCGCCGGCCGCGCACGCGATCAGATAAAAACCCCACCACACGCAGAATTCGCCGAAATAGTTAGGATGACGCGTGTAGCGCCACAGCCCGCGATCCATCACGCCGCTGGCGTTGGCCGGATCGTGCTTGAAGCGCGCCAACTGCCAGTCGCCGACGCTCTCGAACAGAAATCCAGACAGCACAACGACCCCGCCGGCGGCATCAAACCAGTTCAGGGCGGCGCTGCCGCCGAGCGCCGCCAGCAAGGGCATCGACACGATCCACGCCAGCATCGCCTGCAGCACGAACACCAGATAAAGGCTCTTCCACTCGAAGCGCGGTTGATTGCGCGCGCGGATCGCCCGGTAGCGGTGATCCTCGGCCTCGCCCCAGTTGCGCCACGTGATATAGGCCGCGAGCCGCAGCGCCCACAGCGCGACCAGCGCCAGCACCAGGAATGCGCGCGGAGCGGTCGGCGGCAGCGCCGCTGCGTAGACCAGGCCGCCGCTGAAAATGAGCAGCGACCACGCGCTATCTACGATGCTGACGTCGGCCTTGAAGAAACTCACCATCCAGGTGACAAAGCCGAGCGCCAGCATGGCGGCAAGGCCGCAGGCCAGCGTGAATGCGATGGAATTGAAGTCCGGCATGACTCAGCCCGCCGTGGGAGTGCCATCGTAACGCCGCGCCAGCCGCGCCAGCAGCGGCGTGAACAGTGCCCAGCCGACCGCCAACGCAATCAGCGCCGGCACCGGGTCGGCAAGCACCACGGCGCCAAGACGCGCACCGCCCCAATAGGCCAGCGGGCCGGCGACGGCGCCGACAACAGCGGCGACCAGCAGGCGCTCCTTCAGCCACGCAAGAGAAAGATTGAGCGTCATCGCGAACAGCGCCCACAGCGCAAGTATCCAGTGCGGTGCCATGCCATCGATCAGAAATCCCGATTTGAAATCGAGCCAGCCCAGCGCCACCAGCGCGCTGTCCCAAACCACACCGATAGATAGTGCGATGGCGACCAGCTTCAATTCGGGCAACGGCCGCGCCGCGCAGACTATGTGTGCGGTCACTATCGCCGTCGCAGCGATGGTGCCGGCCCACGCCAGATCGTGCGCTGCGCCGAGCACACAGGCGAACCAGCCGCTCTGGAACGCCGCAAAGTTCGCGATGACGCGCGCGGTGCCCGGCGTGGCCGCGGGCAAACGGCGTTCTTCGACGAATATAGTCATGACCGGCGCTCGAACAGGTAATGGCTGACCCACCACTGGCGGCCGTGGTCGTAACCGAACAACTCGGCGCAGGCCATGAAGAAAATGCGCCAGCGCGTCCACCACACCGCCACCTGATCCTGGCCGTAGGTCTTCACGATCACCGGCCACAGCGTGGCGCGCCGCTCATCGATGTTTGCAAGCCAGGCGTTGGCAGTACGCTCGTAATGAGTGCCGTCCCAGCGCCAGCGCTGCAGCAGTTTGAGGTGGTCCTGAAAATGCAGCGCGAGGTCGTCGCTCGGCATCATGCCGCCGGAGAAGAAATAGCGGCTCATCCAGTCGCTTTCGTCGCGTTCCACGAAGAGGTAGGGCGTCGTGCGGTGCACGAAGACGTGCATGAAAAAACGCCCGCCCGGCCTGAGCCAGCTACTGACGCGCCTGAACAGTTCAGGCCAGTTGCGCATGTGCTCGAACATTTCGACCGACACCACGCGGTCGAAGTGGTCTTCGATAGCGAAAACGTTCATGTCGCAGGTGATGATGCGCACGTTGGCGAGGCCGCGGCGCTCCGCCTGCGCCTCGATATAGGCGCGTTGCGAGTTTGAATTGGAGACTGCGGTGATGCGCGCGCGTGGAAAATGCGCCGCCATCCACAGCGTCAGCGAGCCCCAGCCGCAGCCGAGTTCCAGTATCTGCTGACCGTCGGCGAGCCCGGCGTGCGCGCAGGTTGCGCTCAGCGCCGCCGCTTCGGCATCGTCAAGCGTCGTCACGCCTTCCGGCCACCAGCACGAGCTATACTTGCGGTGGCGGCCGAGTGCACCGCCAAAAAACGTTTGTGGCAATTCGTAATGCTGTTCGTTCGCCTTGTGCGTGAGCACCGCGACCTCGGCGCCGTGCAATCCCGCGGCGAATACCCCGCCCGCCTCGGCCGCCGCCGCTGGATCACCGTCATGAATCTCGACCAGGCGCCCGGCAAGCAGGCGCCGCATGCCGGCGCGCAGCACCGCGTCGGGCAGCCAGCCGCGCTCGCTCAATGCAATCGCACGCCGTGTCAGTGCAGCCGACCACGTCGCGCTATCGCCGGGGCCCGGTGGCGGTGCGCTGAACTGCGTACTATCAAGGTTGGTCACTGGCAGCATGGTTTCCCCGCTTGAAGTTTGATCACGCCGGCTGTCCGGCGGCGCGTCCCCGCCAGTCGGTCAATGCCGGCGGAATGTCAGCCAGCGATGCCAGCATCCGCACGCCCGTGATCGCCTTGCGCACGCGCTGCCAGACCGCACCGCCCGCCCACAGTTCGACGCCGCGGTCGAGATGCCGGCGCAGTTCGGCGATTCCGTCGCAGGCAGTCCGCGGCTGCATGGCCTCACTAAACGAGAGGCCAACGATATCCGCCTGCAGCGAGCGCGCGGCGCCGACGATATCGGAGGCCGGCGTTTGCACGCCCAACGAGATGCATTGCGCGCCCTCAACCGACAAAAACGCGTGCGCCATCAGCAGGCCGAGCTGGTGTTCTTCACCGGAAAGCGTGGTCAGCAGAACGCGCGGCGACTGTCCGGCATGCGTGGTGGAGCTGATCGCCTGGCGCAGCAGATGCTGGATCTGCTCCGAATAGAGGTGTTCTTCGACTATCGAGATTTCGCCGCGCATCCACGCGCGGCCGATTTCGGCATTGATTGGTGCCACCGTCTCAAGCAGAAAGCGCTGCACACCGAGGCGCATCATGTCCTGTGCGAGGTGGTCGCGCATCTCGGTGACCCGGTGCGCCTTCAGCAATTGCAGCACTGCAGGCAGCGGCCCTGCAGGTGCGAGATTGGATCTCGACGCGACATCGATTTCGAACATGCGTGCCGTCAGTTCGTGCATCGGCGCCGCAACGATTTTTCCGGGCCGGTGGCCGAGGTCCATGAAGCGCCGGATCAGACGCAACTTTTCGAGCTGATCAGGCGGATAGGCGCGTTCGCCGTTGTCGAGCCGCACCGGCGCGGGAAAACCGTAGCGACGCTCCCAAATGCGCAGTGTGTCTTTCGACAAGCCGGTCTCACGTTCGATTGTGGCGATCGAAAGCATCGTTAACGGGTGGGACTGTGCATGTATATTTTGTCCATGACAAAAATGTTTACAAGTGGCAAAAGAATCGGTATATTACGCAATATGTTCAAGTTTGTCTAGGACAAAATGTTGAAGACTGCTTGTCTGCTGCCTCGGGGAATCCAATTTGGCTGCGCATTCAATAACTTAACCGATGCGGTGCGCTGAGCTTCGGCCGCACTCTGGGCTGCCGAAACTCAGCGAAACGAATAGTCGTCCTTTAATTCAGTATCTCGCTTACAGGCACGGCCCCTGGCTACAAGGTTGGCATTCAGTAGACCGCCAAAAAACGGTTCCGATGTGTCCTTACAGCCCGCATTTCTTCCCTTTAACTCTCGCGCTTTGTACAAACCATCAACAGCAATCATGAGCAATCTCTCTAAAATTCCGTTTGACGATCCGACGCTACCCGTGTCGGCGCGGATTCGTGCCCGAATAAAGAAAGCGAAACTGCGCTTTCATGCCAACGACAATATCGCCGCTTTTCTTGTGCCGGGCGAGATGGATGCACTGCTTGATGAGGTCGAGGGCAAGATGAAGGGCGTGCTTGAAAGCCTGGTAATCGACACCGAAAGTGATCACAACACTCAGGATACGGCGCGCCGCGTCGCCAAGATGTATTTGACAGAGGTGTTTCGCGGACGCTATGTGCCTGCGCCCGCTGTGACCGAGTTTCCGAACGCAGAGCGCCTAAACGAGTTGATGATCGTCGGCCCGATCACGGTGCGCAGCGCCTGCAGCCACCATTTCTGCCCCATCATGGGCCGGCTTTGGATCGGCGTGATGCCGAACGAGCACTCCAATTTGATCGGGTTATCGAAGTATTCGCGCCTTGCCGAGTGGGTCATGTCGCGGCCGCAGATTCAGGAGGAAGCTATAACCCAGATGGCCGAGTTGCTGATGAGCAAGGTGAGTCCAGACGGGCTTGCCGTGGTCATGGAAGCGGATCACTTTTGCATGCACTGGCGCGGCGTCAGGGATACCGAGACCAAGATGGTCAATAGTGTGATGCGCGGTTCCTTTCTGAAGGATTCCGCGCTGCGTCGTGAATTTCTGTCACTTATTAGTCTGAAGAACTGAGGCCGTCATGCTCGTCCGCCTGCTTTACGCCAGCCGTGCCGTGTCACTGCTGACCGCGCCCGTCGTCGACACCATTCTGGAGCAGTCCCGTCTCAACAATCCGCAGCAGGGCATCACTGGCCTGCTGTGTTTCAGCGACGATATTTTCATCCAGGTACTGGAGGGCGGTCGCGACGCGGTATGCGAGCTGTTCAACGCTATTTTTCGCGACGACCGTCACACAAATGTTCGGATCCTGGGTTACGAAGAAATCGCCGAGCGGCGATTCGGCGGCTGGGTCATGGGCCAGGTCAACCTTGCCAAGATCAATCCCGCGCTGCTGCTAAAGCATTCCGAGAAAGCGGCGCTGAATCCATTCATTTGTTCGGGACACGCGTCAATGGCATTGCTCGACGAATTCGTCGCTACTGCGTCGGTCGTTAATCGCGGCAACTGAATCGTTGCTCCTGGAGTGACCGAAAGCGGACTTCCATTTTTACCCGCTGCGCTGTTATTGCGCTCCGTTCCCGTTTTTCCGGTTGTTTGCCCTGCCTGATCGGCCGCGGCGCTGATCTTTAGCGGTGGGTTGGCTGACAGCAGATTCTTTGCGTTTCCTGAAACGCGTCCACGGCCGCACTTGGCAAAACGCTTGACGGCCATGCGCGCGAGGCGGTAGCTTCCATCTTGCCCGCAAGAATAACCACAGGAGACCCGCATGACTGAAATTTCCGCTGCTGCACGTTCCGATCTCGCGCCCAATGACAAGTTGCGCGTAGGCATCAACTTTGGCAATGAGCTGCTTACGCGCCGGGATCCGGTTACGCGTGCGCCGGGTGGCATTGCGCCCGATCTGGCATGGGAGCTGGGCCGCAGGCTGGGCGTGCCCGTCGAAATCGTCTCGTATGAATCCGCCGGGGCGCTCGCCGATTCTGCGACCAAGGGTGAATGGGAGGTCGGATTCCTAGGCGTTGAGCCGCAACGCGCCAACGTCATCGACTTTACCGCGCCATATGTGGAGATCGAAGCGACTTACATGGTGCACCCGAATTCGCCGCTGCGCACGGTTGCCGATGTGGATGCCAAGGGTGTGCGCATCGTTCTGTCCGAGAAGAGCGCCTACGACCTTTATCTGACCCGCACCATCAAAAACGCGACGCTGGTGCGCGCGAAGGGCGGCAATGGTGCATTTGACCAGTTTGTCGCGGAGAAGATCGAAGCGCTGGCCTCGCTCAAGCCGGTGTTGATCCGGCAGCATCAGGACTACCCGGAAGCACGCATACTTGATGGGCGGTTTACTGCGGTGCTGCAGGGTGCGGGCATGCCCAAAGGTCACGCTGCAGGCGTTAAGTTTTTGAGTGCATACATTGAGGACGTCAAGGCCAGCGGGTTGGTGGCGCGGGTGATGGAGAGCAATGGCATCAAGGGCGTGACGGTGGCGCCGAAGGCGTGAGGGAGGGATGAGGGATGAGGGATGAGGGATGAGGGATGAGGGCTGAGGGATGAGGTTGGATCGTGTCGCCGACAAATGGTTCTGGTGTTTCGTGAGCTGATTGGGGGAACACTGCAATGAATCTATGGTTCGGTTTATGGCGCTTGTTGCTGTGCTGGTGCTTGGTTGCGTTCGCAACGCCGGGCTTGTTGGCGGCGGAGCTGGACCAGGTGGCAGAACGTCGGGCGGCTTTTGATGAGGTTGAGAAAGCGGCACTGCATGGACCGCAAAACGTGCCGTTGCGCGATCAGGCAACGCTGTCGTTGCCCAAGGGCTATCTTTTCGTGCCACGCATGCAGGCCGAACGCCTGCTGAATGTGATGGGTAACACGCCCGGCGCGTCATTGCTGGGCATGGTATTGCCCGTTGCCGACGATGCGCAGTGGATGGTCGTTGTCAATTATATCGATGCCGGTTATATCAAAGACGACGACGCCCGCACGTGGAACGCAGATGAACTGCTCAAGAATCTGCAAGACGGTGCTGAAGAGCAGAACGATGAACGGCGCAAGCGGGGCATATCGGAAATGGAAGTCGTGGGCTGGGTGCAGCCGCCACTCTACGACGGCATTACGCGTCGACTTGCGTGGTCGGCGTCGACGCGCGGCAAGAACGCGCCACCTGGGGCCGGACAGGGTGTCAATTACAACACCTATATGTTGGGGCGCGAGGGGTACGTCAGCCTCAATCTCGTCACTGACCTCGGGCAGATCGAGCGCTACAAGCCCGATGCGCAGCAACTGCTGGCCGCGTTGAATTTCAATGACGGCAAGCGCTACGCCGACTTCGATTCGTCGACGGACAAGATCGCCGAATACGGGCTCGCGGCGTTGGTTGGCGGCATCGCCGCGAAGAAACTTGGACTGCTGGCCATGATAGGCGTGTTCCTGCTCAAGTTCTGGAAAATTGTCGCCATTGCAGTCGTCGGTGCGGGTGCGGTGTTCTCGCGCAGGAAGAAGTCCAAAGAAGACCCGCCTCCGCCGCCTGCTGCCTGATGCTTGTGTTTTGCGAGATCGATAAATCCACGCAGGGAAATGACCGCGGCTCGTGCGGACTGGCCACGATTCCGCATATGCAAATGATTCCAAGGAAAGCCATGCACTATATGGGGATGGCCGCGAGACTTATGGCGGCAGGATTAATAGCAGTGAGTGCGGGCAACGCGCATTGCCAGCCTGCGACACCTGGCGCGGGAAACGATTATCCGGTCAAGCCCGTGCGCATCGTTACCTCCGAAGCCGGCGGCGGCAACGATTTCACCGCGCGTCTGGTGGCGCGTGGCATTGCGAGCGGACTCGGCCAGCAAGTCATCGTTGAAAATCGGCCGAGTGGCGTGATCCCGGGGGAAACCGTGGCCAAGGCGCAACCCGATGGCTATACGTTGCTCATCTATGGCGGGACATTCTGGATAGGTCCGCTGTTGCAGCCCAAGGTGCCGTACGATGTGTTGCGGGATTTCGCACCGATAACGCTGATATCGAGTTCCCCCAACGTGCTGCTGGTACATCCTTCGCTTCCAGTCAGGAACGTTAAAGATTTGATTTTATTGGCAAAATCACGCCCCGGTCAGTTGAACTATGCATCGCCTTCCGTGGGATCGGCGCAGCATCTGGCGGCGGAACTGTTCAAGTCCATGTCGGCCACCGATATCGTGCGGGTTTCGTACCGCGGCAACGGTGCTGCGATGACTGCGGTGATATCCGGCGAAGTGCAATTGTTCTTTTCGCCGGTCGCGTCCGTGGGATCACATGTCAAGAGCGGCCGAGCAAAGGCGCTCGCCGTGACCGCGCTCAAGCCGTTTTCTCAAATGCCTGGTGTGCCGTCGATCGCGGCGTCGGGCCTGCCCGGATTCGAATCGACTTCCATGTCGGGAATGTTTGCGCCGTCCGGCACGTCTGTGGCTGTGATCAACCGCCTGAATCAGGAAACCGTGAAGTTTCTCCATAGCGCCGAGGCCAGGGAAAAACTGCTGGCCGTCGGCGTGGAGCCCGCTGCGACGCCGGCGGAGGTGTTTGCGGCGGCGATCAAGTCAGAAATGGCGCGCATGGGCAAGGTCATCAGGGACGCCGGGATACGAATCGAATAATACACAGGCCTGTATGCGTGCGAGCAAGCGTCTCGCGACGCATGCTACAAACCTTCGTGCGCAACCTGTCCGGCGTGGAAAGTCGTATATACGATGACTGGAATCGCAAGGTTGCCGAGATTCTGGCTTATCAGCGGCTTGACGTCGTCCCATTGCAGGCCGCCGACACCGGTTGCGATGCGCGGCAGCGCAATGCTGGTAAATCCTTCCTTGTCGATCTGATGCCTTAGTTCCTTGAGTGCGTGCCCCACGTGCTGCAGCGTCGCGCGGCCGGGTTTTTCGCCGGGATGGTACGCTGCGTCCTGTGTGAAAAGATTGCAAATGAGCTTGCCGTCCGCGCCCATCCACGACCAAGCCGTTCCCGGTTTGGGATGTTTGCTCTGGCAGAAATGCCGGAAGTCCTTGTACATTGCCGGCCAGTTTTCGCGCAACTGCAAGGCCAAACCTTGCTTGAATGGATCGTTGGGCGCAATGCCATGAGCAATCACTTGTGCCTTGCTGAGTAGAATATCGCCGCTGACTTCGCTGATCATTTTGCCTCCTGTTGTGACGGACGATGATCAGCATAGCGTCAAGTAGAGCCACGTTATTTGATCTGGCGCAAGCTTCGCATCGAGCGTGAAGTTATCGCGGCGGGCACCCGCAACAGTCAATGAACGCAGGAATCTGTTACCTTCCGCGCATGCTACAAATCAAACCACAATACCGACTATTCTCCGCACGCCGTGATCGTACGGCAGCGATGCCCTTCATCATGCTGACCGCTCTTATCGACATGATTTCGATAGGGCTGATCATTCCCGTGTTACCGGGTTTGGTGGGCAGTTTCACGGGTTCACAGGCCGATCAGGCGTTATGGTACGGCGTCGTTACATTCACTTTCGGCCTGGCAAATTTCTATGGTTCGCCGTTCCTGGGGGCGCTGTCGGACAGCTATGGTCGCCGCCCCGTGCTGCTGATCGGGTTTTGCGGTCTCGCGCTCAATTTTTTCGCCACCGGTCTTGCGACCACGTTGTGGATGCTGATTGCGGTGCGGCTGGTGGGTGGTGCGATGCAGGCCAATATTTCGGTCGCCAATGCCTATGTGGCAGACATTACGCCGCCAGAGGGGCGCGCCAAGCGCTTTGGCATGCTGGGCGCCATGTTTGGCGTGGGTTTCATACTTGGGCCGGTGATGGGCGGGCTGCTGGGCGCGATTGATGTGCATCTGCCGTTTTATGTGGCAGGCAGTCTGGCCTTGCTTAATCTGCTCTACGGCTGGTTCGTGCTGCCGGAGTCGCTGCCGGTGGAAAAGCGTCATCCTTTTGAATGGAAGTCCGCCAATCCGATTCGCTCACTGCGCGGCCTTGCGCAGTTGAAAGGCGCGGGACGCCTCATTGCGGTAGTCGGTTTTACGGGGCTCGCGCAGTACATGCTTTACACCACCTGGGTGCTGTATACGACCTTCAAGTTTGGCTGGGGTCCGCTGGAAAATGGCTGGTCGCTTGCGGCAGTGGGCGTGGTGTCGGCGATCGTGCAGGGACTATTGTTGGGGCGTATTCTGAAAGTCATGAGCCCGCGCCGGCTGGCGGTGCTCGGGCTGGTGTCTTCAACACTTGCCTATGCGATGTGGGGCGCGGCAACGCAAAGCTGGATGATGTTCGCTATCATCTTCGTCAATGTTCTCGGCGCCACCGTCGCCGCCGCAATCCAGAGCATCATATCCGGCGCCGTCGACGCGCAGAGTCAGGGCAAGACGATGGGTGCGATCAGCGGTCTGAACAGCCTGATGTCGGTCGTTGCGCCGGCGATCGGTGCGCCGTTGCTGGCGATAGTCTCGCATCTTCCACAAGGCGACTGGCGCATAGGCGCGCCGTTCTACTTCTGTGCTGTGTTGCAGGGGGCTGCGCTGGTGCTGGCTATTTCACACTTTCGACGCGAACGTCAGGCTCCCGAGTCCGTTACGAATATCATGCCGTAAAGATCGTGGGGTAGGGCGCACTGATGCCTTTCATTGTTTCCTCTCGCGCGCCAGGCGCGGAAGAGGAATCAATCTCACCGCGCCAACGGATCAGGCCGCAACTGAAAGTGTATAACCTTGGGCCGGTTTTCTTTGCCGCCCTCAACGTGAAAAACCGTCCGGTTGGCCGACGTGGCCCACAGCCCTCGGCCTTTCCAGCCGGCGTTCGGGTCATCGATGCGTCCTTCGCTCCATTTGGCGAAGAATCCCATCGGGTAGGGAACGCGCAGGGTGATGAACTTGCCGTTGACCAGCGCGAAATAGGAATCGCTCATGTTGCCGGTCACGATGGGCACGTTTGCACCCAGCCCGAAGGTGTTGTGCTGGTCCACCCACGTGTAATAGCTTGCTTCGGCGCTACCGCGGTCCTTGACGTCACGGAACTGCGGCCCGGGTAACCGATAGAGCGTCCAGCCGTCAGGGCAATGCTTGCCGACAGCGGTCGGTCCGTTAAGAACATCGCACTTCGAGCGGTCGAACTTTCCAAGGTGTCCGCTCGATAGCGATACCCAGAACACGCCGTTGCGATCGATATCGCCGCCACGCGGGCCGTAGCCGGGCAACGGCGGCTCATAGATTTCAGTGAGCGCGGTGTGCGTGGGGTCGTTGCCCGGATTGACGCGAACGACTAATCCGGGGAAGCCCAGCGACGTGCCCCATACCGAACCGTCGACCGGATTCACGGCAACCGAATAAATCGATGCGCGAACTTGTTTGTCCTTCGCCGGATCGACCGCTGCATCGACGCCCACGTAGTCGTCGCGCTTGCCGTTGCTGTTGGTATCGAGGACGAATGGCGCCCAGCCCTGTGACTTCACCTCGTCGCCCGTTTCTTCGAACATTTTCCGGTTGAGCCAGCCGATGGCGCTGGCACCCGCACCCCCGCCGCCACTGGAAGTCCACAGGGTCTGGTTGGCGTCCTCGGCGAAAATCAGGTGGTGTGTCGAAAAGCACGTGCTGATCAGTGTGAATTTTCCGCTGGCGGGATCGTACATCGACAGATGGCGGCCGGCGGAATCAAGCGGCAACAACTTCGCCGACGGATGACTCGAACCTTGCCTGCAGAAATCGGGGTTTGCCGGCGGGCGCACGCGCGCCGTCATCCAAACACGGCCTTTTTCGTCCATCATCTGGTTGTGTATCGTGGTCTGGCTGTCCCAGATGGGCTGCGCGCCCCAGTATGGCGACGGCGCCATCGGCGCATCCTTGGACGACGGCGTTTTCGGATCGCGCACCGGGTGCTTGATACTGGTCGCGGAGTGTGTCAGTGGATCCAGCGCCGGGAAAAAGTCGGTGCTTTCCTCGGTCGCGCCATAGAGCTTGCCGTTCGCATTCACCGTGGGTTTGCGCCGGTCCGTGGAAATCAGATCGTGCATGTAGCTCGTGGGCGTGCTCCAGTCCCATAACGTCAAAACGATGTTGCGCTCCACGCCCTGCGGCCGCGACGGTTTGTCGAACGGCAGTTCGCCGGCGGCTATGCGGTCAGTCCAGTCGGCGAAATTTTCCAGCCCGCGCTGCGGACCGAGGCGGTTCATACCGTTGATCATTGTGGTCATCGCCTGCCCGGAGGCGATACGCCGCGACCATGCATCGACCGACGAATTGAACTGGCCGAGTTCCTTGGGTATGGTGCGCGTGCCCAGCGTGCCCAGCGCGTGGCACGACATGCAGCCATTGGTCTTGACGTTGTTGAGCCACTCGCCCTGGCTCTTGTGCGCCGTTGGAATGCCGTTGCCCTGGGGTCCCGTGCCCGGAAACTCGGTTGCGGCTGGAATCTTGAGCATGGAATACCAGTAGATCGGCGGATAGTACTGCGCGGCGGCACGCGCATTCGGAGCCGTTACTGCCCGCAGATTGAGCGTCCTGCCTGGCACCGAGCTTACCTTGGGCGCATCGACGAGCCCGTAACCGCGTACCCACACGTTGTAGTTCGCTTGCGGAAGATCGGGCAACAGGTAGCGTCCGCTGTCGTCAGTGACCACGATCTTGGTGAACTTAGTGGGCAAATCGGTGGTTTCCGCGATCACCCAGACGCCTGCCTCCGGCCCGCTGGCGCCGGTCACCACGCCGACCAGCTCTTTGTCGCTGATGCTCATGGCCGCATCCGAGGCCAGCGACGAACTCAGTCCAACGGCGGCTGCAGCCAATAATGCGGCGACTCCGCACGCCGCCACGCCCATTCGCATCTGCTTTGTTGTTTTCATAGTTGTATCTCCTCCGATTCAATCCACAGTCGCCTGATTGACGGCTACGGTATCGTGTGTTGCGGCAGCTTCCACTTTGGCTGAAGTAACGGAATAAAGTCTTCCAGAATCAGGCATTTGTCTCGTTGAAATTCAAGGCTCAGCTTACCATCGCATAGTGAACCGCAACGTACTTCGTAAGCAGGAGGGCGCTTGCGGCATCTCTGTTACTGCCGCGCCACGGTCCGCCGACCGGTCTGTTGATCACAGGGGAGTCGTCCTATGCCAATCAATGCGTAACCGGTGCCTCACCCGCCATGCGAATTTCCATTGGCAGCGCGGGATAGTGAACGCCTGCAGCGCCGAATTTCTCGACAATCGCATGGTTGATCTCGCCTCCTGTGCCCGGAAAATCCGACAGCTGCACCCACGGCCTGACCGAAATGACGATGGTGTTGCCGGCAAGCGATGAGACGCCGATGACCGGCGCGGGGTCTTTCAGCGCGTGCTGGTTTTCGGCGACTGCGCTTTGAATTGCGGTGAGCGCGCGCTCAAGATCGCCGGCATGCGCGATGCTCACCGTCATGTTGAGCTGACGGATCTGGCCGTAGTTGTGCAAAATCTCGCCCACGATCTTGCGGTTGGGCACCACCACAATCGAGCGGTCGGTATGGCTCAAGCGTGTGTTGAAGATGTCGATCGCTTCAACCTGGCCATCGACACCGACGATCGAGATGTATTCCCCAACCCGAAACGGTCGCGTGAAAATAATCGTCAGCCCCGCCACCACATTGCCGAGTACGCCTTGCATCGCCAGCGCAATGCCCGCGCCCGCGACACCGAGGCCGGCGATCAGCGGCAGCAATTCGACGCCGAGGTTCTGCAGCGCCATGATGAGAAAGAGGCCGAACACCAACAGTCGCAGCATGCGCACCAGCAACAGGCGCACCGGCGGTTCGAGATTAAAGCCTTTGAGTGAACGGTCGAAGACGCGCCCGAGCGAACGGCCGGCGTAGACGCCGGCGATTACGATGATGATGGCGATAACGACCTTCGGCCCGAATTTGATGGCGAGATCAACGATCGTGCTTTTGGCCTGGTCGAGCAGTGCGATCTGGTTTTCCATGACAATTTCCCGGTGGATTGAAGGTCGCCACGCGGACCCGTGGCGGTTGGGGCTATGTTAGTGCAAGTCGGCCGCGGGCGTCAGGCGCGTGGCAACTCACCGCACCAGCGGCATCCGTTTCTAGAATTAAAGCACGCCGATCCAGCCACCGACAGCGCCTGTCAGCATCAGTCCCAGCGACATGAACAGCATTGAAATCGCCACGAATTCGGCGGCCTGTTCCTCGGCAACGCCCAATATTTTTACAACGCCTATGTAATACAGATAGCAGCTGTAGAAAAAGGCAATCATCACCGCGATGATCATGGGCATCAGGAACAATAGCGCACCCGCGGCCCACACCGGTACGGCGCCGAACACCGCCACCTTGAGGGCTGCATTGAACGCACGCTTGGTGCCGAACAGCGGCGCGATCCAGCTAAAGACACCCGCCAGCATGAATACCGCGAGAATGGAGGCCACGAACGTAGTCAGCGCTGCAGGGAAAATTTGGCACGGCAGCACCGCATAGCCCAGCTTCGCATTCCATTCGCGGTCGAAAAACGTGGCGCCTATCGTTAGCCCCACCGGTGCAATCAGCGATAATGGCAAGATCCATCTGCGCAACAGGTTGACGAGATCAATCTGTTCCCCGGCTATGGTGTCCCACGCCGCATCAGGGCGGGATAACAGGCTCCAAGCGCAGCGAAAGGGGGGCATGGCAATGCGTGCGCAGTATGCACGCGGTGCTGCTTAGTCCGGTTTCGCGCCGGATGATTTCACGACCTTGGCCCAGGTCTCAATGTCGGATTTGACGAATGCGACAATTAGCGGCTCCGTCTCAAGACCACAATGCTTGGCCGAAGCAACGGAATCCGCGATTGAGCGCG
>CANJQI010000079.1 GCA_947476215.1 Betaproteobacteria bacterium
AAATCGCCATACTCGCACCGGCAAAGCTGAAAGCAACGCCACGGAATATCGCCGCCAATGCCATCATGGCGGGTTGCAGTCCGTCGCATCTGCCGGTGATTATCGCCGCTGTCGAAGCGCTCAGCGATGAGAACTATAACCTTAACAATATCGGCAGCTCCTCCGGAATTTCCCCGTTTATCATAGTCAACGGTCCTGTCGTCGAGAAACTGGGTATAGAGTGCGGCGGGCAACTCATATCCAAGGGCCCTAATCCGGCCATCGGACGCGCCATAGGCCTTATCGTCAGGAATATTGCCGGATACCGGCCGGGCAAGAACTATATGGGGAGTTTCGGCTATCCCCTGGTGCTCGCTTTCGCCGAGAACGAGAAGGAAAGCCCATGGGACGCGTTTCATGTCGAACGTGGATACGGCAAGGGAAGCAGCACGGTAACCGTGGGCGTCACCAACAACTGGGGACACGCCCCTGCACCCGCCAGCGGGCGTGACATCAGCGGCGCGCAAATCACGCTTGATGTGCTGTGCCGCGAGATCGCCAAGAAAGTGCGCGTCTATGAAAGCGCCGAGACCGTGATGATCACGGTTCTTGTTTCGCCGCCGGTCGCGAGGTCGCTGGCCGACGCCGGCTATTCCAAACAGGCGGTTAAAGAATACTTGTTCGAGAACGCCCAACGACCGCTGCGTGATTTCATATGGGCGAGAAAATATACCGGGGGCGGTAAAGGGGCGAACACTGGCGCGAGCACGAATTCATCGTCCCCCGATGAGATGACACGCTTGCTCGCGAGTCCCGATGTTGTTCAGATTGTGGTGTGCGGAGATCCACATCGCAACAGAGTCATGGTGCTGGAGGGTGGGCATGCGATACCCGCGACCAGGGAAATTAATTGCTATCCGGATTGATCCAATCCAGAGATAGGTAGCGCCGCAACTGTGTCGGCGGCCGTCTGGCTGACGCAACAAGGCGTCACAAAGAGTGTTGACGCAAGGGTGTCCGCCGCGTCGCCCGGATTGTGGCATCATGCAGTTGCATGGTGTTCTTCGTCGTTCATGCAATGTGTTTTGGGAGGAACGCTGAATGGTCCATTCGAGCGTATGCATACCGCACGATAAAAACTAATACTTAAAAGGAGATGACAATGGCAAGACTACCCCCCGCAACGCGCGAGAGCGTACCAAAAGGTCACCAGGAGGCGTTTGACAAGCTGGTGAAGAGCATGGGCGAGGTGCCGGTGTATGGACCATCCTCGGTGCTGATGCACGTACCTAAGGCGCGTCTGTTGCAGGATGGGTTGAACAATTATCTGCGCACGGAGTCCTGCCTGCCGAAGAAAACACTGGAGCTGGCGATGCTGGTCATGGCGCGGGAGATGGATTGCCAGTACATCTGGCACGCGCATGCCGCTTCAGCGCGCAATGAGGGGGTGCGCGACAGCGTCGTGGACAGTTTGCGCGATCGCAAGGAACTTCCGGCACTGCTTCCGGACGAAGCCGCCGTGGTGTGCTATGCCCGTGAATTTTTCAAGAGGCATTACGTCGGCAGCGGAACGTTTCAGCTGGCGATGGAGCAGTTTGGCCGTCAGGGCGTGGTCGAATTGGGGTTGCTGCTGGGTATGTACTGCACGCTGGCGTTGCTTATCAACTCGTTTGATACCGACATGCCGTCGGACAGGACGGAACCGCTGCTGCCGCTCTGATATTGCCTGGCGAAGGCGGCCTTGCGGTTGCTTTGGCCCGCTTTGTCAAAATCCGGATATGGAGCAATAAATCAGGGACGGGTTAACAACATGCAGTCGCTCATAATCGAGTTCGAGTCGCCGCATGACCCCGGGGCGGAAATTTTCGGGCATGACATCGGCGGTCTCGACCAGACGCAGAAAAGCGGCTTTGCCACTCTTGTGTTTGAGATTCAGCGTGATCGATTGCTTCCCTGCGTTGGTGGAACAGTAACCGGCGCCCATGAGCTTGTCGCCTAGGGCGCGATTGTTGCCCATGCGTCGCGACAGGTCGCCCGCACCCGGCGCTTCGATCTTGATGACTTTTGCGCCCATCATGGCGAGCTGATACGAGCACAACGGCCCTGCAACGACATTGGTCAGATCAATAACCCGTATTCCGGTGAGCCGTTGCCCGGCGAGGCGAAATTAAGTCCACCCGGCTTGGCCTTGGCCACGGTGATGAGTTCCTTGATGCTGGAGGCCACAGCAGGTGTGACGGCTATTGCCAGCGGCGTGGAACCTATCAGGCTGACGCCGGAGAAATCCTTGACGGGATCGAAAGGAAGTTTTGGGAAAAGGCCGGGGGCAATCACATGCGTGCTGGAAATCGACAGCAAGGTATAGCCGTCCGGCCCGGCCTTGGCGACGATATCGCTGCCGACGATGCCGGTTGCGCCGGCGCGATTGTCAACCACAAATTGCTGCCCCAGTGTTTCGCCAAGCTTTTGAGCAATGATGCGGCTCAGCAGGTCCGCATTGCCGCCCGTCGCGTATCCGACCACCATGCGGACTGCCCGCGCGGGGTAGGGTGTTTGCGCCATGGCGGCGTCGCAGACGGCACACATGCAAAGTATCCGTGGCAAACAGGCCCACAGGACTTTTAATCGCGTTTTGTCCACTGACTTCCTGGATTGCTCGCTCTGGGTTGGGCGGGCAGAAGTCGAACACACGAACGGCGTCTCGACTCCCGTACATGCGGAATTGTATTACATGCGTTCCGGCTACTCACACCGATGGGTGCCCCCGAATGTAGGCGATGCGCAATCCGTTTCCGCGAAGTGCGGGATTGCTCACAATAATCGAATTCTGTCATACTGCGCACTTGCCATTCGCGAGCCAGAAAAAGGAGATGACCATGTCTGATCTGCCAAAATCCGTAATGATATTTGAAGAGGGTCCACGCGAGGGATTCCAGATTGAAAAAGGCCGGCTGTCGACTGACGACAAAGTGCGCCTCATCGACGCGTTGTCGGAAACAGGCGTCAAGCACATCCAGGTGGGATCGTTTGTCGATCCGCGCAGGGTGCCGAGCATGGCGGACGTCGACGATATCGTGAAGAGAATGAAGATTGTTCCGGGTGTCGAGTACAGCGTGCTATGGATGAATGAGCGCGGATTGCGCAAAGCGCTCGAGTATCCGCAGTTGAGCGTGGATGGAAAGTTGCGGCTGTATCCCTCGGCCACCTTTCTGAAGATGAACATGGGGCGCACACCGGAACAGCATGCGCAAAAGAATATCGAAATGATCACGCTGTGCAGGAATCTGGATGTGCCGGTTACGCAGGCGGCACTGTCCTCCGCGTTCGGATGCAACTTTCAGGGTGATATATCGCTGAAACTTCTTGAAGAACTGATGACGGATGCGCTGCGCCTGGCGGAGGGCGAAGGCGTGAAACTCGAAGAACTGGTAATCGCCGATACCATGGCGTGGGCGACGCCTGAAGCGATCCGGCGCGTGGTGGGCGCTATGCAGGACAAGTTCCCGCATCTGGAAATCCGGCTGCACCTGCACGATACGCGTGGCATGGGATTGGCCAATGCCTATGCCGGACTGACGATGGGTGTGCAGCGTTTTGATTCCTGCGTTGCCGGACTGGGAGGATGTCCATTCGCCAAGCATAAAGGCGCATCGGGCAATATCTGCACGGAGGATTTCGTGCTGATGTGCGAAGAGATGGGCATAGCGACGGGCGTCAATCTGGACGCGATGATGGCGGCATCTGCGCTCGCGGAGGAAATCGTCGGTCACCCGGTTCCGGGGCATACGGCCAAAGCCGGCTCGCTGAACGAAATACGCGCACGCGTAACAGCTGCAGCGTAATTCCGGTTACGCTGAATAACCCGTCACAACGGGTCTGCCATCCGGATGCTGTGATCGCGGATGATTTTGCCCAAAGTCGTCACTTCCACCTTGATCGCCGCGGCAAACTGTTCCGGGGTGCTGGCGACGACTTCGGAGCCTATGTTGAGTAGCTTCTCCTTGACGTCGGCGGTATTGAGCACGCGCACGATTTCCTGGGTCAGGCGGTGCACCACGACTTCAGGTGTCCTGGTGGGGGCAAACAGCCCGTACATTGAAGTGGATTCGTAACCGGGCAGCCCGGAATCCGAGATGGTTGACAGTCCCGGCAATAACGGCGTGGGTCGTGCACTGGCGGTCGCCAGGGCGCGTAATCTTCCGGATTTGAGATGGGGTACCACGGATTGTGCAGTAGGAAACATGACTTCGACGCGACCGCCGAGCAGGTCATCCACGGCGCGCGGCGCGCTTTTGTACGGTATGCGCACTATGTTGACACCGGCCATACTCTTGAATAACTCTCCGGCAAGATGCGTTATCGCGCCGTTGGACCCCGCTGCATAGTTAAGCTGGCCGGGTCGCGCTTTGGCCAGCGTGACCAATTCCCTGACCGATTTGACCGGCAAGGAAGGGTGGACGACCAGCGCATTGGGCGACCGTATTGCCAAGGTTATGGGCACGAAGTCTGTTGCCAGATCGTATCCGACGTTGTCCTGCATCAGCGGCAGCAGCCAGGTGGGATTGCCGTACATCATGAGCGTGTTGCCATCCGGCGCCGCCTTAAGCACGGATTGCGCGATAAATGCCACGCTCCCTGCACGATTGTCTATGACTACGGATTGACCCAGCGGCCCGGCTATCCCCTGCGCGATCAGACGTGCGGCAAAGTCCTGCCCGCTGCCCGCGTCCGAGGTCACGATGCGTATCGTTTTTCCCAACAGGCCCTGGGCATGCAGGCCAGAGGGTAAGGCGAACAGGGCGAATGACAATGTTGCCGCGAGATTAACTTGCATGGCTGCCTTTCCTGGACCTGGGTAATCTCTATATCAATCCGTAGAACCGGCCCGCGTTTTCGCAGGTAATTTTTCTTTTTACCGCAGCCGGCAAGTGTCCGAACTGGCGCTCGATGTATTCCTGTGAATCGGGAAATACGCCATCGCGGTGCGGATAGTCGGAACCCCACATCACGTTTTCAACCCCCAGCTCGTCGAGCAGTTTGGCGCCGACCGGGTCGTTCTGAAATGTCGCGCGGCACTGGCGGCGCCAGTATTCGCTGGGCTTCAGCTTGAACGGCATTCGTCCCATGAAGCGCCCTTCGAATTCGTTGTCCATGCGATTGAGCACGTAAGGTATCCAGCCTATGCCGCTTTCGCCCAGGACGATGCGCAGTTCCGGAAAGCGATCCAGCGCGCCGCCGTTGATCACCGCTGCGAGTATGGACGCAACATGCAACTGGAAACCTGCTTGCCGTGTCGCAAATGCGCAGTATTTGTATGCCTCGGGAATATCCGTGCGTGGCGGAGGCTCAGGGCGCGGTCCTATGGTGTGAAAGTGCACGGCCAGATTCATATCCTCCGCCGCTTTCCAGAATGGGTCCCAATATGGATCCCATAACGGAATCATGTCGAAAGAAGTGGCGAAATCGAGACCGCCCAAGCCGAGTTTGGCGACGCGCCGCGTCTCGGCGGCGGCCGCCTCAGGTGTGTGGCTGGGAATGGAGGCCAGGCCGACAAACCGATTACGATCATGGCTGCAGAAATCTGCCAGCCAATCGTTGTATATGCGATAAAACTCGACCGCCGCATTGCGGTCTGTCATCTTGGTACCGGTCCCGAGCAAACCATAGATAACTTCAGCCTGTATGCCATCTCGCTCCTGATCCTTCAGTCGCAGTTGCGCCGTGGTGGGGCGGAATATTCCTTGCGCGCCATCCGAGAACAGGCCTGTCGCTTCCATGCGATCGAGACGGTGATCCTCGCCGGGGACGTAGTTATATTGTCCCGTGCTTCCAACGGCGCCCTTGCCGCCGGGGCCGTTGGCGAATCCGAAGGCAAGTCCGGATTTCAGCATCCAGCGCGGGCCGTTCTCCGTCTCGCCGACATAGGGCATGCGGTCTTTCATTTCGCGAGATGCGTTTGAAACGAACAGGTCGTAGGGCAGCCAGGTGATGTCTATGTGGCAGTCGGCTGATATGCACCGGTATTCCATGTGACACCTCGATGTGTGAAGATTGAAATGCTCATCGATTATTCTAATCGAACTGGAGTTCTCAATGAATTGACAATACTTTTCAGGCTGCGTAGCCTAGCGAAGTACGGCGAAACAATTCGTAGACGCATGTCATTTTTCTCTCTTGCTGGCTGGACATCGTACAACTTGAACTCAGCGGAAGCCATGGTGAAATTCCTGCAAAAAATCTGCCAAAACCGATTCCGGACACTCAGTGTCGTCGTGACTTCAACGGTCTCCTGTGCGTTTGCGCTGACGGCCATTGCGCAAGGCAGTTATCCTGCGTCGCCAGTCAGGCTCGTGCTCGGTTTTCCGCCGGGCGCCACCACCGATTTGATTGCGCGCCTGCTTGCGCCCAAGCTCGCGTCCGCCATGAATGCAAATTTCGTGGTCGAGAACAGGGAAGGCGCGAATGACAATATAGGCGCCGATCTGGTGGCCAAGGCCAAACCCGACGGATACACGATATTGCTGAATACCAGCGGCGTGGTGTTGAGTCTGGCCATCGGCGATAAGGTCAACTACGACCTGTTCAAGGATCTCGCGCCGGTAGCCCTGATGGCGACTGCACCGCAGTTGCTGGTCGTGCATCCCTCACTGCCGGTGAACAACGTCGCGGAGTTCATTGCCTACGCCAAGGCCAATGCGGACAAGCTTGCGTATAGTTCCTCCGGCGTCGGCAGTAATTCCCATTTGGCGCCGCTGCTGTTCCTGCAGGCGCATGGACTGACGGCGCTGCACGTTCCTTACAAAGGCACCGGGCCTGCGGTCGTCGATCTGGCGGCGGGCCGGGTTCAGTTCGGCATGCAGAGCATGACCACCATGCTGCCTTTGGCGAGGGAAAAGCGCCTTAAGGCCCTTGCGGTGACGAGTCTGAAGCGACTGGCGCTGCTGCCGGAATTGCCGACGCTCGCGGAAATGATGCCCGGATTCGAGATCGGCAACTGGTTTGGCATCATGGTGCCGGGGCAGACGCCGTCCGCTATCATCAAGCGGCTCAACGCCGAAATCGTCAAGGCCATGCAGGATCCGGCGATTAAATCGCGGCTTGCGCAGGAGGGCACGGAAACGCTGGCGTCCACCCCGGAAGAGTACGGGGCGTATATGCGGCGCGAGATGGAACGTTGGGGGAAGGCGATGAAGAGTTCCGGTGTAGTCAATCCCGATTAGCTCGCCGACATCTGTTCAATCGCAAAAAGACCAACCATGCTGATCGTCGATTCGCAAGTGCATATCTGGGCTGCCAACACGCCGCAGCGTCCGTGGGTCAACCTCAACCCGCCGTATCCGCCACATCGTCCGCAGCCGTTTACCAAGGATGATCTGCTGCGCGAAATGGACGGCGCGGGCGTGCAGCGTGCGGTGCTCGTGCCGCCGCCGCTTGAGGGTTGGCGCAATGACCTCGCACTGGAAGCCACATGCACGCATCCGGATCGCCTGGGGGTCATGGGGCTGTTCGATGTCGATGCGCCGGACGCTCGCAGCCGCGTTGCGAGTTGGTGCAGGCAGCCCGGCATGCTGGGGTTGCGCATCATGTCGTCGCAGATCGCAGCGGACTGGCTGTGGGCTGAGGCGGAGCGAGCCGGTGTGCCCGTGATGCGCAGTGTTTCACAGCCGCATCTGCAGCCCCTCAGTCTGATCGCGCACATCGCCGAGCGCCATCCGGGATTGAGACTGACCATAGATCATATGGGCATGGTAACCGGCAAGAAAGACGCCGCCGCTTTTGCCCATCTGGACGATTTGCTCGCACTGGCCCGCTATCCGAATATTGCAGTCAAGGCGAGCGCGCTACCGCTTTACACGACAGACTCATATCCGTACCGCAATCTGCATGGTTATATACGCCGCGCGTATGACGCATACGGCCCGCGACGCCTGTTCTGGGGGACGGACTACACGCGCATGCCATGCACGTACCGGCAGGTAGTGACCTTGTTCACCGAAGAGCTGCCGTGGCTTACGGCTGACGACAAGGAATGGATCATGGGGCGCGGGTTATGCGAGTGGATAGGGTGGAAGTTGTAGCCTGCGCATTGCAGACTATTCGGAAAGGCTTTTAACCGCCAAGACGCCAAGGCCGCCAAGAAAGACAAGAATGTAAAACTCTTGTGCGAAAAATTTATGCGTCGCAATGCCTCGCTTTGATGTTTTGCTTTTCTTGGCGGCCTAGGTGTCTTGGCGGTAAAACTGCGCTTTTGAATTGAGGCGCTACAGCAACGATTGCGCGGGCTTTTGGGCCAAGATCGTCATCAGTTGACTGACGTCCGTCATCTTATCGAGCCTGTCTACGAGCTCTATGCAGCGGGCAATGTCGCCGGTGGAAAGTATGCCTGCGGTGCAGCTTCTGAACTTTTCCGAGGTCTCCTCCCAACTCAGGGGATTGGTCGCGTGTCCTTTGGGACGTCCGGCGTCATACGAATATTGTTTGCCGGATTTGAGCTTCACCGTGACCAGTTGTCCGGGATCGCAATGTGAATATTGCGGTTTCGCTACCTTCGGATCCATGGCCACGACGTTGATTCTTGGCAAAAACTCGGTGACGCGCGGATCCAGTACCTTGGCGTCGCTGTATTCGTCGAGGCCTGCCTTGCCGTGGATGAGTGGCGCCGCCAGTGAGTAGGTGAGGCTGAATTTACCTTCCAGCCCGGTGCGTGGGCGCGGATAGCGGCAGACCTTGATCTGGTGGGGGTGCACTATTAGATCAATGGCGGCGATATCTGCGACGCGAATTTCGTGCTCCTTGATCAGATGAAACATGCTGTCCAGCGGACGCTGGTTGTTGTAGCACGATGGATACACTTTGATACACAGCGAAGCAGCGATGTCGAACGCTGTGCCTAGGCCGGTCAGATCGGGCGCAGGGTGATCCTTGCCGGCCACGGCCATCAGATAACCTATGGGGTCGTCCAGAATATCCACGTTTGCCGTCAGACCGAGTTGTGCAAGTTGCGCGGAACGTACCCCGTTGCTGGCGGCGAGGCCGGCATGCAGCGGTTTGGTTTCGGTGCCGACATTCGCCTGCAGGCCGGCCGCCTGCGAGGCCGAGATGCCGAGCGCGGTTCGCATCCGATCCGTGTTCAGCTTCAGCAACCGGGCGCCAGCCGCCGCCGCGGCCAGCGTTCCGACCAAGGGTGTGTTGTGCGATCCACGATCGTGGGTCTTGCGGTAAACCGCCGCACCTATGCGCGCCGCCACTTCCCATCCCACGACATAACTCGTCAGAACTTCCTGCCCGGTGGCGCCGGATTTCTCCGCGAGCGCCAGCACCGCGGGCAGTATGGCGGTGGTCGGGTGGCTGTTCCATGATTCGCATTCGTCGTCAAAGTCCAGCGCGTGTCCGATCGCGCCGTTGCACAGCGCCGCGAGGTACGGCGAAGTCCTAATGCCGCCGGCAATGATGCCGGCATCGGAGGCGCCGTGTTCTTGTGCCGCGTACTCGGTGATCACGCGGGCGACATTGGTGGTGGAGCCAGCGATGGCCACGCCGAGGAAGTCGATGATGCCCTTCTTTGCGGCCACGATCGCATCCGCCGGAAGATCAGCGTAGCGCGTGCCCGCCGAGAATTCAGAAATAGTTTTTGTAATCATGATGTCACTCACCTCGTATGCCGGCATCCTTGATGACTTTGCCCATGCGGGCAATCTCCATTTTCATCCACGCACCGAGTTCCTGCGGGGTGTTGCCGACGGTTTCGACGCCTATGCTCAGGAATTTTTCCTTGACCTCGGGTTTGTTCAACACCTGCACGATTTCGTGATTGAGGCGATTGATGACAGTCGCCGGCGTTTTCACCGGTGCGAACACGCCTATGGTCGCGGCCGACTCATATCCCGGCAAGGTGGCCGCCACGGTCGGCACGTCCGGATAAAGCGCGGACGGCCGCAGGGATGATACGGCAAGCAGCCGCAATCTTCCCGATTTGACGTGCGATGTCACGACGGTGCCGGGCGTAAACATGAGCTGCAATTGACCGGACAGAAGGTCGCCGAGCGACGGCGCCGATCCTTTGTAGGGTACATGCACGATGTTGACTCCCGCCATGGCTTTGAAAAGTTCGATGGCCAGATGATTCCCTGAGCCAGAACCGCTCGATGCGCAATTCAAAGCGCCCGGCCTCGCCTTTGCAAAAGAGATCAGTTCCTTGACTGACTTTACCGGCAGCGATGGATGCACGACCAGGATATTCGGCGCACTCGATGCCAGCGTTATCGGCAGGAAATCGCGCACTGGGTCATACGGCAGATCCCGCATCAGCGACCCGTAAGTGAATGTGCTCGATGCAAGCAATATCGTGTAACCATCCGGCGCTGCACGGAACGCCAGTTCGCCCATGAGTGCACTCGGTCTGTTGTCGATGATGACCGTCTGTCCCAGCGGACCCGATATGCCCTGCGCGATAACGCGCGCCACGGTGTCGTTGGGTCCGCCGGCAGGGTTGGCGATGAAGCGTATCGGTTTTGCCGGGTAGTCCTGTGCGGACAGTATGCCTGTGTTCAGGGTGATAACGCCTGCCAGAAAAGCGCTCTTCATCATGTTTGGGTGTCGCATCGCATCCCCACTATTCTGTCTTACCGCCGCGCACCATGCTGTGTAACCACCTCCATCACGCGCGCGCCCTCGGCTGTCGTGATCTCGGTGCGCACGAGCGCACTGTTGCGCCCGGCATGCAGTACCCGCGATGCGAAACGCAACGCTGTTCCACGTCCCGGACTGATGAACCATGCGCTGATGTTATTCAGTCGCATATTCGCCGGCGCCGCCGCGCGTGCGGTCGCGGCAGCAATGCCGGTCATGATTCCGCCATTGGTCTGTCCGACGCGATTGCTGCAATGCGGACCGAGCTTCAGGCGCAGGCTGGCACCCCTCGCACTCAAGCGCGCTGTGCCGCCCCAGAAGTGTTCTATGAATGACGAGAGTTGCGAGCCCCGGCGGAGCGCGGCATCGCAAGCATTGAGTATCGCGCGCTCGCCAGCTTCCAGTGTCGGTTCATCCGCAGGCGCTGCGTCATGCGGTGCCGCGCACTCCCATGGCAGTACGGAAAGCGAGCTTCCCGCCGGCGGCGTCAGAGCCGCGAATGAGCCGCTGGCGTAGGCAACGATTTCGTCGCCGCATTGAACGACTGCGGATGTTGCCAATTGGTTGAGTACATCGTCACGGGTGTGGCCCAGCATCTCTGCCCGGACGCGTAACGGGCCTGACAATGGGGCGCCGGTGAATTCCGTCAGCATGCGTAATGTGGCAATCTGCGAACCGGGCGGCGAATTCGTCCGCGCGACCGAGGCGAAGGCAACATCGAGCAGGAAGATCAGCACGGCAAGATTGACCGAGCCGTCGGCATTGCGACCATGCGGGCCATCGGCAAGCGTCATGACAATGCTGGCTTTAGAGACTTCCTTCCATGCGATGCCCAGAAAATGACCGGCGAAATGCAGTCCGGGATGGCGATTGAGGGCGATGGCTCGCAACACACGGTCGCGTATTGCCTGTTTCGCGGCTAATTCAACTGGATCACGATTTGTCATGCGCTCGTTCCGGGGAGAACGGTAATTATACGCTGCGGCTTCGGCGCCGTAGTCTCGGGGTATCAGCCGCGATGCGCCATGACGAGGATATGGTAAATTCTGAGAGAGCATTACAAGTCAACCAGACGCCTCGCGCGCATCCACATCATGGACCTCATCGAAAAAGTTGTAGATCACGTCAACACGTGCACCTACCAGAACCTCGACCAACGCACCATCAACGCCGTCAAGACCGTCATCATCGACGCGATGGGTGCCGCGGTGGCGGGCAGCAGCGGAGAAGGCATTGCCAATCTGGTCGAACTTGCCCAAGGCTGGGGTGGCAAGGCCGAGGCGCAGTTGTTGGTACACGGCACCAGGCTGCCGGCGTTTCATGCGGCACTGGTCAATGGCGCAATGGCGCGAGCCTGGGATATCGACGATGTGCATGAAGGCGGAGGAGGGCACCTGGGTGCGACCATAGTCACCACCGCCTTCGTGTTGGCGCAATACGCAGGTAAAAAAATATCCGGCCAGAACCTGATGCTGGGTATCGCGCTGGGAACGGATCTCGCATGCCGGTTGCGCATGGCGCTGAAGGTGCAATACGGCTGGGTGACGGAGACGTTTGTTCCCTTCGGTATAGTTGCCATGGCCAGCAAGTTTCTCGGTTTTGACCGCAAACAGACGCTGGCTGCGATGGGGTTGGCCTATACCCAGTGCAGCTGTAATTCTCAAGGCACGGTGGACGGCGCCTTGAGCGTGCGCCTGCAACAGGGGTTGTCGGCCAAGGCCGGCATGCTGGCCGTACAATTTGCGCAGATCGGATTCACGGGCCCCAAGGATGTACTGGAGGGTGTATACGGTTTGTATCCGCTATACGGGCGCGGCGAATACAACCCGGCGGCTATCACCGGCGGACTGGGCCAGGCGTTTGAAATCGCCAACACCAGCATCAAGCCTTACCCGTCCTGCAAACACACGCATATTCCGATTGCCGCGGTCAGCGCTATGGTCAAGGAGCATGGCATCGCGCCGTCGGATATCAAGCGCGTGCTGGTGCGCACGAATAAGGGCGCTTACGAGCGCTGCGCTTCCAGTCCGTCCAAGCGCAAACCGGACAGCGTGGTCGATGCCCAGTTCAGCATACCTATCATGGTGGCGTTGGCGGCGACGCAGGGCAAGGTGACGCTCAATGACCTGATCGCGGAGAACTGGCGTAACGCCGACATCGTTGAGCTGGCGGCGAAGGTCGACGTCACGATAGATCCCGAACTGGACCGCTTGCCGCAGTTGATCGTGCCTAACATTATTGAGCTGGAGACCACGGCCGGTGCCCGTCATGTCAAACGCATCGACTTTGTCAAAGGCTCGCCGCAGGATCCGATGGGAACCGCGGAGTGTGCGGAAAAATTCGAGGATTGCATGGCAATTGCAGCAAAACCGATGGCGCGGGAAAAAGCGTTGCGATTCGTGCAACTGGCCAAGGATCTCGAAAGCGTGGAAGACGTTAGAGACATGGCGTCGTTGCTGGTGGCGTGATGGTCGCGATGCAGTCCGCGTCTCGGGGGGGGCGGTACGGAACTGTTAAAATGCGCCTACGCAACCCGTTGAATTTCTACAGCTGCGAATAAACCAGGGGAGATCATCGCAAATGAGCATCAAAGGCAAGGCGTATTTTGCCGGGATATACGAGCATCCCGCGCGCAAGATCACGGACAAGTCTATCGCACAGGTCCATGCCGAGGTCGCAAAAGGGGCGCTAGAGGATGCCGGGTTGACGATCAGGGACGTGGACGGCTATTACTGCTCGGCCGATGCGCCCGGAACCGGCGGACTCAGCATGATCGACTATATGGGCCTGACGGTAAAACATGCCGACTCGACGAATACCGGCGGCTCTTCATACCTTTACCTCGTTGCCCATGCGGCGGAAGCAATAGCCGCCGGAAAATGCAACGTTGCGCTGATTACGTGCGCCGGGTTCGGGCGTCCGGGCACGGCGCCGCGCGACATGGGGGGCGGCGTCCCGGAATCCGCATTCGAGTCTCCGTTCGGGCCGGTAACCGTCAACATGTATGCAATGGCCGCGATGCGCCATATGTATCAGTTCGGGACCACCAGTGAACAACTCGCATGGGTCAAGGTCGCGGCCTCGCACCATGCGCAACACAATCCCAACGCCTTCCTGAAAAAAGTCCTGACGGTTGAGGACGTCGTCAATTCACCGATGATCGCCGATCCGCTGCATCGCATGGATTGTTGCGTGGTTACCGACAGCGGCGGCGCGGTCATCGTGGTGAGTCCGGAGATCGCGAAGAGTCTCAAGCGGCCGCTGGTTAAGCTGCTCGGTACCGGAGAATCACCGAAGGACCAGATGGGCGGCAATGTGGATCTCACCTACTCCGGCGCGGTAAGAACCGGCGCGATTGCATACGCCGAAGCCGGTGTAAAGCCGTCGGATATCAAGTACGCGTCGATTTACGACAGCTTTACGATTACCGTCGTCATGACCCTGGAAGACCTTGGGTTTTGCAAGAAGGGCGAGGGCGGAAAATTCGTCATGGACGGCAATCTGATTTCGGGTGTCGGCAAGCTGCCCTTCAATACCGATGGCGGCGGCATGTGCAACAACCATCCCGGCAATCGCGGCGGCATCACCAAGATCATCGAAGCCGTGCGCCAGTTACGCGGCGAGGCTCATCCGAAAGTGCAGGTCAAGAATTGCGACATCGCGCTCGCGCATGGAACCGGCGGCTCCCTGGGAACACGCCACGGCAGCGCCACACTGATCATGGAAAGGGAGTAAGACGATGGCCACACCCTATCAGGAACGCAAGATTTCAGCCCCGCAGTTGAACGAAGGGGACGCGCCGTATTTTGAAGCGGCGAGCCAGGGCAAGCTGCTGATCAAATACTGCAACGATTGCAAGAAATACCATCACTATCCACGCGCGCTTTGCCCGTTCTGTTTCAGCGACAAAACCGAGTGGAAAGAAGCACAAGGGACTGGAACGATTTACACGTTCAGCGTCTCGCGCAAATCGGGCCCCGTGCCGTATGCGATTGGCTATGTCACGCTCGACGAAGGCCCGTCGATGATGACCAATATCGTCGAGTGCGATCTCGATACGATAAAGTGCGGCCAGAAGGTCAAAGTGACTTTCAAGCCCACCGAGGGCGGACCGTCGGTGCCGATGTTCAGGCCGGTTTGAGTTTGGGTGGGCAGTGACGCGATTTGAATGAATACACTACTACGGAGGCGCTTGTGAACGAAACCAAAGAACTTGCCAGATTCATCGCGAAAGCACGATTCGAGGACTTCCCGTCTGGATTGGTCGAGCGGATGAAGGGATACGTGCTGGATACCATAGGCGCCGGGTTTGTCGGGGCAACCATGCCTTGGTCGCAGATGATTACCGGTATGGCCAAGAGCCTGGGAGGAACACCCGAGGTTTCGATGTTCGGTCAGGCGTGGAAGACCGACGTGTCCAGGGCTGCGCTCGTTAACGGTTCCATGATAGGCGCCTTTGAAATGGAGCATAGCGGCCACGCGGGCGGGCTGGTCCTGCCCGCGGCGCTCGCGATTGCCGAGCGGGACCATAGAGATGGCAAGGCGTTTCTCACCGCCCTCATGCTCGGCTACGAGGTCGTCCATCGGACCATGGCGGCGCAGACCATGGCGGTCGAGACCGAGCGCGGTTTTCATAATCCCGGAGTACTGGGCCCGTTCGCATCGGCCACGGCGGTGGGTAAGCTGCTGGGACTCGACGAGACCCGGATGGCCTGGGCGCTGGGTATCGCCGGCTCCCATTCCGCCGGCCTCATCGAATTCGTCTGGGAAGGGGCCATGACCAAGCGCCTGCACGAAGGACGGGCTGCGGCCAACGGCCTCGAGAGCGCCCTTCTGGCCCAGGCGGGGTTCACTGGCCCGACGACGGTCATGGAAGGTCAATATGGATACCTGAATGCGGTTTCGCCTAGTCCGCACCCCGAGCGCCTGACGGATCAACTCGGTACGGTCTGGCGCGGAGACCATAGACCCTTCAAACCCTATGCGTGCCATTCGGTCAGCATGGCTCTGGTTCATGCCATCCAGGTCTTCAAACGAACCAACGCGCTAGACCCCAAGGCCATCGAGGGCATCGCCCTGCTGACTCCCGCCTCGCATGGCGACCTTGCGCATGGCGAAGCGGAGGACCGGCACCAGGATCGCGAGCCCGACAGCATCATGGGAGCGCAGTACAGCATCCCCTTCATGGTAGCCATCGCCCTCTGCAGAGATCTGGTAAACGACCCTATCATGACCGAAGAGACGTTGAAAGATCCGGTCATACGGCTGCTGGCCAAGAAGGTAACGACCAAGGCTGAGAGACAGTGTAAGCCTGGAGATCTGACGATAGAAATACGGCTGGAGATGGCTGGCGGCAAACATCATGCCTTGCTTGCCACCACCTTTCCTGGTTCTCCCGAGACCCCTCTCGACTACGATGGCGTGGCGGAAAAGTTTCGCCGCTTTACGTCCCGCCTGTTACCCGCGGCACGAGCTGATGCGATCGTCAACTTGGTCGCGCGTGTCGACCAGGTCAAGGACATGGCGGAGATAGGCGCCCTGATACGGCCGGCGTGAAACGCTAGCTAATCCATGACTCCGACGTTAGGCGCGGCGACCACTTCCATTTCGGTGAGTTTGATCACTTCGTCGGCGCTAAATCCTGGCGCGACTTCTTCGAGGACGTATTTGCCGTTCGTCCAGTGGAGCAGCGCCAGGTCGGTGACGACCCAGTCGACGCAGGCTTTGCCGGTGAGCGGGAAGGTGCACTGACGGCGCAGCTTGGGGTTGTTCTTGCTGTCGCAGTGTTCCATCACCACGATCAGTTCCGATTTTCCTGCGACCAGATCCATCGCACCGCCTATTCCACCGCGGGTTGCGTCGGACCGGCTCCAGTTCGCAAGATTTGCATGCTGATCGACTTCGTACGCGCCCAGTATGACCGTGTCGATTTTTCCGCCGCGCGCCATTTCGAATGATGTGACGCTGTCGAAGAACGACGCGCCCGGCACCAGCGCGACAAACTGACCGCCGGCGTTGTAGTAGTCGGGGTCGATATCCTTGCCCGTGACCATCTCGCCGTAACCGAGGATGCCGTTCTCCGCATGGAGAAATACGTCGCGACCTTGCAGAAAATTCGAAACCTGGGTCGGTATGCCGGTGCCGAGATTGACGTAGCTGCCTTCCTTGACGATACGCGCGGCACGTTTCGCGATACCGGCCCGGGTCAGCGCGGATTTGCCGTTGTAGAGGCGCGCGGTGTCGGCGGCGCGGCGCAGGCCGGACGTGCCTTTCATGGTGCTCGGATCCAGTGTCAGCGTGCTCTTCACGACGCGCGTCACGAAGATGCCGGGCAGGTCGACGAGTGACGGCGGAATCTCGCCGACTTCGACGATTTCATCGACTTCGACGATCGCAACGCGTGCCGCCTTGGCGAAACTGGGATTGAAGTTCTGGCTGCCGCCGCGGAACTGAAGGTTGCCGGCGCGGTCGGCGCGGTGCGCTCGCAGCAGCGCGTAGTCGAGATGTATGGCGTGTTCGAGGACAAAGGGCTTGCCGTCAAAGTAACGGATCTCCTTGCCGTCCGCGAGTGCGGTATCCACGCCTGTCGGCGAATAAAACGCCGGCAGGCCCGCCGCACCGGCGCGGCAGCGCTCGACAAGTATGCCCTGCGGGACCAGTTCCGATATGAGTTCACCGGCAATAATCTGTTCCTCGGACGCGGTTTTCATGCCGGGGCGGTCGGAGAAAGCCGCTATCAATTTCCTGACCTGTTTGTTCTCGGCGAGTATCTGTCCGCGCAATTGCCCGGGGCCGCCGAGGGAGTTGCAGACCACGGACAGGTTCTTGCTGCCCTTGTCGCGCAACGCCACGATGAGGCTGGTCGCGAACCGGTGTCCGACGCCAAAACCGGCGATTGCTATCGTCGCGCCGTCCGGTATATCGGCAATGGCTTCGGCGGGGGAGGCTATAACTTTGTCCATGCGGGTGCTCGCTTGTAATGTGAAAGTGATTTCGATGATAGCGCATAACGTGTTGGCTGCCCAAGAAAACCAGCCGCCTGTGCGTCCCGGCGATTTTACGGAAATTCGTGCCTTCAAGTCGATCACCTTGCAAGCGGCCGTTGCAGCGCGCGCATTTCGGCAGGCGGGAATCGATCTGGTCAATTGGGTATAATATATTTCGGCAGGGTGCGGGTTTCTTACCAAGAGTCCAAACAATTTCAAGGATAACCAACGATGTCACTGACGAATGACGAAGTCCTCAAAATACTCAAGCTGATCGACGAATCCGACTACGACGATGTGCGACTCGAAATTGGGGATCTCAAGCTTCATGTCCAGAAACAAGGCGCGGCTCAGCTGACATCCAGTCCGTCTTTTTCAGATAGACCCGCGCCTGCGCAGATGCCGGCGGTGAGCGCCACACCGGCGCCCGCGCCGGTCGCCGTTACACCGAAGGCAGTGGCTGCCCCGGCTGCCGCCGAACCCATACCCGCGGGTGTTACCGCGATACGCGCGCCCATGTTGGGTACGTTCTTCCGCGCGCCGTCTCCGGGGGAAAAACCGTTTGTGGAGGTCGGCGCCAAAGTCGGTCCCTCGGACACGACGTGCCTGGTTGAAGTCATGAAACTGTTTAACTCGGTCAAGGCCGGGGTTGCCGGCACGGTCACCAAGATCCTGGTGGAAAATGGGGCGATGGTCGAGCACGATCAGGTGTTGATGCTGATCAAGCAGGACTGATCCATATCCAGCACAGGAGTACGGAGATGGGCATCAAACGCCTGTTCGTGGCGAATCGTGGCGAGATCGCCGTTCGCATAATTCACGCGTGTCGCAAGCTGGGGGTGGAGGCCGTGGTGGGGGTTTCCGATGCGGACCGGAAATCCATGGCTGCGACCATGGCCGACCGTGCCGTATGCATAGGACCGGCGCCGGCGAGCGAAAGCTATCTGAAAATGGCGGCGGTGGTCATGGCCGCAAAGGGCACGGGGTGTGACGCCGTGCACCCGGGGTATGGATTTCTATCCGAACGCGCGGCATTCCAGCGGCTGTGCGCTGAACATGGCTTAACTTTCGTGGGTCCGTCCGCGATGGCGATAGAGTCCATGGGCGACAAACTCAACGCGCGTCGCACGGCCGCCGAACTCGGCATACCCACCGTGCCCGGAACGGATCATGTCAAGGCGGCGCAGGATGCGGTGGCGTTTGGCAAGCGCGCCGGATATCCGTTCTTGTTCAAGGCCAGCGCCGGTGGTGGCGGGCGCGGCATGCGGGTCGTGCGCTCGGCCGATGAAGTGGCCGGTGCATTCGAAGGCGCAAGTGCCGAAGCACGCGCCGCGTTTGGCGATCCGACGCTGTTCATAGAGCGCTTTATCGAGCGCGCGCGTCATGTGGAAATCCAGATCATCGCCGATGGCCAGGGCAATGTCGTGCATCTGGGCGAGCGTGATTGTTCAACCCAGCGCCGGCATCAGAAGCTGATAGAGGAAGCGCCCTCGCCGGTCATAACCCACGAAATGCGCGCCGGTATGGGAGAGGCAGCGGTGCGACTCGCGAAGCACGTCGGCTATGCCAATGCCGGCACGGTCGAATTCATCGTCGACCTGGATACGAAGAACTTCTATTTTCTGGAGGTGAATACCCGCATACAGGTCGAACATCCGGTTACTGAAATGGTCACGGGCGTGGACCTCGTGGCCGAGCAGATCAAGGTTGCCGGGGGCGCTGCGTTATCTTTTCAGCAGTCTGACGTTCAGACCAAGGGCCACGCCCTCGAATGCCGTATTAACGCCGAAATGCCGGAGCGCGACTTTATGCCCAGTCCCGGCACCCTGACGGCGTGGCAGCCGCCGCTGGGAGCGGGGATACGCGTCGACAGCCACTGTTATCCCGGATACTTCGTACCGCCGTTTTATGATTCGATGATCGCCAAGCTGATCACCTACGGCAGGGACAGAGCGGAGGCAGTCGCGACGATGTCGGGCGCGTTGAAAAATTTCCAGGTGAGTGGTATCCACACCACCATCCCGTTTCATCAGGCGGTGATGGCGCATGACGATTTCGTGCACAACCGCGTGACGACGCGCTGGGTGGAGCAGACTTTTATGCAGCAATTCACCCGCAATGGAGCATAACATAATGAATATAAACATATTTATTTCTGTAAGTTGCTTGCCGGCGTTGGCGCAATGAGAGAAGTCCGCATCATGGATACCACGCTGCGCGACGCGCACCAGTCGCTGTGGGCAACGCGCATGACGACCGCCATGATGCTGTCGGTGGCCGAGCGCATGGACCGCATGGGATTCGAGGCGATAGACCTGTCCATCGGCGGCGCGCATGTCGACGTGAGCGTGCGGTATCTGAAAGAGAATCCGTGGGAACGGGTGCGGCTGCTGTGCAAGCATATACACAGAACCCCGCTGTATGGAACGGTGCGCAGCAAGAGCGGCGCGGCGTTCGACGTGGTGCCGAATGACATACCGTTGTTATGGATAGAGCGGTTGATCGCGAACGGCATGCGCCGGTTCAGGATTTACGACGCGCTCGCCGACCTGGATAACATCGTCTATCTGCTCAAATACGCCAAGGAACTCGGCGCGTACACGGTCGGTATCGTCGCTTTTGGACACAGTCCGGTGCACACGGATGAACTCTATGCGCAGAAAACCAAAGAACTGATAGAGCGTGCCGGCGTCGACGCGATCATGATCAAGGACGCCGGTGGGTTGTTGACGCCTGAGCGCATCCGCACGCTGGTGCCGGCCATGAAAAAAGTCATGGGCAATCTGCCGCTGGAACTGCATAGTCATTGTCTGACAGGGCTTGCACCGCTGGTCTACCTTGAAGGCGTCAAGCTGGGCGTGGATCAGTTGCAGACATCGATTGCGCCATTGGCCAATGGCGAGGCGCAGCCAGCGACACAGACCATGGTGCGCAACCTGCGCGATATGGGCTACACCGTCAATGTCGACGATGCGCTGATCGATGAAGTCAGCGAGCACTTTCGCCGCATGGCGGAGCAGGAAGGACTGCCGGTGGGCGTGCCCATGGAGTACGACGCGTTTCACTTCGAGCATCAGGTGCCCGGCGGCATGCAGACCAATTTCAAGTTTCAGCTCGCGCAGGCCGGACTCACCGATAAGCTCGACGAGTTGCTGCACGAATGCGCGCGCATACGCAGCGAGCTCGGCTGGCCGATCATGATTACGCCGTTCTCGCAGTTCGTTGGCACGCAGGCGGTGCTCAACGTGGTCAACGGCGAACGCTACAAGATCATTCCGGACGAAGTGAAAAAATACGTGCTGGGTTACTACGGCAAGCTGATGGCGCCGGTCCAGCCGGATGTGCTGGACAAGATTATTTCCAACGGTTCGCAGACGATACCGCTGGTGCCGCCCGAGCCTGATCTGGCGGTGCCTGGGTTGCGCAAGAAATACCCGAACATCAGCGACGAAGAACGCTTGCTGCGCTACTCCTACGCCGGGTCGCAGGTTGACGATATGCTCGCCGCCGGGGCCATGAAAACCGACTATACGTTCGATGAGCCCTGGGTACGCATGCTGAAGGAAGTCGCCAAGCGACCCAAGCTGGCGCGGGTCTACATTCAGAAAAAAGATCTGGTGATGGATATGCGCAAGCCACCAACCCTTGGGGCATGAGTTTCTACCAACCTCATCTTCCACTAATTGGCATGACAGTAGGGCGGCATACCCATGCCGCCGGCATTAATTGTCGGCTAGGGTTGGCCAGCCTTCATCTGGACGCAGCGTGAAAATCGCCGTACTCGATGACTACCAGAAGTCTTATCACCGGCTTGCATGTGCACAGCGACTGGCCGGTCATCAAGTCATGGTGTTTCATGAAAACGAAAGGGATGTCACCCGGCTCGCGGCGCGCCTGCAGGACTTCGACGCGCTGATCCTGACGCAGGAGCGCTCGGCAATTCCCCGTGCGCTGATCGAAAAGTTGCCGCGTTTGCGCATCATTGCGCAGACGGGCAGCCACCGTAAGCACATCGATGTAGCGGCATGCACGGACGCGGGCATAGTTGTTGCGGCGGTTCCAAATGGGCCTTCGTACACAACTGCCGAGCTCACTTGGGCACTTATCCTGGCCAGCTTGCGTCATCTCCCGGAAGAGGTGCGGCAACTGAAGGCGGGCGCATGGCAGACCACGGTGGGCACAGGGCTGCGTGGCAAGACGTTGGGCGTGTATGGGTTGGGGCACATCGGTGGCGCAGTCGCCAGCGTAGGCCGCGCATTTGGCATGGAGGTGATTTGCTGGGGGCGTGAAAATACGCTCATCAAAGCTGCGGCTACAGGCTATGCGGTGCCGCTGTCCAGGGAGGCGTTTTTTGAGCATGCCGATATCTTGAGTTTGCATGTCTGGTTCTCTCCGGAAACGACCGGCATCGTGACGGCGGCCGATCTGGCGCGCATGAAGCCGGCTGCGTTGCTGGTCAATACCAGTCGCGCCGGGCTGATTGAGCAGGGGGCGCTGGCGGCGGCGTTGGAAAAAGGGCGGCCCGGATATGCGGCCGTCGATGTCTATGATCATGAGCCCATCGTCGGCGGCGATCACCCACTACTGAAGATGCCGAATGTCATATGCACGCCTCACCTTGGCGGTGTGGTGTGGGAAACTTTTGAATTCATGTATGGGCACGCCATCGACAGCATTTTGTCATTCGCAGAGAATAAGCCAATTAACGTCTACAACCCTGAAGTGCTTGCACGATTGCGCACCTAGCGCGGAACAGATTTAACTTTTGGAGGCATTGCACATGAACGATCTGACGAAGGAATCACCGCTAGGCACCTATATGGAATACGGAAAGAAGGGCGAACTTGCCTATCAGGTTTGCAAGGATGATGGTTCGGTGGTGTTTTATCCGCGCGCGGTGGCGCCTGTCACCGGTAGCCCGAATTTGGAATGGCGTGTCAGCAAAGGCCTGGGCACTGTCTATGCGACGACGGTGATTTATGGCAAGGACAAGCCGCCGTACAACGTTGCGCTGATCGACATAGACGAAGGATTTCGCATGATGAGCCGGGTCGAGGACATGGACCCCATGCAGATCAAAATCGGCATGCGCGTTAAAGTGTGCATGCATCCAGCAGCCGACAAGCAGCCGGCCTATCCGGTATTTACCGCGGCACAGGGCACGAAATGAACGGACATTTGAAACGCGGCAGTGTTGCGGTCGTGGGGGCGGCGGAATCCGATCTCGGCCAGATGGCGCCCAATACCAGCCCGGTGGACCTGATGGCGCAGGCGACGATGCGCGCGCTGGACGACTGCGGTCTGAAGCTTTCCGACATCGACGGTGTATTTTCGGCTGCCAGCCAGGTGCGCCAGGGGCCCATGCCGCTCTGCGAGTACCTGCGCATCACACCCAGGTATTTTGATGGTACCCAAATCGGCGGCTCGTCATTCATGGCGTTGCTGACGCATGCGCAGTGCGCGCTTGAGGCGGGTTTGTGTGAGGTCGCTCTGATCACGTATGGAAGCACCCAGCGTTCGGTCAGCCGCGCCATTGCTACGCCGCGCGATTACAACTATTTCGAGACACCCTATAAACCGCTGTTGCCGATCAGCGCCTACGCACTCGCCGCCTCGCGCCACATGCATCAATACGGCACCACACGCGAGCACTTGGCGGAAGTGGCGGTCGCCGCGCGTAAATGGGCGCTCATGAATCCCAAGGCGTGGGAGAAGGAGCCGCTGACGATCGAGCAGGCGCTCAATGCCCGCATGGTCAGTCATCCTTTCACGGTTCGTGACTGTTGCCTGGTACTCGACGGAGGCGGTGCGGTCATACTGACGACAGCGGCGCGCGCGAAAACGTTGAAGAAGACTCCCGTCTACGTATTGGGTACGGGCGACGCGCTCAGTCACGTTTCGATCTCGAGCATGCCGGATCTCACGGTCACCGCGGCGGCACGCTCAGGGCCGCAGGCATTCCGCATGGCGCAACTCAAGCCGTCGGATGTCAAAATGTTGTCGCTGTACGATGCGTTCACCATTACGCCAATATTGTTTCTCGAGGACCTCGGTTACTGTCCGAAGGGCGAGGGCGGGCGGTTCGTGTCAGACGGAGCGATTGCGCCGGGTGGCAAGCTCGCGGTCAATACCAGTGGCGGCGGGCTCTCGTACTGTCACCCCGGCATGTACGGCTTGCTGGCCATGATAGAAGCGATTCGCCAGGTCAGGGGCGAGTGCGGTCAGCGCCAGGTGAAGAATTGCGATGTTGCGCTCGCGCACGGCAACGGCGGCGTGATGTCCACGCAGTGCACCGTCATCTTCGGTTCGCAGGCCACGGTATAGAGGACGGCGTTCGAATCTGTCCGATGCCGCCGGGTTAGCCGCGGGCGTCAGGCGGTGTTGAGTTACCCAAACTTCGATTCGGCAGCCGGATGAACTTCGCGCGCCATAGGCTCGACGTGTGATTTTGGCGTTTGTGGGCAACACCAAAAATCAGCAATTTGCCTGTCGAATTAACATGCACATTGTTGAGTTTTCGAGCGAAATAGGTTCGAATCCCCGTGGGGATGCCACTCAGGTACGAAGCTGGGCACCTGTCCCAGCTTGCCTTCTTTCGCTCGCGTGATGGCGCGCGCAAGCGCGCCGTAGCTGCCTTTGATGTGCAGTTTGTTGCCATCCTGCCGCCCCATCGGTTACCGCGGCATCGGTGTGGAGATTCCCGTACAGCAATAGAACAAGATCATCGGAATTCGAGCGTTCGCCGGGCAAGACGCGAACGGCGCCGCAAGCTCACCCGCGTCAAGCGCAACAAGTAGTTGGCCCAGCCAGCGCCCAAGCCGACTCGTAGCGGTCCTGCAAGCGGCGACGGATCAATCGTCAGCTTGACTCGGCAGCGAACATTCGCGTAGCCGCGCCAGCGCAATTGCATCGAATCAGGTAGCCTTCAATTTCTCCGCGGCCGCCTGCGACAACCGCTGCGCGATGTCGCAGAAGTTCTCCATTCCATCGGCCTTGAAAATCAATTCCGTCACCCCAGCCCCCTCCGCCTCCGCGTGCAACTCCTCGTCGATGAAACCCGAGGCGAGCGCCACCGGCAAGTCGGCACGGATTGCGCGCACTTCGCGTGCTACGTCCAGTCCCGACATGCCTGGCATGTTGTAGTCGGTCACCACCAGGTCGAACCCGGCCGGATCCGCGTGCAGCGCATCGAGCGCTTTACCCTGGTCGGTGTAGCCGCTCACGCGGAAGCCCCGCCGTTTCATCATGCGCTCGACCAGTATCACCAGCGCATCTTCGTCGTCAAGGTAGAGGATGTGTCGTCCGCCACCCAGGATCAGCGCAGGGACCGTGGCCGGCGCCGGTACTGTCGCCGCGGCACTGGCCGCGGGCTCCGGTTCGCAGGGATTCAATCTGCGTTCGGCCGGCAGGTAGAGCGTGAAAGTCGTACCCTTGCCGGGCTCGCTGTCCACCACAATAACGCCCTCGTGCGCCTGCACGATGCCGTGTACCACCGACAGGCCCAATCCAGTGCCCTCACCCTTCGCTTTGGTGGTGAAAAACGGCTCAAAAATTCTTCCGAGTATGGCCGCGTTCATGCCCGGCCCATCGTCGCTCACCGCGAGCCGCACGGCTCGACCAGGGTGCTTGGCGCACATGGCATGTAGCGCCGGATGTGCATCCGCCAAAGCCGCATCGAGCATTACCGTATCCAGCCGGATGTCGATATGTCCGGGGCCGCTCTTCATCGACTGCATCGCGTTGGTCGCAAGGTTGATCAGGACCTGTTGAATCAGGCTTGGATCGGCCAGCACCGCCGGCACATCGGCGCCACAGTGAACCGCGAGCGTCAGGCGCGCCGGCAGCGTGGCGCGCAGCAGGCGGACGGACTCTTCGACTATCGGGGCCAGCGCCGTCCGCTTTAACTCGGTGACTTGCCTGCGGCTGAAGGCGAGAAT
>CANJQI010000080.1 GCA_947476215.1 Betaproteobacteria bacterium
ACGGCTTTCGAACCTTCAAGGCCACAGAACTGGCCTTGTATCATGTACTTGGCAAGCTACCCGAGCCAAAGCTCGCCCACAGTTTTTACTGACGAACCTAATTTTGGTGGCGGCGGCCTGGGCTCCGGCACGCATCTCGTCGGTGCGTGGTTCATACACGCCGCCAACATCAAGTCCCAATATATCCCATACACGCGAGGCACAGGCCTGGGCGGCGGATCTGGTCGCGGGCCACATAGCCGCATCGGTAGTCTCTGTCCTGACCGTCAAGCCGTTCACGGACACCGGCAGGCTGCGCATACTCGGCATCAGCACTGCACAGCGCTTCAAGGTATTGCCCAACATACCGACCATCGCGGAACAAGGCGTGCCGAGCTATGACTCTTTCACGTTCCGCGGTTGGGCCGCAACTGCCGGCACTCCGCCAGCAATCATCAATAAACTCAGCGTGGAACTTTCCAAAATTGCCAGGTCACAGGAGATGGAAGAGAAAATCAAAGACGATGGCGGAGAAGCCGTTGGCAGCACTTCAGAGCAGTTCAGGCAATTCATCGCGACGAAGGTTCCGCGCTGGGGCAAACTGATCCGGGACATAGGCATCAAACTGGAATAACGGCTATTCGCTTCCTGCAACCTTGGTCAAGGTGAGCAGATTTCCAATGTCGTGCACCTTCTCAAGATTCCAGAGCTGATCGAGTAATGCACGCGATTGCGCTGACGGTAGAACAGCGTCGACCTGTTTCAGGAACTTCGCCTCGATCTCCTGGTCGCTCATCGGATTGGCAGGATGGCCCTTGGGATTGGTCCTGTGCAGCGTTACCACCTGACCCGATTTCAATGTCGCCTCCATGCGGCAATTGAAGGTTCCCGGAAATGCCGCGGTGTATTGTTTATCTTCCTGAAAGTGAATTTTCTGGACCAAAGCCAGTATGACAGGATCGCGAAAACGCTCGGGCGTTAAGGTCCTGGCGGTTATCTCACCATCGACCAGCGCGGCTGCCGTCAGATACGGCAAGCTGTGATCGGCGGTCTCGTGCGTCATCGGATTCCAATAGTTGGGATGAGTGGCTTTTGCAATCGCATACCGTCCCACGAGGTGCAGACACAGCGACTCTATGTCCTCGTGGTTGATCTTTTGACGCAACTCAAATGCGCTCCAGATCAGCAATTGACCTGAATATACAACCGGATAATGCTTGAAAAACGTCCCTTCGACCTTGAAAGGCGTATCCCGGCCACCGAAGATGCCGAGATCAAACCGGTTATTGAGCTGTTTCATGAAACCCGCGCCGCCCTCAAAAGGCTCGGCAGGCCCGGTGATGCCTGCCTGCGCCAGCTGCACGGCAAAGAATCCGGCGCGGCTGCCATTGGGACCTGCCAGGCCCTTCCAGTTGGTAAGCTCGCCCAAGCGGGTCTGCAGCAGGGCGACATTGGGAACGACCGCCAGTCCGAGCGCATTGCGCATCTGCTCGTGCGTCAAGCCGAACATTTTCGCGGTGCCCAACGCACTGGCGATCGCGTGCACGATGGCATAATCCCAGCCGCCCTTCTGCAAGATGATCTGATCCATCATCTGCCCACAGGCTTCGTACGCGAGCGCGACACCCAGCACCAGAGACTTGCCATCGGCGCCGGCCGATTCCGCCGCCGCCAATACGCCGCCGATGTTGTCGCTCGGATGCGGCCCGCTGTCGCCCTTGGCACCAAAGAAATCATCGCTGAAGTCCGCATACCGTATCATCGCGCTGTTGGCAAATCCCGCCAATTCGGGAGAGCTGCGGATTTTCGTGCCGATGACGGTCGCCGGCTTGCCGGCGCTCACCATCGCCGCCAGGCTGCGTATGGCTTTCATCGGTTCAGCGTGAAAAGCGCCCAGCGCACATCCCATCGCATCGACCACACTGCGTTTGACGGCATGAATTGCCGCTGGCGTAAGATCGGAATACGCAAGCTCCGACGCATAATCAACAAACTTCTCCGCAGTCTTATCCAAAATAATCTCCAGTCTCTATATCAATCGGCACGGATGCCGGCTTCCTTGATCACCTTGCCCCACCTTGTCATCTCTGCCCTGATCGCGGCGGCAAACTCGTCCGGTGAATTACCGACGGGCTCCGCGCCGCTGCCCAGTATTTTCTCCTTCACATCGGTTTTTCTGACAAGCTGTGCGACTTCCTCGTGCAAGCGCTTGACGATCACTGCCGCTACCCTTGCCGGCGTAAATAGCCCCGTCATGTTATCGGCCTGATATCCTGGCAAACCGCTGGCCGCCACCGTCGACAGACTGGGAAACAAACTGGAAGGTGCAGCACTGGTCACAGCCAGCGCCTTGAGGCGGCCGGATCGAATATGCGGTCCCACGGTGGAGGAAGTGCCAAACGAAAGCTGCACCTGACCACTCATCAGGTCCGCCAGTCCGGGTGCACTGCCTTTGTAAGGAATATTAACGATATTGACGCCGGCCATGGACTTGAGCAGTTCGGCCGCCAGCTGCGTGGATCCTCCGGCGGAACCTGACGAAGAATAATTGAGCTCACCCGGCCGGGCTTTAGCCAACGCGATCAGATCCTTGACCGAATTCACCGGCAAGGCCGGATGCACGACAAGTATGTTGGGTTGGCTCAACACGACGGAAACCGGCAGGAAATCGCGTACCGGATCATAGGGTGTTTTTTGCAGCAACGCGCCTATCCACAAGCTGTTGGCGCTGATCAGCAGCGTATAGCCGTCCGCTGCTGCCTGTGACACCACGGCCCCCGGGATGACACCACCGGCCCGATTGTCGACGATTACAGGCTGCCCGACGGACGCGGAAATTCCATGCGCCACCAGCCGCGCCGTGAAGTCGCTGCTCGCCCCGGCGGCCGCCGTAATGACGCGTATCGGCTTGATCGGATAGGTTTGGCCTGATGCCGTTGTTGCCACCATGCCTGTGGCAGCAGCCATCAGGATCTGAGCTACGTCGCGCGACATCAACACCGAAACCTCCTCTATTCACGCCGCTATTCGCCGCGTATGCCCGCGTCTTTGATCACCTTGCCGATGCGTGCAATATCCTGTCTTATCGTGGCTGCAAGTTCGACCGGTGAGTTTGCAACGATTTCAGACCCGGTGTTCAGAAACTTCTCTTTCACATCGGGCCTGTTGAGCACGCGTACGATCTCGGCATTCAAGCGCCTGATAATCGCGTCCGGAGTGCGTGCCGGCGCCAGCATGGCCACCGTCTGGTCGGCTTCGTATCCGGGCAGTCCGGAACCTGCAAATGTCGGCAGCGTGGGAAAAAGCACCGACGGCTGCGCACTGGTAACCGCCAAAGCCCTCATCCTGCCGGACTTGAGGTGCGGCGTAACAGCACCGGCGTTGGGCAGCGCCATATGCACTTCGCCGCCGATCAGTGCATTGATAACCGGCCCCAGGCCGGCGTAAGGGATGCGCACGATCTGCAGGTCAGCCATGGATTTGAACAGTTCCACCGCAAGATGACTCTGTGCACCCGTGCCGGCGGAACCATAATTGAGTTCTCCCGGCCTGGCCCTGGCAAGCACAATTAGTTCCTTGATCGACTTGACCGGCAGCGAGGGATGCACCACGAGTATGTTGGTCGAACTCACCAGCATGGCAATGGCCGAAAAATCGCGCACCGGGTCATAGGGCGTGGCCTGCAGCAGCGGGCCTATCCACAGTATGCTGGCCGCCAGCAGCAGCGTATAACCATCGGGCGCGGCCTTGGCCACGGTGTCTCCGGGTATCACGCCGGAGGGCCGGTTCTCGACCAGAACCTGCTGGCCGAGAGGCCCGGCAAGTCCCTGCGCGAGCAATCGCGCCGCAAAATCGTTTCCGCCTCCTGGTGAGCTCGTGACGATGCGTACAGGCTTGATCGGATAATCCTGCCCATAGACCGGACCGACGCTCGTGAAGGCCAGCGCGAGCGTCACGATGGCTGCTGCCCTAGCGATCATGACTCTTTATTTATCGAATGGTTATTTGGCAATTTCGGCAACTCGGAACGGACACACGCACCCACGTGAGTTGGATCACGAAACAGACGTAACCATCTCCGCAAGTTCCGAAGTATCTGTCATCGTTTCCAGATTTTGGATTGCATGTAACAGGTTCCTGGCCCTGCCGGAATCGAGGACAGTACCCGCCAGATCGTAGAACTTCTCCTCGAACTCTTCTTCGGACAGCGGATTCTCCGGGCTTCCCCTGGGATGAAACACTTTCGCCGAATAGCGCTTTCCATCCGTAGTTTCCAACGTTACTTTGCCAAGCCGGGTGGTCGGATAAATCGCCTCCGCCTCGTCATCGTGCACCAAGCTGACCTTCTTTGCCACCGCTGTCACGTCCGCGTCGCTGAAGCCGCCCTTCATCGCCTCATAGTAGGCATGAAAATTGTTCCTGCCCTTGGCAACCGCGAGGCCCAGCGCGAACTGGCTGCTGAACTGCGCGCTGGTAATGTCCTTGGGCTCCGGTCCTACCGACCCGACGTGGCCCAGTGCGCGATTCTCCATGCCGACCGTAATGCTCTTGACCTCATCGGGACGCACTGCGCGCTGCTTCAGTATCTCGCGCATCGCATCGACCCCTGGAATTATTGCTCCACAACATGCGTATGGCTTGATGCGGTTCTTCAGCATGCAGTACTCGCTACCCAAGCCGTCCGTCAACTTCTCCGGCGCGGGACTGCCGGAAAACGCATTGAGTATGCCGTTCTTGCCTTCAAGCACAGTCGGTGGCGACGTAAAACCATTTTTCGCGAGAATCGCGGCTCTCACACCTGCCATCGAGGCCATGCCCGCATGCAGGCGCTTCGTGTCACCACCTGTCTGATCGTACTCAGTCGTACCCGAAGCGTGGGAACCTGCTATGCCGAGTGCATACGTCATACGGTCCTTGTCGAGGTTCAATAGTTTTGCCGCAGCCGCGCTCGCGCCAAAAGGACCGTAAACGCTGGTCGAATGAAATCCGCGCGCCGAAATCCCTCTGACGGTGAGCGCAAATCCGACGCGCAGCAATATTTCGGCACCAATCGCAACCGCCGTCAGAAATTCTCGACCGCTGATCCGGCCGCGCTCGGCGATCGCAAGCGCAGGTGGAATAACAACGCACCCGACGTGGGCACCGCATGGTGTGCAGTAATCGTCGAGTTCGAAACCGTGACCGAAGGTGCCGTTGATGAGCGCCGCATACTCGACTGAAGTTCTGTAGCGGCTGCCGATCACGGTCAGGTCTCCCTTGACTCCCATCTCCTGCACGTATTCCAGCACCTTTCGGTTCCACGACAATGTCGATCCGGCGAGCGCCACGCCCAGTTGGTCGGTGATCAGCTGTTTTGCTTTTGCGATAACCGGCGCAGGCAAATCTTCATAACGAGTCCTGGAAATAAAATCCGCCAAAATGCGGGTTGCTCCGTCGTTTTTCATGCCTCACCCTTCGTCAAATTTTTCGAAACCGTGCCTCGACAACGGCAACTCCGCACACGCGTGCAACGCCGTCTTCCACCATCATTAACCATAGGGTTAGGAGCGGCGTTACGCTTGTTCTCTTCACGCTGCGAATATTGCGCACGGCTGCATGAATTGCATTATGACAGGGAATCTGCAAGAATTCCCGGCGTTTGTCGGTCAGCCAATTCACGTCAGGAAGGTGCAAACATGTGGGATCATGAAGCGGATGTAGTCATCGTGGGGCTAGGTGGCGCCGGTGCCTCGGCGGCGATTACTGCCAGCAACGCCGGTGCGGACGTTCTAGTTCTGGAAAAAAATCCCGAGGGTGGCGGCAATACGCGATACTCCGGCGGCACCATCCGCACCTATCTGGATATCCCTAAAGCGGTGCAGTTTATTGAGACCGTTTGCGAGGGCACGACCGATCACGACGTGGTCGAGACGTTTGTGCATGAGAGCAGCCGCAACGCAGACTGGGTTGCCAGCATGGGCGGTGAAATTGTTCCCGGGCCGCCTTCCGGAACCAAAGGTTTCCCCATCGGCCTTGCAGGGGCCGCCTTTCCGTCGATTCCGGGCGCGGAAGGAATAGGTCCGAGGGTACGCGTCAACGGCAAAGGAGAAGCTGCCGGGATAGACCTGTGGGGCGTGCTGTCGCGCAAGGTAAAGGAGATGAGCCTGAAGGTTTTGTATTCTTCTCCCGCGAAGCAATTGCTGGTCGACAAGCAGGACGGCATCATCGGCGTCGTCGCAGCCGGTGCCGACAAGGACATCAGAGTTCGTGCCCGGCGCGGCGTGATACTGACATGCGGCGGTTTTGAATACGATCAAATGATGCACCTGAACTACCTCGGACAGAAATATTGGGGGCTGTGCAATCCTGCAAATACTGGCGACGGCATACGCCTCGCGTCGGAAGTCGGCGCGGATCTCTGGCACATGAGTGCGGTCGCATCGGCGCTGGGATACAAGTTCCCGGAGTTCGGCTTCGCGATCCGACACTTCATGCATGCCGCGGGATTCATCTACGTTGATCAGTTTTCGCAGCGCTTCATGAACGAAACCGGCACCGATGTACATGCCATGTGGGAGCCGACCGCGCACATAGACATGCTGACGCTCCAAAGAACGCGCAGTCCGTGTTACGTCATTTTCGATGAGGACACGCGCATACGCGGCGCGGTCGGCAGGACGGACCGCGGCAAGGTGAGCGACGTTTATCAATGGAGCACTGACAACAGCGCCGAAATCAAGAAAGGCTGGATCAAAGCCGCGCAAAATATCGGCGATCTTGCGCCACAGATCGGGCTGCGCGCGGATCAATTGCAGCAAACGGTGGCGCAATACAACATGCAATGCGTTGGCGGCTACGATCCTCTGCTTGGCCGCCTGGCGCATACACTGGTTCCGTTGGGACGCCCACCATACTATGCCATGGAGATGTGGCCCTGCCTCTACAATACCCAAGGCGGACCGAAGAGAAATGCCAAAGCCCAGGTTATTGATGTGCGCGGCAACCCCATCAAACGACTATATTCCGCGGGAGAGCTTGGGTCGCTCTGGTATCGCAACTATCCCGGTGGCGGCAATGTCAGCGAAGCTCTCGCGTTCGGCCGCATTGCCGGCAAGAATGCGGCGGGTGAGCATCCGGTCAGCGGATGATCACTCTTTTTCCGCGCGTATATTGGCATCCTTGATGACTTTCGCCCACTTGGTCATCTCAAGCTTCACTGCGGCGCCGAATTCCTGCGGCGAGCTGCCGACCACTTCAACGCCACTGCTGACGAGCCGCTCCCTGGCGTCTGCACCACTTAACACGCGTACGATTTCCTGATTCAGGCTGTTGATGATGACCGCCGGAGTGCCGGCACGGACAAAGACACCTATCATCGAAACCGCATCGTAACCGGGCACGGTAGCCGCCACCGCGGGCAGTCCGGGCAACAGCATCGAGGGTTCAGCGCTGGTCACCCCCAGCGCCCTGATCTTTCCCGCCTTGACCTGCGGCATCCCCGACGCCACGTTGGGAAACCATAGCTGCACCTCGCCGCCCAGCAGCGCGTTAAGCGTCGGGCCTCCGCCCTTATAGGAGATGCGCACGATGTTGACGCCTGCCATCGCCTTGAACAATTCCGCGGACAAATGGGTGGTCGCCCCGGTGCCCGACGATCCATAATTCAGCACGCCCGGCTTGGCCTTCGCCAGATCGATCAAGTCCCTGACCGTATGCACCGGCAGCGACGGATGTACCACCAGTATGTTAGGCAACCTGAGCGCCATGGTCACCGGCGAGAAATCCTTGATCGGATCGTACGGCACATGATCCTGCAACAGCGGCAGTATCCAGTGCGGACTGGCGGTCATCAGCAGCGTATAGCCTTCCGGAGGTGCTTGGGCGACGATTTCCGCCGCGACCAGCCCGCTGCCGCCGCGGTTTTCCACCACCACGGGTTGCCCCATGGAACGCGAAATCCCCTGCGCGATGATGCGTGTCGCGATATCCTGACCACCGCCCGCGGAACCGGTGACGATGCGTATGGATTTCGCCGGGTAAGTCTGCGCCGTGACGGCAGTCATTCCACAAGCAATCATGGCCAGGAAGCATGCCGGCATGCACGCTGACCACATGTCAGCCACCACGCAATGGGGGCGGCAATGCGCTGGGCGATCTTGGAAGAACACCACTCACGCAGCCGCCTTCCCGCTGCCACGCAGCGCCTTGATCAACGGCGCGACGGAAGCAACACGTTCAAGCTCCCATACGATTTTCTCGATCTGCGTCACATTTTTCTTCGACAGCGCTTTGGCGGCCAGGCGCCGAAACTTGGTTGCCATCTCCTCGCCGCTGAGCGGACGCAGATCATTGCCGCGTGCGAAGTCGACGGTTTTTTTCAATACCCTGCCATCCTTCAGCTTGACCTCCATGTCCACGCCTTTGCGATAGCTGTTGCCCCTCTGTTCGCGCTCCACGCTGCGCACCATTTTGACCTTGTTGGCGAGCGCCACCAGATCCGCGCGGCCGATGTTTTCATCCACCATCTGATCGACAAAAACATCGCCTTCTATCATGCGCATCGCAACACAGAACCCGGTGTGCATCTGCGCACCGACCAGCCCCTTGGGTTCGTACGGCGACCAGCCGCCGTGGCGGATCATGCCTTGTGTGGCGGCTATTGTGATTTCCGCTACATCGTCTGCCTTGATGCCGTTCTCAGCCATCAATTCATCGATCGCATTCACCGCGGAATGGTTTGAGCCGTTGCAGGCGTAGGTTTTGATCGTAAAGTGCATGGTCTCCCAGCGCGTGCCCAGACCGGCCACCAGTTCAGGCAAATCAAATTTGTCGGTGCTGTGTGTGAACGTCGAGCAATAACCGCCGTATTTTTCATCGAACACATCTTCGATTCCGGTAAAACCATCCGCTGCCAGCAGCGCGGCGTATAAACCACTTTGCGCGGCTTTGCCGGCATGCATGCGCTTGACCATGGAACCATACTGCGCGGCGAATAAACCACCCGCCTGGGTGCCCGCGATACCCAAAGCATGAAAAAACTGATCGGAATTCAGGCCCAGCACCACACCGGCGGCAATGGCGGCCGGAAACGTCGTCAGTATGCCGCCGGAGTGCCAGCCATTGAGTTTGATATCGTCGCCGCGCATGCAGATGCCGACTCGTGGCCCGATTTCGAATGCCGCGATGATCGCCAGCAGCAACCGGGCGCCGTCCACTTTGTCGCCCCCCACGTATTCGGCCGCCGCGAAAGCAGCCGGCAGCACCACCGCGCAACTGTGCATATGGCCATTGATATGCACATCATCCAATTCATAGCTTTGCACCATGGTGCCGTTGACGAGCGCGGCATTGGCCGCGGATGCCGAGGCACGCCGCCCCCAGATGGATGCCACGCCGCCCTTGGGTTCCAGACGATGGACCACGCCTGCGAGTATCCGCGTCCATCGCACATCGGAACCAAACAATGCGCACCCCAGGCCATCAAGTATGATGCCCTTGGCGCGCGCGATGACTTCAGGCGGCACAGCGTCCAACGTCAGGCGGGAAGCGAAATCGGCGATCTGACGGGTATACGATGTCATCGAAAAAGCCTCCCCTGGTGTCCGTTCGCGCCATAGACATGCACCAGCATGAAACGAAACGGTTTAACCGTCCGACGGCACGCCGTTCTTGAGCAAATCGCGTGCGATAGTCCAGCGGTGGACTTCGCTTGCGCCTTCCACGATGCGGTAAACGCGCGTGACACGCGAGATATATTCCAGCGGCAATGCCTTGGTCATGCCCATGCCGCCATACAACTGCATAGCACGGTCCACCACGCGCTGTATCATTTCCGTGGCCTGTATCTTGGCCATGGACGCGTCGCGCCGCAGATCGGTAACGCCCTGATCGAGTTTCCACGCCAGTCGGTAGGTCAGCAAGCGCGCCGTTTCGAGTTCCTGATAGCTGTCGGCGATCCACCACTGGACCGCCTGGCGGTCAGCCAGCATCGCGCCAAACGTCTTGCGCTGATTTGCATACTCGATCATGAGCTTGATGCAGCGTTCCGCGAAGCCCAGACAACGTGCCGCGATTTCCATGCGGCGCACGCCGAAACGATTCTGCAGCGGTATGAAGGCCTGGCCGACTTCGCCGAGCACCTGATCGTCGTCGAGTTCAACGTTGTCGAAATAAACCGCATACGGATGATACTCGCCGGCTATGGTGGTGAACGATGACGGAATGCTGAGTCCCGGGCTGTTGGTATCGACGAGAAACGACGTCATGCCGCCTTTCCTGCCTTCCTCCGAGTCGGTGACCGCGATCACAATCATGAAATCCGATTGCCTGGCGTTGCTGATGAATATCTTGTTGCCGTTCAGCACCCACTTACCGTTGCGGCGCTCGGCGCGCGTCTTGATGCCAGAGGCATCCGAGCCGGCGCCCGCCTCGGTGATGGCCAGACATGATTTCTTTTCCCCGCGCGCGTAAGGCAACATGTAACGGTCTATTTGCTTGCCTTTGCACGCCCACTTCAACATATAGAGATTGGGGCTGTCGGGCGGCAACACGAACGGCACTATGCTGTGCTTCAATTGTTCGATTACCACGCACTTCGACAGTGCGCCCAGATTCTGGCCGCCGAATTCCTCGGGAACATCTATGCCCCACAGACCGATGGCCTTGGCTTTCGCCTGCAGCGCAGACTCAAGCTCGGGCGGCAGCGCCGGCATGTCGCTGTAGCCACGCTCGGCCTCACGCTGCAGCATCAGCGCTTCATGCGGCACCAGTTCGTTCTGCACAAAGCGCGCCACGGTATCGCGTATCATGCGTGCGTCTTCCGGCAGAGAAAAATCCATAATTATGCTTTCCTGATCAAACCGCAGACTCGCCCTCTCTCTCCCACCGGGAGAGGAACCGAGGATGAGGGCGCTTGTTAAGCTTTTGAAGGCAATTTGAATCGAGGAATGGTCACCTCAGGCGTAACCGCATCAAACACCGCCTCAACCAGATCCCCGACCTTGACCGCGTCATTGTCCACGCCGACGACATTGCTGAACATGCGCGGACCTTCCTCCAGTTGCACCATTGCCACGTTATAGGGTACGTCTTCCTTGAACGCCTGATTGTAAAGCTGATGAAAAACAACGTATGAGTACACGCTGCCGCGGCCGGAAAGATCGGTCCACGCAAATTTCAGCGACAGGCATTTCGGGCAGCAGTGGCTGATGGGATAACGGATATGGCCGCAGTCGCCGCACTTCTGCATGCATATCTTGCCACGCTTGGCGCCATCCCAGAAACCGCGGTTTTCGTCAGAAATTGTAGGCAATGGTTTCTTGTATTCGTCCATGTTATTCACCTTTATCCTTTGCGCAGAATTGTGGCGTTGGCGCAGTTCAATGCCTGGCCGCGCCCAGTGACCAGACAAACCTCGGCGCCCTTGACCTGACGCTCACCGCACGCGCCGCGCATCTGGCGCACGCCTTCAACGAGATGCAGCCAGCCTTCCATATATGACTCGGAATGATTGCCGCCCGCGGTATTGATCGGCAGCTCACCCCCGAGCTGTATGCGGCCACCCTCGACAAATGAGCCAGACTCGCCAACCTTGCAGAAGCCGCCGTGTTCGAACCACAACAGCACGCTCATGGTGAAATTGTCGTAGAGCTGCGCGACATCTATGTCCTTGGGACCCACGCCCGCCATTTTGTACGCGTCGTCCAGCGCAAGTTTCTGATGCGGCACGTACCACCAGTCGTCGCGCTCCATGTTCTGCGTGGTGTAAGCCTGCCCCATGCCTGACATCAACACCAGCGGCTGCTTGAGATCCTTGGCCCGATCTTTGGTGGTCACGATCAAACAGACACCGCCATCCGAGATCAGACAGCAATCGAGCAGATGCAGCGGCTTCACGATCCAGCGCGACGCCTGATGCTCTTCGATGGTAATGGGCTTGCGCATGATTGCATCCGGATTCATCGATGCATGCTTGCGGCACGCGACGGCGATTTCGCCCAATTGCTTGCTGGTCGTTCCATAGAGCGCCATATGGCGGCTGGCCGCGATCGCGCTGTTGGCACACGCCGCCATGAACCCCCATATCCCATAGGAGTCTCCCCAACCCGAAGCACGATTGAACCGCGAGCCACCGGTCGCCGCCGCATCGCCGAAAACGCATGCCACGTAATTCGCCATGCCGGCATTGACCGCAAGCGCCGCCTGATGCAGCAGAGAACCTGCCGTACCGCCGCCCATGTTCATACTGCCGGTGTAGCGCGGATCTATGCCCAGTGTTTCGCCGAGGCGCAGATAATTGAGACCAGCCTCCGGTGCGGTGGTGCCCGGCATCGTCAGCAAGCCATCGATTTGATCTTTCTTAAGCCCGGAATCATCCAGCGCACGCTTGAACGCCTCGACCGCGAGCGACAAAGCGGATGAACCGGGAAATTTACCCTGGGGGCTGGCGCCTACGCCGACCACCGCAGTCTTATCACGCAACGTATCCATACTCTCTCCCAAAACCCTCAAAAGGCAATCACTTCAGCACTTCCTGCGCAATCAGCTCATCAACATCCTGATCGTTGAGTCCCAGCAATTCGGCGCACACTTCGCGCGTATGCTCGCCCAGCAACGGTGCCGGACTCTTCAAGCCCACGCGTGTGCGCGAGAAACGGAACGGCGGCGCATTATAAATCGCCTCGCCCATCTCGGCATGCTGGAGCCGCACCCAATGACCCCGATGCGCGAGCTGTGGATCGTGTTTGATGACATCCTCGGCGGTGGACACCACGCCGGCGGGCACATGACGCGCCTGCAACTCGTTCATCAGTATCTCCGCCTGCCACTTTCCCGTCACACCGCCCAACAGCAGGTCGAGCTCAACGCGGTCGCGGTACCGCCCGGCGATCGTCTCCCAGCGGGGTTCGGCCGACCACGCCGGCGTACCCAGCGTCGCCATCAATGCAGTCCAGTGCGCGTCGCTCATGGCGGTAATCGCTATCCAGCGGTCGTCGCCCGCGCACGGATAGACGCCATGTGGGGCCGCCCATGGATGCTCGTTGCCATTGCATTCGTGGTTGCGCCCATTGACCGTCAGATCGAGCATGGTGGGGCCCAGCAATGCCACGGTGGGCTCGACCTGCGCCAAGTCTATGTATTGTCCTTTGCCCTTGCGACGCCGGTGACGCAACGCCGCGAGCACGGCAAACGCCGCATGGCATGGATTGGGAACATGATCGGGATAGTTGGTGCCGGTGCCGGCGGGTTCGCGCCCGGGTAGTCCGGTCAGATGCTGGAGCGCGGTCAGCGCAATAATGTTCGCGCCATAGCCCAGGTAGCCGCGCTCCGGCCCCTCTGCCCCCTGCATGGACATCGCAAGATAGATGATCTCCGGCTTCATGGCGCGCACCGCCGGATATCCAAGGCCGAATTTATCCATCACGCCCGGCGTGAAGTTATTGGCCACGATATCGCTCTGCATGATCAATTGCTTGATCAGCCCGAACGCACGCGGATGCTTCATATTGATCGTAACACTGCGCTTGCTGGTATTGCGATCGGCGAAGTAACCGCTGCGATTCACCCCCGGCTTGCCGTCCTTGTATGGCGCGGCCATGCGCAGCGAATCGAGGCGCGTGGAACTTTCGATCTTGATCACGTCGGCGCCCAGATCGGCGAGTATCTTGGTCGCATACGAGCCCGCGCCGATCCACGAGAAATCGATAACCCTGACACCGGCCAGCAGTGCCTTTTCCATCATACGACTCCCGCCGATGCCAAGCGCTGCAGATCCGCGCTGTTTACGCCGCATTCCGCATATATTTCAGCGTTGTGTTCACCGAGCCGCGGCGCCGGACGCTGTATGCACCATGGTGTTTCGCTCAGCTTGTACGGCGCACCGGGCATCACCATCGGTTTATCGCGCAGGTGATGCATGACCTCGACAAAATGCTTGCGATGTTGCAACTGCTTGTTGTCCAGCAGATCGACAGGTGCATTGATGGCCGCGATCGGTATGTGCCGCCGCTGACCTTCATGATAGAGATACGCCTTGGTCTTGGTCTTGGACCATGGCACAAACATTTCGCGGAAGTACTGTTTTGCCTCATTCGATTTAAGGAAGTCGACTTTGGTCCACTCCTCGCCGCGCAAGCGCTCCACGCCCGGGATCTTCTCGTCGCTCAACCAATCGACGCTGCGCGCCCAGAACATATTGGCGCCTATGCCTCCGGCCATCAGATAGACGTAGCCATCCTTGCATTCAAAGGAACCGGTGCCGGCAAAACGCTGTTCGCCGGTATAGCGCTTGCGCACCGTGCCTTCGAGGTCGTAGAACTGCACCGCGTTTTCGAGTGCCAGCACCACGCACTCCTGCATAGACACATCGACATGCTGCCCGGTCCCGGAACTCTCTGCCTCCAGCACTGCCAGCAACGCGCCGACCGCACCGTAGATGCTGGCACACAAATACGCCTGATTGCCGTAAACGCGCGTCGGCGCGGCATCCGGATATCCACCCAGATAGAGCAAACCGCCCAGCGCCAGGCCGATCAGGTCTTCGGACTCGTACTGCGCGTACGGGCCACTCTGACCGAACGGCGTAATGCTGACCACCACCACACCCGGCCTGATATCAGAGAGCGCCTTGTAACCCAGCCCGCGCGCCTGCATCACGCCCGGCTTTTCGGTTTCAATGACCAGATCGGCGGTTGCGACGAGTTTGCGCAACAAATGCTGACCATCTGTCGTATCCAGATTCAAGGTCACGCCGCGCTTGCTGGTGTTGTGATACGCGTAAGCAAGACTGCGCTCACTACCCGCCACATCCCCCAGAAACGGCGGCTCGAAGCGCAACCGCGTGCCGCGCGGCGGTTCCACCAGGATGACATCAGCCCCCATGTCGGCAAACATCTTGCCGCAGTAATTGCCCATGGCGCCGGATAGATCGAGCACGCGCAAGCCTTCGAGCGCGGCCGGCGGTGTGTCTATGTCGATGGGAGCTGAAGCAGCGTTAGCCACGAGTGAATACAGGAGAAAGTGGATCAACTACGGATGGCGTATTTTACGCCGGACGACCGCATTTACGCACGCCCAACTGCGCTCGACAATTCCATTCTGTGAGCGCTCTAGCCGTCTGCCCCTGAGACAAGGCAGCTCAATCTGATGCTATTTCTCGCGTAGCCCTTTCGCTTCAATCAGTTTGCCCCAGATCGAGATTTCCGACTTGAGCTTGGCACCAAGCACCTCGGGTGCGCCACCGACAATTTCCGTGCCGGCCTCAAGGAACTTTCGTTTAAGGTCGGGCTTGTTGATCGCGCGCGATATTTCCTGATTGAGACGGTTGACGACGGCGGCCAGCGTACCCGCGGGTGCATAGACGGCGTCCACGCTGACCACATCGTAACCCGGCACTCCACTCGCGGCTACGGTGGGCAAATCCGGAACCAGCGCGGAAGGCTGCGCGGAAGTCACCGCCAGGGCCCGCAATCTGCCCGCTTTCACGTGTGCCATCACCGAATTTGCACTGATAAACATGACCTGTATTTCGCCCGCCAGCAACCCGATGACGCTCGGACCCGCGCCCTTGAATGCGACATACACGATATCTACGCCCGTCATGCTCTTGAACAATTCGGCGGACAGGAACTGTGTTCCGCCGAGCCCTGCACCGCCATAGTTCAGTTCTCCGCGTCTGGTCTTGGCGAGGGCAATCAAGTCCCGGACGTTCTTGACCGGCAACGAGGGATGGATCACCACGACATTCGGCGAACTGCCGGCCAGGATGACCGGCGTAAAATCCCGCTGCGGGTCATACGGCGTGTCGCGCAACAAATGGCCTATCATGAAAGTGCTGCCCCCCACCAGCAGTGAGTAACCGTCAGGTGGCGACTTCCACACCGACTCCGCGGCGAGCGCGGCGGGACGATTGTCGACCACCATGGGCTGGCCCAGTGAACCGTCGGCGACGCCCTGTGCGATGAGACGCGCCGTGAAATCGTTGCCGCCACCAGGTGGCGAGGTAACCAGGCGGATGGGTTTGACCGGAAAATTCTGGGCCACCGCCAAGCCCGAAAAAACCGTAATGAATCCCGCGTGCAGCGTTGTGCGTAATGCATCGGTCAATTCCATGCTTGCCCCTCTGAAACGATGACGTGCGTTCCGCCCCCCTACTCGCCGCGTATGCCCAGATCCTTAAACACTTTTGCCCACTTGATCGTTTCGGACTTTATGGTGGCCGCCAGGCCCTCAGGCGTGCTGCCTACAACTTCCGTACCAATACTGAGCAATCGCTCCTTGATCTGCGGCTGATTGAGGCCTCGCACAATTTCCTGATTCAGCCGGTTGATGAGTGATGCCGGTGTTTTCGCCGGCGCATAAACACCAACGATAGCCACGGCTTCGTAACCCGGCAGCGTCGCGGCCAGCGTCGGCAGATCAGGAACCAACGGCGTGGGCTGCGCCGTGGTGACCGCGAGCGCCCTGACCTTACCCGCCTTCACCAGTGGCGGCGCGACGCTGGCGGCGACAAACATGACCTCGATCTGGCCGCCCATCAAATCGGTAAGGCCCGGTCCGCTGCCCTTGTAGGGGATATGCACGATATTGACGCCTGCCATGGACTTGAACAGTTCGGCGGCGAGGAAACTGGCGCCACCCACGCCGGCCGACGCATAGTTAAGCTGTCCGGGTTTGGACTTGGCGAGTGCGATCAGTTCCTTCACCGAATTCGCCGGCACGGACGGCCCGACTATGAGTACCGAGGGCGGGCTGACCGCCAGCGTGATCGGAGCAAAATCGCGCACCGGATCGTAGGACATTTTCTGAAACAGGGGTTCTATGAAGAAACCAGCACCGGTGATCAGCAGCGTGTAACCATCCGGCTGCGCCTTGGCGACGATTTCCATGGTGACATGGTCGCCACGATTGTCGACAATGACCTGCTGTCCGATCGACGAAGACAATACCTGCGCGATCAGGCGCGCGGCGAAATCTACGCCCCCGCCCAGGCTGGAGGTGACTATACGTATCGGTCGAGTGGGATAGGCCTGTCCAGTTACCACTGTGCTTCCCAACATAGAAGTGGCGATGGCTATCGTGCCCAGCATACAGCGCGTGGTTACCATATATACCTCCCTCGTCTGTGCTTCACTATATACCCAGTTTCAAACACGCATGGACTTTCGTGATGCGATCTGAAAACCCAGTGCCGGTTACCAACATCCAGACCATGAAACATACGCACTGCGAAATCAGTTTCCCGCGTCCCCCACTTTAGACGGCACCCGCATCATTTCAAACAGTGTCCCGAGTTCAGTGACCTGTTCCAAACGCCACAACTGCGCAAGCAGCGAGCGCGACTGCGCTTCAGGGATGCACGCCACCGTTGCCTGTTTGAGGAATTTCTCTTCGATCTCATGGTCGGTCATCGGATTCTTCGGGTGACCGCGCGGATTGGTTTGCTCCATGGTCACGACTTCACCCGACTTCATCGTCACTTCAAATCGGCAGTGGAACGTCTTCGGATATGCCGCCGTGAACGCCGGATCCTCCTGCATGCGGATCTTGCGCGTCAGCGCGAGAATAACGGGGTCGCGAAACCGTTCGGGCGTAAATGTTGTCGAGTTGATATCACCATCCACGAACGCCGCGCCCACCAGATACGGCATGCTGTGATCGGCGGTCTCGCGGGTCATCGGATTCCAGTATTCGGGATTGTCGGCGCCGGCAATGACCGAACGTTTTTCACGAAACACGCAAATCGATTCAACCTCCTCGAGTCTGATTTTCTTGCGCAGTTCCAGCGCGATCCACACTGACAGCTGCACGTTGTAGCGCACGGGCATAAATTTGAAGTAGGTGCCCTCGATCTTGAACGGCGTGCCGTCGCCGCCTAGCGTACCCAGTTCAAAGTGCTGCTGGAGGTGATTCATCAGTCCGGCCTTGCCTTCGAAAGCATCTTCGGGACCGGTAATGCCTTCCCGTGCCAGCATCGCAGCAAACAAACCGTTGCGTGCGCCGTTGGGGCCGCGAAATCCTTTCCAGTTCGACAACTCGCCGAGGCGCGTCTGGCTGAGTGAAATGTTGGGGATGATGGCGAGCGCCAGCGCGTCGCGCAGTTGTGGGCGCGACAGCCCCAGAACCTTGCCGCCGCCCAGCGATGACGCTATCGAATGGAAGATCGGGTAATCCCACGATGGCTTTACGCCGCCGAGATCCAGCTTATCTATGATCTGCCCGACCGCCTCATAGGCGATGGCGACACCCAGCAGCACGTCCGCGCCGCCGGCACCCGCAGACTCCGCCGCCGCCAGCACGGCGCCGATGTTGTCACTCGGATGCGGCCCCATTTCTCCGTAGCCACCAAAATAGTCATCGCTGAAGTCCAGATAACGGATCATCGAACTGTTGGCGAACGCAGCGAGTTCGGGCGAACTCCGGATGCGGGTGCCAATGACCGTCGCCGGACGCGTTGAAGTCACCTGTGCCGCGAGATTGCGTATGGCGCGCGTCGATGCGACGTCGAAGGCACCGAACGCGCACCCTATCGAGTCGATCACACTACGTTTCACCGCATGGTTCGCCTGCGGCGTAAGGTCCGCGTAGGTCAGTTGCGACGCGTACGCTACAAATCGTTCTTCGGTCTTGTCCAATGCGCTATCCCCTTTCAATCCGCCTTGATACCGGCGCTCGTAATAACCTTGCCCAGCCGCACCATCTCCGATTTCATGACCGTAGTCAGTTCTTCCGGTGTGCTGCCGACGGGCTCCACACCCAGACCCAGCAGGCGTTCCTTCGCCTCGGGCGTCTGGATGTATCGGACGATCTCCTGATTGAGCCGCCGGATGATGGGCTCCGGCGTTCTGCCGGGCGCGAAAAATCCGAAGATGGTGCCAATTTCAAATCCCGCAAGCCCCGATGCGGCTACCGTGGGCAATCCAGGTATCAGTTCCGAAGGTTTCGGGCTGGTGATCGCCAATGCTCTTAAACGTCCCGACTTGGCGTGCGGCATCACGGCCCCCGCGCTTCCAAATACTACCTGCACTTCACCGCTGAGCAAGTCGGACGATACCTGGGTCTTGTATACGATGCGCGCAATTTGCACGCCGGCCATGGTCTTGAACAATTCCCCCGCAAGATGAGACGTCGTTCCATTCCCACCCGAAGCGTAGTTCAGAACGCCCGGCCGGGACCTGGCCAGAGCAACCAGCTCCCTGACACTACGTGCCGGCAACGCCGGATGAACCGCCAGCACCGTCGGCGTCCTGTTGGTGAGGGATATCGGTGCAAAGTCTTTCAAAGGGTCATAGCTCACCTTGCCGAGAAAAGGCGCCAGCCAAAGACTGCCCGGCGTGCCCAGCAAGGTATAACCGTCCGCGGGCGCCTGAGCGACCAGCGGCGCCACCGCTCCGCTACCTCTGTTATCGACGACGACTGCGTGCCCGAGAGGTGCGGTAATGCCCTGTGCAACCAGCCGCGAAATCAGGTCGCTGCCACCACCGCCGCCGCTGGTGATGATGCGTATGGCGCGAACCGGATATTCCTGACCATGCAGCGGAAACGTAGTGGCGGCCATGGCAGCAGACCATGACAACCATGCCGCCACCCTGATTACACGCATGGACATACTCCTTTCACCACTAGCTCGCGAGTTCGCGAATGATGGGGGACATTTCCTGGTCTGCGGATTTTTTTGTCATGAAGAAAATATTCGAAGTCGGCCCTAGTTGGCGCGTATGCCGGAATCCCGAATGATCTTGCCCATTTTTTCGAGGTCCGCCGTCATTGCAATCGCGAGTTCCTGCGGTGAACTGGCGACAGTCTCAAGTCCCAGCCGAAACAGCCTGTCTTTGATTTCGGGCGTCTGAAAATACTGCACGATCGCGCGATGCAGCCGCTCTATCGTGAGCGCCGGTATTTTCACCGGCGCGAACACGACATAGGCGCTGCTCGATTCATAACCCGGAAGACCCGTATCGCTCACCGTCGGCAGCCCGGGCGCCAGCGGCGACGGCCGGTCACTGGTAACCGCCAAAGCACGTAAGCGTCCCGATTTCACGCCCGGCATGCCGGTACTGACCGTTGGAAACATGAGATGCACTTCGCCCGCGATCGTCGCCGTCACCGCCGGGCTGGTGCCCTTGTAGCGCACGGTCACGATATTGGTCTGCGACATTGCCTTGAACAGTTCACCGGCCAGATGCGGTGATCCGCCCGCATCGCCGCAGCTGAAGTTCAGCGCCCCCGGCTGCATCTTGGCGAGCGCGATCAGCTGCCGTATGTTGGTGACCGGCAGCGACGGATGCACGACCACAATATTGGGAGACTTAGCCGTCAGGGAAATCGGCGAGAAATCCCTTACGGCGTCATAGGGCGCGCCCTGGAGCAACGGGCCCAACCAGAACAGATTGCCGCCGATGGATAACAGCGTATACCCGTCGGGCGCCGCCTTGGCGACCTGCATGACAGGGATCACCTGACTGCCCGGCCGGTTCAGAACCACCGCGGGCTGGCCAAAGATTGCGCTCAACGCCTCGGCGACGACGCGTGCAACGAGGTCGGCGCCTCCGCCGGCAGCCGTCGTTACGACCTGCGTCTGTTTGCCCGGAGCATTCTGCGCAAGAGTCAACGGGGCCCATCCAATACTGATGGACAACAATATTACTCTCCTGGTCAACGATCGCATGCGCTTATGCTCCACATCGATTACTACATAACAACGCAACAACTATACGCGGCGCACACAGCGCACGCAACGACACGCCGTTGAATCGACCGAGCATCGGATTACGCTACAATAATCACCCACTTTGAAAGAGCGACAACATGGGCACGACGCAACGCATGGCGCAATTTATCAAGGGCGCCCGATTTGAGGACATACCGACACCGGCGGTAAACTTGGCCAAGCTGTGTCTGCTCGACGGGGTCGGCTGCGCCATCTACGGCTCGACGCGCCCGCTCGGCAGGATACTCACCAGTCTGGTCGATGAACTGGGCGGCAAACCCGTCGCACACGTACTCGGAACCCATGTCGCGACTAATGCCGTCAACGCCGCGATGGCTAACGCCACGCACTGCCACTCCGAAGACTTCGACGACTTCTCAGCCGGTCACCAGGCTGTGCTCTTAATGCCGGTCGTTCTGGCAACCGGCGAAGAACATCATTTGAGTGGCAAACAGGCACTGCTGTCCTACATCATAGGATTCGACATCAATGTCAATATTTCGCATGCCATGGGTGAAGACCACTACGGCAAAGGATGGCACAACACGTCCAGCATAGGCACCCTGGGCGCCACGGCCGCCGCCGCGAAAATGCTGAATCTCGACGAGATGCAAATACGCATGGCGCTCGGTATCGGTGCGACCCAGGCCGCGGGCCTGCGCGCCAACTTCGGTACCATGACCAAGCCTTTCAATCCGGGTAACGGATGCCGCGCCGGCGTGATGGCGGCGAAGATGGCGCAGAAGGGCTACGAAGCCAACCCCGATGTCATGGAGGATCGCTTCGGTTTCGCCGCCGTGTATGGCGAGGAGATGATGCAGCTCGCCGCCATCGCGCGGCACCTGGGCAACCCGTGGGCACTGATGGGCAGCGGCAAGGATGTCGCCAACGGTATCGCCATCAAGATCTGGCCGTGCTGCGGTGGGACTCACGCCGCGAATACGGCCATCACCAAGCTCCTAAAGCAACACCCGTTCAAAGCGCAAGACGTTGCGTCTGTGGACCTGGTCACCATGCGCAATCCGGCGTTAATGTCGGCGAATGTGCGCTGGCCCAAATCCGGCCTGCAGGGCAAATTCTCGCCGTGGTTCACGGTCGCGTCGTGCATCGTCGACGGCGGCAGGCTCGACTTATCGAGCTTTAGCGACGACGCAGCACTCCGTCCGGCGGTCCAGGAACTGCTCAAGAAGGTGAACATCACTCAACATCCCGATCATGCCGGCCGGCCACACCGCTCGCGGGGTGGCGGCGAGTATTGGGATCTCACCGTGACGCTGAAAAATGGCGAACGCCTGACGGCTCCCCGCGTATCAGCCGTCGGCGACACGTACGGCTGGAAAGACAGTGCGGCGGTGTTCGACAAGTTCAAAATGCTGGCCGGCACCGTATTGAAGCCCGCGCAGGCGGATGCGGCGCTCAACGCCATCATGAGCATGGAGCAGACGGACGACGTGGGCAAGATTGTCGATCTGCTTATTCCGGCGCGATAGTCAGAACTCCATCAACGGATGCGTGCGTGGTATGGTTTCTGCCCGGTTCGATGTTCACGCCCGCAGCGCCACAAACAGACCAATCCGCCAATTTGACCGAAGCGAGAGCACATGCCTACGCACGTTACCCTTCAGGCCGATGCCCTGCTAGACCCGCGAGGGGAATTTCGCAGGAAGCCCATCAGTCTGGCGCCACGCCTTGGTAGCCTCAAGGGCAAGAACATACTGCTGTTCGACAATACGCAACTGACCTCGCAGCTTCCCGGTTACGGGCCGATGTTTCGCTGGCTTTCCGAGTATCTGGAAACCGTGCATGGCGCGACTTGCTCGTACCAGTCGCGCAACCTGCTGAAAGAATCCAAAGAGGGACTCATCAAGCTGGCCGACGAGATATCACACAGCGACGCGCATGGCGTGGTCATCGCGTTGTGCAATGCGGGTATCACCCAGCCTACGTCCTTGTTCGCCGCTGAAATTGAACGGCGCGGAAAGCCCTGCGTACAGGTCTGCACCGGACTCGGCTATCCGCTCGCGGGCGTTACGGCCTCCAACTATGTGCCCGGTTTGCCCATCATCCTCGCCCAGCGTGCAAGCGGCGACAAAGAAACATTCGGAAAGGCGGAGACCGACGCCATCGCTCCCGAAATCGAGTTCGGACTTAGCGCTGACCCAGCCGCGCTGCTTGCCGGTTTTCACGCACGTTTTTCACAAGGCAAACTTGGCATTTCAAACGGCGGAGACATTACCCTCCCGGCTATCATTGCACGGGCGACCGAGCTTCAGGGCAACACGACAGTCTATGTCGACCCCGGCGATTTCGCGGCTGACCTTTACGACAGGCTATGCGTCGCAGAGATGGGTGACGGGTTTCCTGTGATACCGCCTTCGGCCAAGCGCGTTGATGCCATGCTCGCCTGCACCGATTACGATCCAGATCATGCGCTGTTGGACGAATTACCTCCCAGCGGAGCTACCATCACGGTACGCTGCCTGGCCGTGAATGCCGTCATGGCAGGCTGCCGGCCCGAGTATTTTCCGGTTCTGATCGCCGCATTTCAGGCCATCGCCGATCCGGCGTATCGCGCTTTTCAGGGCGCGATTACCACCCACGCCTCGGCCAACGCGGTGATAGTCAGCGGTCCCCTCGCCGCTGAACTCGGCATACATTCGGGTGCGGGCTGCCTGGGACCCGGCATCCGCGCCAACGCCACCATAGGCCGCGCGGTCAATCTCACGCTCATGAATGTCGCGCGCGTAATTCCCGGCAAGACCGATCTGGGCGTGTTTGGCACCCCCGCCGAGTACAGTTATTGTTTCGCCGAGAGCGACAAGCACAATCCGTGGCAGCCATTGCATGCGGATTTGTACGACATGGAAACCACTTCGGTGACGGTCCATAAATGCGAAGGTCCGCACAATGTACTGGATCCGCGTGGTAGCCCCGAGGATTTACTCAGGAGTATTGCCGCAACGGCAGCGACAATAGGCGGCAATAACCTGATCCATCTGGGACAGATATTGGTGATGCTGAATCCCACGCAGGCAAGAATGATGGCCAACGCCGGCTGGAGCAAACGGGATATTAGGGAATTCCTGTTCGAAACCGCTCGCCACCCCGTCGAAGTGGCGCTCAAACAGAAGCGCGCGGCTTTTCCGCCTTACTTCCTGAAAATGCCGCAGGTGCCGGTCATGCGATCGCCGGATGATGTCATACTCGTGGTGTGCGGCGGCGGCGAAGGGCATGCGATGGTAGGTGTGCCATGGGGTCTTGCACGAGCGGTCAACCGTCCCGTCACACGCCAGGATGGCGCGCCGCTGCTGACGATGAAAGGGCGTATGCGTTGACTGCCCCGGCGTTACAATTTTCCCGACATAAACACCACGAATCCACGCTGTAACCCTGCTGAGTTACGCATAGGAGCATACCCGTCATGTGGAAATTAAAAAACATTGCCCCACTGCCTTGCGCGGCCGTCGCGCTGCTGTTCACCGCGACGCTCGCAGTTGCGCAAACAGCCGCCAACTACCCCAACAAGGTGGTGCGCGTCATCGTCCCCTACTCTCCCGGCGGCGGCACCTCGGCAGTGATGCACATCTTCGCCGACAGATTGACCAGGGACATGGGGCATAACTTCATCGTCGACAATAAGCCGGGCGGCAATACGGTGATTGGTTCCGAGGCTATGGCGCGCTCCGCACCCGACGGTCACACCCTGCTGCTGGTGACCAATACCCACGTCATCACGCCCTGGTTTCAGCCGAATCTGCCGTACGACACACTCAGGGATTTTATCGGCGTCTCGACGATGGTTCGCAACGACCACATGCTGGCCACCCACCCGTCGTTTCCGGCCAATACGTTAAAAGAGTTGATCGCTTACGCGAGAAAGAACGGCGACAAGATCAATGCCGCGGTGACCGGCCTGGGCACCGTAAACCACCTCGGGACGGTATTGTTCATGCAAGCCACCGGCACGAAGTTCACCATCGTGCCGTATAAAGGCGGTGGAACAGCGATTACCGACATGCTCTCGGGCGCGGTGCAAATCAGCATCAATACCGTCACCACGTTTGCTCCCCACATCAGAACCGGCAAACTCAGGGGCATCGCCATCTCAGGCGACAAGCGCAACCCCGTGGTGGCGGATGTGCCCACATTCACCGAAGGCGGTATGAAGGGTTTTATCGCGGCGAACTGGTACGCGTTGCTCGCGCCATCCGCGACGCCCCGCGACATACTTCAGAAACTAAACGAAAAAGTGGCGCAGGCCCAGGCCTCGCCGGACGTCGTGGCCCTGCTCGCCAAACAGGGTGTCGAGGTCTTCCCCGGCAATCTGGCGCAAACCGAGGCGATGATACGTTCCGACCTTGAACGCATAGGCAAGGTCATCAAGGAAAACAATATCAAGGCCGAGGCGGAATAGCAGTCTGTTGAAATTCAATTCGTCACACCGGCGGAGGCCGGTGTCCAGAGAACGCGGGGCAATCGAATCAATACCTTACTGGATGCCGGTTTTCACCGGCATGACGGCATGATAACCACTATGACCATTTTAACAAACTGCTAGGGCACTATTGCTCCTTGAGCCCCATTGCTTTGATTACTTTACCCATTCTTGCCATTTCCGCCTTGATGTGAACCGCGAAAAATTCGGGCGTTCTGCCTACGATCTCAACTCCGGCAGTCGTAAACTTGTCCTTCACCTCCGCCAGACTGAGCGCCTTCACGACTTCCTGATTCAAGCGCCCGATGATTTCC
>CANJQI010000081.1 GCA_947476215.1 Betaproteobacteria bacterium
GTCGCATTGCCCGAGAGTATCAGATTGCGATCAACGTCCGACAACTGACTCAACCGCTTAACCTCATCCGCCGGACGTGAGCTGCTCATATCGGCGGGATGATCGCTGCCCAGCAGGATACGGTCAGCGCCCATCTGCCGTATCAGATTGAGCAGGATTTCGTCGTTGTGGGTGATGGTGTCGTAGTAGAAGCGGCGCACGTAAGACGAAGGCGGGTTGGGGAGGCGCGCTTCGGTTCTGACTTCGGCGCCGTGGTCCATGCGGCCGACCAGCGATGGGAAGGCGCCGCCGGCATGTACCAGTACCACCTTGAGTTTGGGAAATGCATCGAGAACTCCGCCGAAAATCAGCGATGCCGCGGCGATGCCGGTGTCGTAGGGATTACCGAGCAGATTGCGCAGGTGGTACTTGGACATGCGTTCAGCACCGACGGTATTAAGAGGGTGCAGGAAAATCGGCCAGTCGAGTTCCTCGCATTTGGCGTAGATGGGGAAGAACATTTTCTCATCGAGATTAATGCCGTTTATAGACGTGGCCACATACAGGCCGCGCAGGCCGGGCAGTTTGGCGGCGCGTTCGAGTTCCGGCAACGCGAGTTCGGGCGCCTGCATTGGTACCGTGGCGAGTCCAATGAAGCGGTCCGGATGCCGCATGACGACTTCGGAACATTTGTCGTGCCAGAGTTTCGATAGCCTGAGGCCGAACTCGGGCGGCGCCCAGTAGACCGTGGGGCTGGCCAGCGACAGCACGTGCATGTCGAGGCCGGCTCTTTCCATGGCCTTGAAGCGGATGTTCAGGTCGGTGTACTCGGGTTTGAACACATACGACATGCCGGGGACGTGGAAGGTGACGTTGCCGCGCGCGTTGCGTCCGATCTTGGCGCCGTTTGCAGCGCCTTCTTTTTCTATCAGGTCCACCCATTCCTGAGGGAACCAGTGCGTGTGCGTGTCTATAGGGCCCATGTTATTGTTCCTGAGTTATCGGTTGTATACGGCGCGCAAAACGTGGTCTCTCCGCGTGCGTCTGCGTCCAACAATACAGCAGACACGCGTATTTGCCAAACGCTTCGGCCTGTAGCGGGGAAGTCCGGCGGCAGTGCCTAAGCAGCTGCAAAAGTGATCCCAGCGATTGGGGGGGCAGCGGAAATCGGCTATGATCGGCGCTGCTTGGGGCATGTCTACGAACCGCCGGTTTCCGCTTTGGTCAGTGGCAAACAATTCAGGGTGTGAGGGGCAGCGATGACCAAGTTAGGTTTGCTTGCCACGGTAGTGCCCTTCGTCCTGTTGGTGTTGAGTGCTTATGCGCAGACGCAGAGCTACCCGGCTCGTCCGGTACGCATCGTTACGACCGAGACCGGTGGCGGCAGCGACTTCGTGTCGCGGCTGCTTGCGCAGGGAATTGCGGGGCCGCTGGGACAGCAGGTCATCGTTGATAACCGCGCAGCTATCATCGCAGTGGATACCGAGCTGAAGTCCAATCCGAACGGGCATACGCTATTTTTGTACGGCAACGTCGTGGGGCTCGCTTCCGCTGATGCGCGATACGCCGCGCTGGAATCCATGCCAGGACTTCGCGCCCGTGATACTGACCAACCGTGCACCCAATGTTCTCGTCGCCCACCCGTCGGTAGCTGCGGGTTCGGTGAAGGAACTGGTAACGCTCGCCCGTGCAAAGGCCGGCCAGCTCAATTACGGCGCCGGTGCGGCGGGGGCATCCACTCATCTTGCCGCGGAACTCATTAGATCGATGGCGGGCGTGAACATTGCCCGCATTCCCTACAAGAGCAGCGGGGCCGTGATCAATGCGCTGATGGGTAACGAAGTGCAGATTATGTTCGCGACAGTTGGATCGGCGGTCGGACACATCAAGGCTGGCCGCCTCAAAGGATTGGCGGTCACCACACGCGAGCCGTCGACGTTGTCGCCAGGCATGCTTACAGTTGCCGCTGACTTGCCCGGCTATGAGTCGGAAGCGAGCTACGCGATCTGTGCACTAGGGAAGACGCCGGATAGCGCGATTCGCATTCTGAATCATGCGGTTATGCGGATATTGGCAAGACCCGAGCCGCAACAGGGGTTTTCGGACGGGCACTATATAAGTAGGCGGTGGCGGGGCAGTGTAGCGATGCTGAGGCTTGTTACCAATCAGGTAATCGACGCCTGATAAATACTTTCGATCGACGCATCAAGAGTCGTATTGAATTCCTGATCGGATTGCGTGGCGTTGAGTCCCTCGGCCAGCGCGCGCGAGAAGCTTGCGGTCATGCCGTTATTGAGCGCGAGCCGCCGGTTCGATTCCTCGCGTGTATAGCCGCCCGAAAGGGCCACCACGCGCAGCACGTTCTTGTGCTTGATCAGGTCAGCGTAGATGTTGTTCTTTTCGGGAATAGTCAGTTTCAGCATGACTTGCTGCTCGGGCTTGAGCGCATCGAGCTCCTTCAGGATGGAGGCTCTCAGGAGTTCCTCTGCCTGACCCTTGTTCGGCGTCTTGATATCGACTTCGGGTTCGATGATGGGTACCAGGCCTCCTGCGATAATCTGTTTGCCGAATTCGAACTGCTGCTTGACCACCGCGTCTATGCCTGCGGCATTGGCTTGCTTGATCACCGAGCGCATTTTTGTTCCGAACACGTTTTTCGACTTCGCTTTCTTCAATAGCGCATCGAGGCCGTCTATCGGTTTCATGACTTGCACGCCGTCTTTTTCGTCGGCCATGCCCTTGTCGACTTTGAGGAATGGTGCCACACCTTTGACTTCCCAGAGGTACGTCGGCGTCGGCTTGCCTTCGATATCACGGTCCATGGTGTTTTCGAACAGAATGGCGCCGAGCAGGCGCTGGCCGTCGAATGCCGGGCTGGTGATGATGCGGGTGCGCATCTTGTGCACGATGTCGTACATCTCTTGCTCGTTTTTCCACGCTTCCGAAGTGATGCCGTAGAGCTTGAGCGCAGCCGGCGTACTGCCGCCGCTTTGATCCAGCGCGGCGATAAAACCTTTGTCGTTCTTGATCTTTTCCAGTTGCTTGTCAAATATGCTCACGGTGGGCTCCTTAAAATGGGTACGGGAGACTGGGTACAGAGTATCCAAGCCATACATTCATAATGTGCGACTATATCGCTGGGAGAGGTATGTGGTCAATCGCAAGGCGTTATTCGTGGCGAATCGAAGCTTTGGATTTAGAATGCGCATCGGTCGGACTTCGAACACTTTCCATGCAAAGGAGCCAGGTAACATGAGCGAAAAACAACTCGTAACGTATACGCGCAATGGGCGCATAGTCGAACTGCGCCTCAATCGGCCCGAAAAACTCAATGCGCTCAGTCACGAGATGGTCGCGGCGCTTAGCGACGCGATGTATCGCTTTGACGCGGACAACGACGCGTGGGCTGCAATACTGTGCGCGGAAGGGCGCGCATTCTGCGCGGGCGCGGACGTCAGCAGTCGTATCGGAACCGCGGCCGGCCGCGGTGTAGGCCGCGGCGCCAAGATTACGGTGTTTCTAAACGAGTATGAACACTACAAACCGGTCATTACGGCGGTGCACGGATACGCATATGGTGCGGGATTCCGCTTTGTGCTGCACAGTGACCTGTCGATTGCCGATACCACCGCGAAGTTTCAATTGAGCGAGATTGCACGCGGTATAGACGCATCGCAGTTGTGGGCGGAGATGGCCGTGCGCGGATTCGGCACATTCGCCGACGATCTGGCGCTCACCGGCCGAGCGTGCGATGCCAAGGAAGCGTATGAACGCGGCGTTATCGGACGGGTGGTGCCTGCCGGCACGCATATCGACGCGGCTTACGAGGTTGCCGAGCAGGTGCTGGGCAATCCACCGCTGGCGGTGCGTGCGATGGTGCGTTCGCGCCGCGCGCGATTGAGGCAGCTCGAAGTCCAGACCGGCGCCGTGCGCCAGGAGCGCACTCTGCATCTGACCAACGATTTCCGCGAAAGCGTCGCCGCCCTCAAGGAAAAGCGCAAACCTGTATTTACCTGCTCGTGACCGGCACGCAAATGGCGCAATCTCATGACAAGGCGCTCGACGCCTTCTTTCTTCCGCGAGGTATAGCGGTCATAGGCGCCAGCGACAGCCACGACCGTCCGGGCGCGCGCGTGCTGCATAATCTTCCGCACTTTGGCTATGCGGGCCGCATCTATCCCGTGACACCGAGTTCGACGACGCTGGAGGGGTTGCAGTGTTATCCCTCGATACGCGACGTGCCCGATCCGGTCGATCTTGCGGTTATTTGCGTCAGCGCGCAGCGCACGGCCGGCGCAATCCGTGAATGCGGGGAACGCGGTGTTGCCGCTGCCGTGGTGCTGGCAAACGGTTTCGGCGGTGACGGTGCCGAAGGCCAGCAGTTATTGCGGGAACTCGTCGTGGCCCACCGTGCATCGGGTATGCGTGTCATAGGCCCGAATACCGTCGGCATCCGCATGGTGACGGACGAGCAGCAGGGCGTGTTTGCAACATTTGCGCACGATATCGAAGCCGGTGTAACGCCCGGGCCGGTGGCCATCGTTGCGCAAAGCGGCGGACTAGGCGTGTATTTCGGTTCATCCTACCTGCGCCGCCACGGCATAGGCACGCGTTATGTCATTGATACCGGTAACGAACTCGATGTCGACTCAACCGATGCGCTGGAATATGTCGCGCACGATCCCGGCGTCAAATGCGTCGGGCTCATCCTTGAAGGATGCCGTGACGGGAGGCGCCTTGCCGAAGCGGTGCGTCGGACGTGCGTCATGGGGAAACCCGTGGTATTGCTCAAGGTTGGGCGTTCGCCTATTGCGGCCCGGCAGATGGCATCCCACACCGGTTCGCTGGCCGGCAGCGCGGATTTGTTCGAACGGTCCCTCGCCGATGCCGGCGCCAGCATCGCGCGTGACGAAATGCAGTTCGTCGACGCTCTGGTGATACACGCGCACGGCAAGGCGCCGAAGAGCCGCCGCATCGGCGTGGTTTCCATGTCCGGCGGATTTGCGATTCTTGCGCTGGATGCGGCGGTCGACGCGGGCCTGGAATTACCGCAACCGGTTATACCGCCTACGCCCGAGCAGGAGCCGCATCTGCGCTCGGGCACGCTCGCCAATCCTTTCGATTACCAGTCGATCGGCGGCACCGTGCCGCAGACCATCCGGCGTTCCCTGGAATGGATGTTGGGCCAACCCAACATGGATGCTGTCGTCATCTGGCAGGCTTTCGGGTTGCTCGCGCTCGAGGAACGGCGCACGCGCCTCGAAGCAGACTTGCTCAATGTGCTGCCGCATTACCAGACGCCGCTCTTCGGCTGCGGTTTGACCACGCCCGAGTTCGAGGCGCGATTGCGCGAGCTGGGCGTGCTGTGGTTTGAAGAGCCGACGCGACTGATCAAGGCGCTGAGCGTCACCGCGCCACGCGCGGAAAAAATTGATGCGCAGCCGTCTCGGATCCAGAGCGCATCCCAGCAGCATCGCGTGATTGTAGGCGACACCGCGCGCCGGCTGCTGACCGGTATCGAGCACGTGCGCAGCGTGGTGGTCAACTCGGTCGCCGAGGCGCAGTCGCTGGCGCGCGAATATGGCCGCGTCGTCATGAAAGTGGAAAGCGAACGTTTTCCGCACAAGACCGAGTTCGGACTCATTGCCGGACCGCTGGTCGCGGATGAAATAGAGCAGGCGTGGAATGCGCTGGCAGCCGCGCGCGATAAAGCCGGCGCGGCCGACGATCCATTGGTGGTGCAGCCGTGCGAGAACGGCATCGAGCTCGCTCTCGGCGCTTACACCGATCCGGTGTTTGGTCCATCCGTGATGGTGGGGACCGGCGGAATATTTCTGGAGATCGTGCGCGATACCGTGTTCGCAACCGCTCCCGTCAGCTTCGAACAGGCGCGTTCCATGATACTTGGACTGCGTGGCGCGCCGTTGCTGCAGGGCGCGCGCGGCAAGGTGTGCTGTGACATTGATGCCGCGGCGCGGGCGCTTGTCGCGTTGTCGCGGTTCATGGCTGAGTCCCACGGCGCTTATGAATCCATAGATATTAATCCGCTGATCGTGCGCGTGGATGGCAAGGGTGCCGTTGCAGTCGATGCGCTGCTGGTGCCGCGGGCAAGCTGATACGTGCCATGGCAGCCGACGGCGGGCTATCCAATGCATGGGCAAGACGACTAAAATTGAACCATCATCCGTAGGATTTTTCAGGAGAATTCGCAATGAAAACATTGAGAGGCAGCCGGCTTTGTGCGGCATTGGTATGGGTTTTGACAGCGATGTTACCGGGCGGCCAGGCTCTGGCGGCCGAATATCCGGAACGCCAGATTACCGCCATCGTTCCCTATGCGGCGGGCAGTACCACCGACACCATGGCACGTCTGTTTGGTCCTCCTTTGTCCAAGGCGCTCGGGCAGCAGGTCGTAGTCGTCAACCGTGCTGGCGCCGACGGGCGCATAGGCACCGAAGCCATGGCGAAGGCGGCGCCGGACGGTTATACGATCGCGTTCAGCGGCGCTGCCATCGCGCAGACGCCTGCCGTGCGCAAGAGCGTGCCCTGGGATCCCGTGCGCCAGGTCCTGCCGGTGGCCCAGTTGGGCGACAGCGCTTACATCATCGCGGTGAATCCCAGTGTGCCGGTCAAAAACCTGGCAGCTTTTCTGGATCTTGCGAAGAAATTCCCCGGAAAAATGAACGCGTCGGTCGGCGGCGACGCCACCGGTATGGCGCTGTCGTTATTTCAGATCAAGAACGGCAGCAAAGTCGAGAGCATCGCCTACAAAGGGACGGGACTGGCAGGGGTGGCGGTCGTAAGCGGTGAAGTCGACTTCGGGATACTGGATGCCTCGGCTTACGCGTCCTTTATTCCCACCGGCCGTGTGCGCGCTCTGGCGGTTGCCGGAGACAAACGCCTGGCCGGCTTTCCGGACATTCCGACCACCGAGGAATCGGGTTTCAAAGGATTCCGGGTGGGCAGCATGTTCGGCGTATACATGACGGGCGGGGCGCCCGTCGTGGCAGCACGGCGCATCAATGCCGAAATCAACAAGATTATCGCGATGCCGGAGATTTCAAAAACCCTGGTTCAACTGGGGTTGGAGCCCAATCCCAAAAGCTTCGAGCAGTTCCAGCAAATTTACGCCGATGACCTTGCGAAGTGGAAGGACGTAGTGGCGCGCGCGAAGCTTCCGTTACTGGATTAGCTGCAGATTTTCCAGTCGTAACGAAAGTTCAAATCAGGTGAATTTTCATCGTATCAAAAAAGGCATATGGACCTCAGCAGTTGTCTATTACCGGGGAAGCAGCCGCCACCAGTCTGCGGAATTATGCTGAGACGAAGTTCGGTGAAGTGGATAGCACTAGGCGTCATGGTATTCGGTACGAGCGTCGTATCCGCCCAGAATTATCCAGCCAAGGCTATACGAGTCGTCGCTGCCGAACCGGGAGGCGGCACTGACTTCGTGGCGCGCCCGATCGCGCAAGGGCTCGCCGGCCCGCTGGGGCAACCGGTTATCGTGGAAAATCGGCCGACCAGTGTTATTGCTGAAACGGTCGCAAGGTCCCCTGCTGATGGCTATACGCTGCTCGTTGCAGGCACCATCCTGTGGCTGTCGCCATTCTTGCGCGACAATTTGTCTTACGACCCGGTGCGGGATTTCGCGCCGATCTCGTTGACCAACCGGTCACCCAATATTCTTGTGGTTCACCCGTCATTGCCGGCGACCAACGTTAAAGAACTGATCGCATTGGCGAGGCGCAAACCGGGTGCCCTTAATTATGGTACGGCAGGCGCCGGTACATCTCCCCATCTCGCGGGGGAGTTGCTGCAGTCCATGGCCGGTATCAAATTGATGCACATTCCGTACAAAGGAGCTGGCCCGGCACTCATCGCATTGATCCGCGGCGATATGCAACTGGCGTTCCCGAACGCCGGTTCGGCTTCGCCGCATCTCAAATCGGGAAGGCTGAAAGCTTTGGCGGTTACCAGCGCGCAGCCATCGGTGCTACTCCCGGGACTGCCGACGGTAGCCTCCTCGGGCCTCGCGGGTTATGAGTCGGTATCGATATTCGGGCTATTTGCGCCGGCCGCAACGCCGCGGGCGATCGTCAGCAGACTTAACGAGGAAGTCGTGAGGATTTTCAATGGCACAGATCTGAAGGAGCGCTTTCTCAATGCCGGGTCGGAAGTGGTCGCCAGTTCGCCGGAGCAACTCGCGGCTGCCATAAAACTCGAGATGACCGTATTGGGAAAATTAATCAAGGATGCCGGTATACGCAGCGATTAAGGAACTTCTGAAACACATAGCCGGCATGAGCGGATCCCGTCGAGTTTCCTGGCGCACCGGGCTAGAATGCTTCGGGAAATTAATGCCAGTTATTGGAGTACATTCGTAATGTATGTTGATTCCATTCCTGAAAATGCGGAATTCGATTTTGTTGTAGTCGGCGCCGGATCAGCCGGCTGCGTACTTGCGAATCGACTGACGGCCGACGGGCGGAATCGGGTGCTGTTGGTCGAGGCAGGCGGTCAGGACACAAACAATATAAACGTCCGCATACCCGTATTGGTTGCCAAGCTGATAAATGACGAGCGCTTAACCTGGCCGTTCATGACTGAACCGCAGGTTCATCTCAATAATCAACGAATGCGATGGGTTCGTGGACGCATAGTTGGAGGGTCCGGCACAATAAACGGCAACATTTTTGCGCGCGGCGATCCTGCGGAATACGATTCGTGGCGCAGTCAGGGTTGTCAAGGTTGGGGATACGCCGATTTACTGACATATTTCAAGCGTCTTGAACACTGCCCAGACGGTGATCCCGAAGTGCGTGGTCACGGCGGGCCGATTCATTGTACAAAAATGGTCAACTACGATGAATTGTCGGAAGCGTATTTGGCAGCTTGCAGGGAAGCAGGCTATAAACAAGGGCCAGACTACAACGATGGCAACTACGAAGGTGCGTTTAACCTTCAGTTCTCGACTCGCAACGGACTGCGCTGTAGTTCGTCAATCGCTTATCTGCGACCTGCGAAGAATCGCCCTAATCTTACTATCCTCACAAACGCAGTCGCTACCAGGGTTTTGTTGGAAAACAAGCGCGCAACCGGCATCGAGATTCGCATGGGCGCTGAAACGCGACATGTGCGCATTCGCCGTGAAGTGGTGTTGTCAGCAGGAACCCTCGCATCTCCAAAATTGCTGGAGCTGTCTGGTATTGGTAACAGCGATATTCTGCGCCAACACGGTGTCAGCGTTGTGCACCATCTGCCGGGAGTTGGTGAGAATCTACGCGACCATCCGAATTCCAGAATCACATTTGAATGTTCGAAACGGATCACGATCAACGATCTGTTGCGCAGTCCCTGGCTGAAAATGAAGGCGGGATTGCGATTCATTTTCAGGCGCGAAGGCTTTCTGGTCATGAGCTCGGCCATCGCAACCATGAATCTGCGGAGCGGCGCCGGTGTTTCTCAACCGAATATTGTCATTCGCATCGTACCCCGCTCGGGAAAAGATCGCTATGCACGTACACCTGAACATGGCCTGGATCCATTTTCTGGATTCACTATCGGAGTAGCGCTACTGCAGCCGCGCTCCATCGGGACATTGCATATTCAATCGAGTGATCCGCTTGAACAGGCGCGCATGGATCCACGATATCTTTCTGATGACGCCGATGTCCAGCTATTCGTCGATGGCATACGTATTGCGCGCCGTCTCGCCGAGATGCCCGCTCTCAAGCAACTCATAGTCCGAGAGACTCGTCCCGGTCCCGATGCTCAGGACGATGCTGCGTTGAAGGAATACGTGCGAGGCACGACTCAAACCAGTTGGCATACAGTTGGAACGTGCAAAATGGGTATCGATCCTTCTTCGGTGGTTGATTTCAACCTGCGCGTAAACGGCATTGCAAATCTGCGCGTTGTGGATGCATCAATCTGCCCGACGCTACCTTCGTCGAATACCAATGTTCCGACGATAGCAATAGCAGAAAAAGGGGCGGAATTGTTGCTGGCGGCTGCGAGCGCATGATTTCGTCATCCATGTTGATGGGGTCCGGAGTCGGGCGGCGGGGACCCGCGCAGTTTGTGCTGAAGCTGTGGTTTGCTCTATCGGTCCTGGTTCCGGGGATAGACGTGGTGTGTGGTCAGGATTATCCAAATCGGACCATACGCGAGTTGATCGATAAGAATATCCACGGTGCGCTGACGTACCCGGTCCGGAATCTGTTCGTAGGACAGGTCTGATGCGAACTGGGCGAGTTTTACCGTTTCGTCCGCCGTCAATGTACCCCGGCCGGAAATGAACAACAACTGCAAACGGTGGTAATGAACTTAAGGCAGATCACATCCGGCTGGTTCAAGACGTTCTACTCAGGATGGTATCAATCCGTAGAACTTTCCGACGTTCTCGCACGTGATCTTGCGCTTCATGGCGGCGGGCAGATGATCAAACTGCCGTTTGATGTATTCCTGTGAGTCGGGAAAAACCCCGTCGGCATGGGGATAATCGGAGCCCCACATCACGTTTTCAACGCCCACATCCTCGATAAGTTTGACGCCTATGCGGTCATTCTGGAAGGTGGCCCGGCACTGGCGCCGCCAATAGTCGCTGGGTTTCATTGTCAGGCCAATGTGGCCCTTGAAGCGGCCTTCGTATTCGTAGTCCATGCGGTCAAGCACGTAAGGGATCCAGCCTATGCCGCTCTCGCCCAATACGATGCGCAGATCGGGGTAGCGTTCGAGCGCCCCGCCGTGAATGATCGCGGACAGGATGGTAGCCATGTAGAGCTGAAATCCCGCCATGCGGGTAGCGCGGTGCGCCATGTGCAAAGCCTGAGGATAATCCTTGGGGACCGGCAGAGACGGCGGCACGCCGATAGTATGAAAGTGCACGGGCAACTTGATCTCCGCTGCCACTTTCCACAGCGGGTCCCAATAGGGATCCCACAACGGCGTCATGCCATAGGAAAAAGATACGTCGAGTCCTCCCAGGCCGAGCTTGGCTACGCGCCGCGCTTCGGTTGCGGCCGCATCTACGCTGTGGCTGGGAATGGACGCCAGGCCCACAAAACGTTTGCGGTCGTAGCTGCAGAAATCGGACAGCCAATCATTGTAAATGCGGTAGAACTCAATTGCCGCGTCGCGGTCCGTAAGTCGTTCACCGGTGCCGAGCAGTCCGTACATGACTTCGGCCTGGATACCATCCCGATCTTGATCCTGTAGGCGCAGTTCAGGCGTCGACGGACGAAAAATTCCCTTCATGCCATCCTCATAAAGGCCGGTGGTGGCCATGCGATCGAGGCGATGTTCCTTGCCTGCAACAAACTGAGTCAATCCGCTGCCTATGGTGCCGGTGCCGCCCTTGCCGCTGGCAAACCCAAGTTTCTGTCCGGACTTGGTGGTCCACATCGGCCCGTCAGGCTGCTGGACGACATAAGGCATGTGGTCTTTCATCGCACTGGAAGCATTGGAAACGAATAAATCATGCGGCAACCAACCGATGTCTATGTGGCAGTCGGCAGAGATGTACTGGTAGTCCATGGATATTTCTCCAGTCTATGAGGTATCCTAGTATCCTAGCATATCTGAAAATAGAGCCGTTGACAGGTTTAAGCATGTCGCTACAACTGCGCAAACGGCCATCTTCGATGGATTCCAATTGCATAGGATGAGCTTATGGATGCAACCACTGCGCGTCTGATTGACTTTGCTGCACAGGCGGATTTTTCGGGTCTTCCGGCAGCCACTCTGCACGAGGCGAAACGCCGTCTCATAGACACGTTTGCCTGCGCTGTCGGGGCTTACGAGGAACCCGTGAGCCGTATGGCTCGTACCCATGCCAGTCGCTATGTCGCGGCCGCCGGCAGTCCGGCGGCGAGCGTATGGGGCTGCTCTTCGCCGACCACGGTGGAAGCGGCCGCATTCGCGAATGGCGTGATGTTGAGAGTCGAGGATATAAGCGACATGTATCGATTCAAGAGCGGCGGACATCCGAGTGATGTGATTGCCGCGGTAATCGCCATGGGAGAAGGCCTGCATGCCGATGGCGCGGCTGTGATTAACGCGGTGGTGCTCGCTTATGACGTGTATTGCACATTCTGCGAGGCGGTCGATGTCAATTCCAAGGGATGGGATCAACCCGTCTATTCCGTGATGGCGTGCGCGCTCGGCGCCTCAAAGCTGCTGCATCTGGACCGCGAGCAGATGGGAAATGCACTGGCATTGGCGCTTGTGCCCAATATGGCGCTCGATCAAACGCGGCACGGAGAACTTTCCAGCTGGAAAGGATGTGCCGGAGCAAACGCGTCACGCAATGGCGTGTTTGCAGCATTGCTCGCGCAAGACGGATTCACGGGTCCGACCGGCGTATTCGAGGGCAAAGGCGGACTGTATGAGATCGTGGGGCGGTTTGACTGGCGTCTGCCCGCCACCGGCGATGCGCGCACGAGCATATCCAGAACACATATGAAGTGCTTTCCCGTGTGCTATCACGGTCAGTCTGCGGTGTGGGCCGCGGTCGATATGCGCACTCGTGTGCGTGTACAGGATATCGCCGAAATCCGCATCGAAACCTATGAACATGCCGCGCACATCATGGGGGCGGATCCTTCCAAGTGGGCGCCCTCCACCCGGGAGACTGCCGATCACAGCCTGCCGTATGTGGTTGCTATCGGGTTGCTGGACGGTGAAGTGACATCGGCGTCTTTTTCCGGCGTACGTCTGCGGGACCCGGAAGTGGCGCGGCTTATGGCGATGGTCAAGGTCGACGAAAACGCCGAATTGTCAGCTCAGTATCCGGAATCCGCACCGTGCAGGTTGACGGTGCGCATGCAGTCCGGAGAGGTTGTGGTGACGAATATTCGTTATCCCAAGGGACACAACATGAGCCCGCTTTCTGACGCCGAGGTCGAACAAAAGTTTCGTGGCATGTTCCGTGAGTACGGGAGCACGAGTCAGTGCGCCAGCGCACTGGATGGTCTGTGGAACTTCGAGCGCGCCCGCGACGTGGCAGACGTGTTGAAGTTGTTTGAAAAGCGCGCGTGATTTGATAGGGGATACCATGCCTGATTCAAAACTGCAGCAGCTGCTGTGCGGCGGGCTCTTTGCACTCGCTTCGATGCCGGCACTTCACAACGCGCATGCGCAGGACTATCCCGCGAAACCGCTACGGTGGCTGGTGGGTACTGCGGTGGGCGGGGGCAATGATTTGCTCGCGCGCCTGGTCGCTGAAAAGCTGTCGGGGAAACTGGGCAGGCGCGTGGTGGTGGATAATCGCACCGGGGCGAGTTCCCAGATTGCCATGGAACTGGCAGCAAAGTCCGCGCCCGATGGCTACACGCTATACCTGATCAGTGCGACCGCGACCATCAACCAGGCATTCCAGCGGGCCGGGCGGTCCGTGGACGTGCTCAGGGACTTCGACGGAATAACGCGAATGACTTCTCAGTCCAACATACTGCTGGTGCCCGTAACCTCATCCGTACGCTCGGTCAATGACTTGATCACCTATGCCAAATCCCGCCCCAAGGGGTTGACCTACGGGTCGAGCGGCGGCGGTTCGTCGAGCTACCTGTCCGCGGAATTGTTTAATCACATGGCCAAGGTGCGGACGAACCACATTCCATACAAGGGCGGCGTGCCCGTGCTCATAGACCTGATCGGCGGTCAGCTCGACTTCACGTTTGGGTTGTATTCTTCCACGCAGGCGCACGTCAATTCCGGAAAGCTGCATGCGGTGGCCGTTACCGGAAAAAACCGGGTCTCGCTATTGCCCAATGTGCCAACCGTGGATGAATCCGGACTGCCCGGCTATGAGGTGGTGGGGTGGTATGGCGCGGTAGTGCCGGTGGGTACTCCGAAGGCTGTCATTAAACTGCTCAACACGCAGATTATCGAAATAATGCAGATGCCCGATGTGCGTGATCGCATACGCCAGGATGCTGCTGAAGTCAGCTCACTCAGTTCCGAAGAGTTCGCCAGGTATCTGAAAGAGGACATTGCAAAGTGGACGAAACTGGTAAAGGATGCCGGACTGCGCATCGATGAATAGCGCCGCGACTGTGCCGGGATGTCACGGTGGCGCGTGACACGTTACGCCGTCGTGGTTGGCCGGCAGGCATGGCTCGTGTATTTTTACCGCAGGTTAAATTGAGGTGGACTTATCATGAATAGCAGCGCCGGGAAATCCGACCGACATGATTCAATCTGCGGGGCGACGGGCAAGGACGCGACCCGCAAGCTCGCACGTCACGCCGCGAACTGCCCTTATGAGGCGTTGCCCTCCGCGCTGGTGGAACTGACAAAATTATGCGTGCTGGATACTCTGGGCGTTTCTCTGGGCGCAACGACGCTTGCGCCTGAAGCAAGAATGGTGACCGACTATGTGAAGGACTTTGGTGGCAACCCGGAAAGCACGTTGATTGGATTCGGGGGTAAAGCGCCCACGCCGTGGGCAGTCTTTGCCAATGGCAGCCTCGCGCATATGCTCGACTATGACGGAGTAAGCGCCAGCAGCGACGGCCACCTCTTCGGGCATCTCAGCGTCGCCACCGTGCCCGTTGCCTTTGCCGTGGCGGAAAAACTCGGCGGCGTCAGCGGACGTGATCTGATCACCGCCATTGCCTGTGGGACTGATGTATACACGAGAGTCGCGTTGTCCATCGATATCCCCGATTGGGGGATGAAGGAAGGATGGCTGCCGTCGCAGCTGCTAGGTTACCTGTCCGCAGCCGCAACCGCGGGGCGTCTGCTGGGTCTCAACGAAGAGCAAATGGACAACGCATTTGGCATCGCCTTCAATCAGATGAGTGGAAGTCGCCAGATGGCGGTGGGTGCCGCCAGTCATATGCGGTCAATGCAGACCGGGTTTTCAGGCTATGGCGGCACCATGGCGGCGCAACTGGCGCAGGCCGGACTCATAGGTTCGAAAGAAATCCTCGAAGGACGCTACGGTCTTTACAAGACATACGTTCGCACCGCGACTCCAAACTGGGAAGCACTGGTCGGGGAGCTGGGCACCCGGTTTTCCTTATTGACCACGCACGGATTCAAGATATGGCCATCATGCGCATTTACCCGCGAGGTCAACGCGGCAGTACTCAGCCTGCGGCAGGACGCGGGTGTAAAGCCGGAAGACGTTGAGTCCATGACCATCGTCGGTGGTACTGCGGCCACCCAATTGCTTTCTGAACCGCTCGAACTCAAACGCCGCCCGCAAAGCAGCATCGATGCCAAGTTCAGTATTCCATTTACTGCAGCCATCATGATGGTCAACGGCAATGTCACATTGCGGGATTACAGCGATGCTGGACTGCGCGATCCGCGTGTACTGGCCATGGCCGAAAGAATCAGCTATCGGGGCATTCCGGCGGCGTCCGGCGCGAAGACCGGTCATGCTGCACCTCCCGGCGTGGAGATTCTGACCAAGGATGGCCGCACACTGAGGCATACGGCTGACGGTGTGCCTGGAGACCCCGCAAATCCGGTGGATCATAAAAGGCTGGTGGAGAAGTTCCGTGATTGTGTTTCATTCGCCGCGCGAGCGCCGTCTGCTGCAAATATTGATCGCAGCATTGAAATGCTGGCCGATCTTGAAAACATTCCGGATGCAACGGAAATTGTGCGATTGCTGGGCTAGGACCACGCATTGCGCCTGAAATCCGGTTCGTCCCCTGCGAATGTTTTGCAACAACTGGCGGTGTCACCGTAGCGCGTTATAGGAAGATAAATCATGACAGGAACCGGGAAAAAAATCATAAAAGAAACAAATGCCGCAGCGGACCACGTCACCTCCGAAGCGGCTGCGGCGGGGAAGGACGCGACGCGCAAGCTCGCGCGCTTTGCCGCAGCCGTCCGCTATGACGATCTCCCGAAGCCGCTGGTCAAACTCATGAAGCAGTGTGTGCTGGACACGCTGGGCCTTTGCATAGGCGCCACCACCCTGGCGCCGGAAGCCAAAATCATAGCCAGCTATGTGAAGGCGATGGGCGGTCACGCGCAGAGCAGTATTCTTGGATTCGGCGGCAAGGCGCCAGCGGCGTGGGCCGCGTTTATCAATGGCAGTTTGGCGCATATGCTCGATTACGACAGTACCGGAGATGGTGGGCACACCAGCGTGGCCACCATACCGGTGGCGTTTGCCATGGCCGAGAAGTCGGGCGGAGTGAGCGGACGCGATCTGATCGCTGCGCTCGCGTGCGGTGCGGATATCCATACGCGGCTCGCCCAGTCCGTGGATATTCAGGAGTGGGCGATGGTGGAAGGATGGTTGCCGACCCAGCTCCTGGGCTATGTTTCGGGCGCTGCCACGGCGGGACGCGTGCTGGGTCTCGATGAACGGCAGATGGAAAACGCGCTCGGCATCGGCTTCAATCAGATGAGCGGCAGCCGCCAGATGGCGGTCGGCGAGGCCGCTCACCTGCGTTCGATGCAGGCCGGGTTTTCGGGGCAGGGTGCGGTCCTGGCCGCGGAACTCGCCGAGCACGGCATTATTGGATCGAAAGAAATCATCGAAGGCCGCTATGGCTTTTTCAAGACATATGTGCGTACCGAAACTCCGCTATGGGACGCCCTGACCGGGCGGCTGGGAACGTACTACTCGCTGCTGGAGACGCACGCATTCAAGGTATGGCCGGCGTGTGGCATCACGCGTGTGACCACCACCGCGGCGTCCGAGTTGCGCGAGCGGTTCGGCGTGCGTGCGCAAGACATCGAGGCGATCACCGTAACCGGCAGCCTGGACGCAACGCGGCTGCTGTGCGAGCCCATGGATCGCAAGCGGCGCCCGAAGACCAGCATCGACGGGAAGTACAGCATTCCGTTTACCACCGCCGTCATGCTGGTTAAAGGCAACGTCACGCTGCGGGACTACACCGCTGAGGGACTCCAGGATCCGGCCGTACTGGCGATGGCAGACCGGGTCACCTACCGGAATATTCCAGACGCCGAAGCCGGCACGGAAGGCGGGCGCGGCTCCGCCGCCACCATCGGCAAAACCACAGTCGAGGTCCGCACCCGCGACGGCAAGGTTTACTCAAGCAAGCCGCAGAGCGTGCCGGGAGACGCGGAGAATCCGGTGAGCGATGAACTGCTGGAAGCGAAATTCCGCGACTGTGCGTCATTCGCCGCGAAGAATATCAACTCCGGCAACATTGAACGCGCGATCGAGATGATATGGGATCTGGAAAACCTTGCCGACGCGGGCGAGATCACCCGTCTGCTTTGCGCATGAGCCTGTCGCGTTGCTCGCTATGGATATCGGCCATCGGCGCATGTGCGCTGGAGACGAGTGCTGTGTCAGCCTGGCAATTCCAGGCCAGGGTCATCAATGACGCCGGCATGCGTGCCGACTGAATTTCAGTGATTTGGAGGAACATGCCATGATGAATCAGAAAATTGCAGGGATACTCATGGCCGGGGGCTTGTTGGCCGGCCTGAATATTGCCTGCGCGCAGGATTTTCCCAACCGGCCGCTACGCATTATTTCATCCGAGCCTGGCGGAGGTACAGACTTTCTCGCGCGCGTAATCGCGCAAGGCATCAGCGGCCCGCTCGGCCAGCCGGTTATCGTGGAAAATCGCCCGGCCGGGCCTACGCAGGGGGAGATGCTGGCCAGAGCGCAGCCGGACGGCTATACGCTCATTTCCACCACCAGCAGTCTGTGGCTTTCGGCGTTCATGCAGAAAGTGTTTTTCGATGCCGGAAAAGATTTCGCACCGATTACCCTGGCAGTGACTTCGCATAGCGTCCTCGTTACGCATCCGTCAGTGCCGGTAAAATCAGTCAAGGAATTGATCGCCTACGCCAAATCAAAACCGGGCGAGCTCAACTACGCATCCAGTTCGACGGGATCGTCTTCCAATCTTTCCATGGAATTGTTCAAATCGATGGTGGGCGTCGATATAGTGCGTATCCCCTACAAAGCCACAGGCCCTGCCATGGTGGGCCTGGTTTCCGGACAGGTGCAGGCCATGTTTTCACCAACCGGCCCGGCCGTGCCTCAAGTCAAATCGGGCAAGCTGATTGCGCTTGCCGTCAGCAGCGCCCAGCCATCCAGCCTGTTTCCTGGTTTGCCGACCGTGGCGGCTACCGTTCCGGGTTATCAAGTGGTGACGAGTTACGGAATTCTTACTCGCGCCAATACGCCGCAACCGGTGATTAACAGGCTCAACAGCGAAATCGTGCGCGCCCTGACTGCGCCGGATGCGAAGGAACGTCTTTTGCAGGCGGGTCTGGAGGTCGAGGCGAGTTCACCCGCGCATCTGGCCGCGACCATAAAGTCCGAGAGGTCGGTCCTTGGTAAAGTCATAAAAGACGCAGGCATACGCGCTGAATAAGGGGAGACTCGTGTCATGACCACAGCCGCGCAAGTGCTGGCCAGATTCGCTGCCGAGCTTATTTTCGAAGACATTCCGCATGCCGTGGTTGCGCGTGCCAGGGATGGTTTGACCGATGGCGTGGCGGTCGCCACCTTCGGCGCGCGCCTGCCATGGAGCCGCATGGTTGTGGACTACGCGCGCCGCTACGGCAGCGGCGGCAATTGTTCCATCATGGGCGCTCCGGGCATGCGCGTGCATACACCTTATGCGGCGCTGGCCAACGGGGTTCATGCACATGCATTTGAAATGGACAATGTCGGTGCGCCGGGCGCGCATCCCGGCGCGTCGTTGCTGCCCGCCGTACTGGCTGCGTGCGAGGAAACCGGCGCCGACGGCAAAACCGCCGTCACCGCATATGTCGCCGGATGTGAAGTCATGTTCCGCATTGCGCTGGCATCGCACCACAGCCCCGAGCAGCTGGGATTCCATGCGCCAGGACTTATAGGCGCTTACGGAGCGGCGGTCGCGGCGGGCCGCGTATACGCATTGAATGCGGATCAGCTCTGCAATGCGCTCGGTATCGCCGGCTCCTTGTCGTGCGGATTACTCGCTTTCACCAAGTCCGAACAGGGCGCCATGGTGAAACGGTTGCACCTCGGCCGCGCCTCGGAGTCGGGAATTCTCGCGGCGCGGCTTGCGAGCGCGGGATATACGGGGCCGGAAACCGTGCTAGACGGCAAGTTCGGTTTTCTTGAAGTGTATTGTCGCAACGGTGATCCAAATCTGCTTACGGCGGGACTGCGCGAGCGCTGGGAAACACTGCAGCTCCTGATGAAGCGCTACCCCTGCCACCTATTTGCGCACATGCCGGTTTCGGCGCTGCGTGAATTGATGAGTGCACACGCATTTGAGGGAAACGACGTCGCACGGGTTGTAGTTGAGGGCAGCGAACGACTGCTGAGTCATCACGGCAATATTGCGCCGACCGATATAACTCAGGCGCAATATAGCGTGGCGTTTTGCATGGCTCTTGCGCTATTCCGTAATCCGGATGATCCGAAATCATTTGACGCCAACGCCGTAGATGATCCCTTGATACAGGCCGCGTGCCGCGGGACAGTGAAGTTGCAGGCGCGTTCGCAGGCCGGGCGTTCGGTCAGAAGTGCGCGTCTGACCGTTCGCCTGAAGAGCGGGCTCGAGTATGTGCGCGAATGCGACTCGTTCAAGGGCATGCCGGAAAATCCCCTGAATCACGAAGACCTGCGCCGCAAGTTCATGTTGCTCACCGCTGAAATGAGTCATGCCGATGCCGCCGCACTGTTCGAGCGTCTGTCGAGTCTGGAAGCGCAGCCAAAATTTTTGCTGGCACAGGATTAATGGAGGATACCCCCATTAATCGCACTGTCCATTTCTGCATTGTGACGACAATTATCACTGCCTTTGTGTGTGGCACGCAGTCCACATTTGCCCAATCCTGGCCCGCCAAGCCCGTGCGTCTGATCGTGACGGCGCCGGCGGGAGGATCGCTGGATTTCGTAGGACGCCTTGTTGCGCAGGGATTGACAGCGAGCCTTGGTCAGTCCGTGCTCGTGGATAATCGCAGTGGTGCCAATGGCGCAATCGGCGCGGAGTTGGCTGCCAAGTCCCCCGCGGATGGATACACGCTGCTGATCGTCGGCAACAACTTCTGGGTCGTTCAGTTCATGCAGGACCACGTGCCCTATGATCCGGTGCGCGATTTTGCACCGGTCACGCTGGCGGTGCGCACCCCCAACATCCTGATCGTGCACCCGTCTTTGCCGGTGCGTTCCGTAAAGGAATTGATTGCGCTCGCCAAAGCACGGCCCGGGCAGCTCAACTACGCATCCGGCAGTAGCGGTTCAACCGTGCACCTTGCCGCCGAACTCTTCAAATCCATGGCGGGCGTCAACATCGTCCACGTGCCCTACAAAGGCATAGGCCCGGCCCTCATCGACCTCATGGCAGGGCAGACACAGATGATGTTTGGGCTTTCGGTCATGTCGCATGTCAGATCCGGGCGCTTGCGCGCCCTGGCCGTTACAACACTGGAACCTTCGGATCTTGCGCCTGGATTGCCGACCGTGGCCGCTTCGGGTCTTCCCGGTTTCGAGTCCGCTGTCATCTATAGCGTATTGGCACGGGCCGGAACATCTCTGGCTATCATTCAGCGGCTGAATCAGGACATCGGCCGCCACCTGAATGGGGCGGAGGTGAAAACGTTGCTCCTCAATGACGGGTCGGAGGCTGTCGCCAGCACACCTGCGCAATTGTCCACAACGGTAAAGGCGGAAATCACGCGTTGGGGTAAGATTATCAAGGATATCGGATTGCGTGCTGAATAGTCCGCGACGAGAGGAGTAACCCTTTGAAACAATTCATTTTTACCGCTGGACTCGCTGGGGCGGTATTGTCGGTGTCGACATGCATAGCGCAGGATTATCCGGCACGCGCGATACGCGTGATCGTCACTTCATCCGCAGGCTCCGGCATCGACATTGTTACACGCATGGTTGCGCAGCGCCTGTCTGAAGCGTGGGGTAAGCCGGTGGTTGTAGACAACCGTCTGGGCGCCGCCGGAATAGTCGGTGCAGAGATTGCGGCACGCGCCGCACCCGACGGATACACGCTGCTGATGGCGTCGCCAATGTTTCTGGTCGGCGTAAGTCTGTATGCCAAACTGCCGTATGATTTTGTCAGGGACTTCACACCGGTCATTCAGGTAGGGACCACCCCGTATGCTATGGCTGTCCATCCTACGGTTACCGCCAGATCGATCAAGGAATTCATAGCCTACGCAAAGGCGCGACCGGGCAAGATCAACTACGGTTCGTCCGGCGTCGGCAGCATAGCGCATCTTGCCGGCGAAATGATCAAGTCCAGGGCGCAGATCGACATGACGCACATAACCTACAAGGGCGCGCCCGAAGTAGTGACAGCGGCCGTCTCCGGCCAGATAGACATGTTCTTCAACAGTGTCACCGTGGTAATGCCGCAAGTGCAATCCGGAAAGCTGCGCGCCCTCGGCGTGGCGAGTCGTGCGCGCTCCGTGTTGATGCCGGATGTTCCCACCATCGCTGAATCCGGGATGCCCGATCTGGAAGTTGCCAGTTGGTACGGCCTGGTCGCGCCGGCGGCCACGCCGCAGCGGGCAATAGCGAAGCTGTCACGTGAAATCACTGCAATGGTGAACAGTCCGGAAATGAAAGAGCGCTTGCTGGCGCTGGGCACAGAGCCCATAGGCAACACGCCCGAACAGTTTGCCGCCAGCATGAAAGCGGAAGTCGTGCGTTATGCGGCGGCCATCAAGGCGGCGGGCATGACGCCGCAATAACTCTGCAGGCTACCGAATCACAGGAAATTTTCTTGCCCCTACCTTACCTGGAAAAACAATGAGCATTCCAACTGACGCAGCGGGTATCACCGGAGCGCGCCGCTTCGATCTGCTCCCGGTCGAGAATCTGACGCCCGGGCAGCGGGCACTTTACGATGCCATACGCTCTGGACCACGGGCCAAGATTGCCATATCAGGCGCTTCCAAGCCGGGGCCATTGGGCGGACCCTTCAACGTATGGTTGCGAAGCCCGGGCATAGGCGATTGTGTGCAAAGACTGGGCGAGGAAATTCGTTTCCGCAGCACGCTGCCGTCGAAGCTCAATGAGATGGCGATCATGGTGACAGCGCGCTTCTGGACCTCGCAATACGAATGGTACGCTCATTGCAAACTTGCTCTCAATGCCGGTCTTGATCCGGCCATCGCCAATGACATCGCCGAGGGCCGTCGCCCCGCCAACATGGATGCCGACGAAGCCATCATTTACGATTTTTCGCGTGAGTTGCATGAACAGCAGGGTGTGCGCGATGCGACCTACAAGATGGCACTTGATCGTTTTGGCGAGCGTGGCGTATTCGATCTCATCGCGGTGAACGGATTTTACTCGCTGGTGTCGATGTGTCTTAATGTGGATCGAACACCACTGCCGGATGGAGAGTCGTTGCCGCTCAAGAAGTTATAGCCCGACCGTCGAACGACGCCAATTGGAAATTTCACGAAAGATAAAGCTTGGGAATCCATATGTCGAACTCACCGCTGGAGCCGCACTATGATGTAGTTTGGCCGCTCGGACGCAAGGCCGCGACGGGTGCAGTTGCAGCGCCGCGAGTCGCTGATCTCAACGGCAAAGTCATCTGCGAATTGTGGGATGAAATCTTTCGCGGCGAAAGCATCTATCCGCTGGTGCGCAAGCACATCACCGAGCGATATCCGGGCGCAAAGTTCATACCGCATACCGAGTTTGGCGATTTCTTCGGTCCCAGGGACCGTGCGGTTCTTGCGACGATTCCCGACAAGCTGCGTGCCCATCGCGTGGATGCCGCCATCGTCGGCATAGGCGCCTGAGGCAGTTGCACACCCGCCGTGTTGCGGGTGGCGGCGATGGTGGAAAAGCTCGGGATTCCGACCGTGTCCATCATAGGTTCCGGGTTCGTCAAGCAGGCACAGGTGGTGATCAAGGGTTTGGGCGTGCCGCTTGCAGTCGGCGTTTATCCGGGCGCACCCATGGTCGACAGCGATGCTGAACTCGCAGCCAAGGTTGAAAAGAATCTTGCGCCCGAACTCGTCGCTGGATTGACGCGAGATCTGGCGCGGCCGGCCGCACCTGCCCGTGCCGACTCCGAGCCCGCGCGTGGCCAGATCGTCTTTAGCGGCAATTTCGACGAAGTGCAGGATTACTTTCATGAGCAGTTGTGGAGTGACGGACTGCCTGTCGTGCCGCCGACGCGGGAGCGTGTACACGCATTCCTCGAGTATACCGATCGCAGTGCGGACGATGTGTTTCTCATTGCACCGCCGGAAGGGCGTGAAGCGAGTATCTACAGTATTGCAGTCAACGGTGTGATGGCGGGATGCCGCCCCGAGTACATGCCGGTGCTGATTGCGATAGTCGAGGCCATGTGCGACCCCAATTTCCGGCTGGAAGATGCCGGCTCCACACCCGGCTGGGAACCCATGGTGGTTGTCAGTGGCACCATCATCAAGGAACTGAACCTGAATTATGGCCAGGGCGTAATGCGCGCAGGGCGACAGGCCAATACCAGTATAGGCCGTTTCATGCGGATGTATCTGCGCAATGTGTGTGGCTATCGAATACCGCCTGGCGCCGGCGACAAGGGCAGCATAGGTCAGAACTTCATCGTTGCGCTTGCGGAGGATGAGGACAGCGCAGCCCAGCTTGGGTGGTCGACCTTCGGCGAGGATTGCGGTTTTGCACAGGGCGAGAACGCCGTTACCGTGCAGAGCGTCGTGTGCATCAGTCCGCCGCTGTACAGTGCCGGCGATACCGCGCTGGGTCATGTGCAGCAGTTCACGGATATTTTGTCGCGGGTCTTTGCGTACGGTTGTTACTCCGGCATCAAGCGCGGTTTCTGGACGCCGCTGATCATCGTCGGGCCCGGCATCGCCCAGGTGATCGCCCGCGAGTGGAGCAAGGATAAGGTCAAGACCTACCTTTGGGAGAACATGACGATACCGGCTTCTCTGATGAAGCACTTCTGCTGGCAGACAGCGGCGACCACCATCGATTTCTCTAAACTGGTGGAGGAAGGCACGTTGCCTGAGCGGTATGCGGCGTCTGACGATCCGGACCGGCCGATACCGATGATCGTTCAGCCCGATCACATCGGTCTGGTGGTCGCGGGCGATCCGGAGCGCAATCAGTCGCGCGGGTACATGTCCAACAATACACAGGGCTCGCGCACCAGTCGCAGGGTTGTATTGCCGAAGCGTTGGCCGGAACTGCTGGCGCGGCATAAATCGCACTGAGCAGCACTGAGTGGTTGTTTGACCCTCCTGTGTAATTTGCGTAACATCGGATTTGAACTCGGCGCCGCGCGGTTCAGCGGGTAGCAGAGACGAAACCGGCGCAATTTCCTTCGTGACTGGCAAGCCCTTCAGGCAGGGCGGACATTCATGATCGCCAGAATATATCCAATATTACCAATCGGGGGTAAACCATGAACGAGAGCCGTGAGCTTGCACGATTTGTCAGTGACCTGAAGTACGAGGATTTGCCGCCGGATGTCATCGCGCGGGCCAAGGATCTCATCCTGGACCAGGTCGGCATCATGCTGGCGTGTGCAACGCTGCCGTGGAGCCGGATCATATATAACTATGTTCGCACCTGGGGCGATGACAGGCAGGAGGCCACGATCGCGCATTACGGCGTCAAGACCAAGGCGGAGAATGCGGTATTCGCCAACTGCAGTTTCGGCCACGGTTTCGAGATTGATGACCACTATCCGCCCGGTCAGTCGCATCCCGGCTGCATAGCGGTTCCCACGTCGATGGTGATGACGGAGCGCGAGCGCGGCTCGGGCCGGGATTTCATACTCGGCGTGGTCGCGGGCTATGAGGTCATGGGGCGTATCAACAAGGCGATCGCGCCGTCGTGCCTGATCCGGGGCTTTCACGCGCCGACGTCCATCTCCGGCCCATTTGCCGCCGCGGCGGTTGCCGGAAAATTGATGGGATACGGTCCGGAACTTATGCTGAACACTTTGTCCATTGCGGGCAGTCATGCCTCCGGCGTGATTGAATA
>CANJQI010000082.1 GCA_947476215.1 Betaproteobacteria bacterium
GGCGAAGTCTCGGTGTCAGGTGGAATCACGGCAGGCTTGTGCCTGCAGTATTCATGGTTTCGTTCCGTGCATAGACGTATGCATAAACCGGGTCATCGCCTTGCCACGGGCGCGCTGGCGCAGTTTCATCGCGGTCATCACCTTGACGTGCATACCAATTTCGGCGTTACCACGCCGGTCTGGGACGCATTGTGCGGGACACGACGCGTTGGTTGAGGATGGATCGATGATGCACGATGCGCAGCCTGTCGTAGTCACGGACCCCTTTCCGCGGGATGTGGCGCCGCGCAGTTTGCTGGAGCGTGCGTGCATGCACTGGCTGCGTGATGGCCGCGATCTTGTCTTCTGCCGCCTCACCCTGCGCGCAACCGTAACACTGGTCTTGTGCGCCGTCGTGGTGTTGGCGGCGCCGCCGTGGCTGGCGTAGATACTCGCATTGCCTTACTTCTGGCTGTTGTATGCAATCTTCGGCGGACCGGTGATGCTGATGGTGCACGCCATCGAGCACCGCGCGACGTTTACCCGCCGTGGCAGCTGGCTGCAAGCGTGGATATGCCGTGGCCACCCGATTTTCTATGGAATTTCGCCGTACGCTTACCGTCCCCACCACGTGCTCATGCATCACGCCGAGGAAAACCGCGTGTCGGATCTTTCAAGCACGCTTCATTACCGGCGCGACAGCCGGCGTGCATTCTGCCGGTACTGCTTGCATTTCGTGGTCATGGGCAACGTCGATCTGGCGCGCTACCTTCATGCGCGCGGACGCAGCCGTGAGTTGCGAGATTTCATCATCCGGGAAATGGCTCATTTCGCGCTGATGGGGGCGGGTCTGTATCTCGCGCCGGCAGGCGCCACGATGCTCATGCTATTGCCTTACATGCTTACACGGTTTTTTCTGATGGCCGGAAACTGGGCACAGCAGGCTTTCATCGATCCCAGTGCGCTCGATGATGGCGTGCGCAATTCGACCATACTGCTCATTGCGAGTCACAATCATCGTTGCTTCAACGACGGATACCATGCGCTGCACCACCGGCGTCCCGGACTGCACTGGGCCGAAATGTCGGCGAGTTTCCAGTCCGAATGGCGATCTTACGCGCAGCGCGGCGTTATCGTGTTTTCTGGTATCCCCAATAATCAAGTGGTATGGTGGCGGTTGATGCGCCAGGACTATGGGTATCTTGCTGACCGCATGCTCGATCTGGGCGTGCTGCCGGTTGAGCGCGAGAAAAGAATTGAATTCCTCAGGCAGCGCGTGCGTGCCTGTCCAGTGGGTTGATGTAATGCGTTCGAATGAAGATTCGAGCCCGCATGGGAAAATGCTATGATTTGCAAGCGCAAGCGCTTATCCGTGAAAACCCTTCATGCTTGGAGCGCCATGCCTATCCCAACGTGTAAGCTGAGGTGTCTATGAACGTGGAAGTGCGTAGCATTGAATTGCTGGATCCTAGAGGCGATCCTCAGGTGGCGGCCAGGCAGAGAACGCCGCGACTCAAGGGCCTGGACGGCGTAGTCATAGGCTTGCTCAACAATGGCAAACCGAATTTTGACGAATTCATGGCGGATATGGAGGTCTTGTTTCGTGCGCAATACCCGTCGCTCAGGATAGTCCAGCGCATGAAGCCGGTCGTGCCGCGTCCGGTACCACAAGACATGCTGGCGGAACTGGTGGAAACCTGTGACGCTGTCGTAACTGGGATGGGCGATTGAGGGGGCTGTGCGTCGTGGTGTACCCACGACTCGGTAGAACTCGAAAAGCAGGGCGTGCCTACGGTGCTGATCTGCAGCAACGTTTATGCCCCGGTTGCGCAGAGCTTGTCAAAAACACTGGGCATCGCGGACCTGACGATAGCGACCACGGCGCATCCTTTCTCCTGGGCTGGCGTGACTCGCGAGCAAATCAGGGAGCGTGCCACGCGTATATTCGGTGAGGTGGTCAGCGGCCTGACCGTGAAATTCGAAGGTGCGTCGTCTGGCGCATCCACTCAGGGGGCACGATTGAAATGAGCGGATTCGCAAAAATAGTCGCCCCAGAGTCGCTCAAGGAAATCAACAATCTCTATTACAGCATGGGGCTGACCGACGGTTTGCCCATCGTGCCGCCGACACCGGACAGCGTGAACGAGATGATCGCGGCCAGCGGTCGCGACGCGCAGGAGATCATTGGGTATGTGCCGCCGAAGAAGGGCGCGGCGACCGTTGAGAAAATCGCCATCAATGCGGTCATGGCCGGATGCCTGCCCGAATACCTGCCGGTGGTGATTGCCGGACTGGAAGCCTGTCTTGAGGAACAGTTTAATATTTACGGCGTGCAGAACACGACCAATCCTGTTACGCCGGCGCTGATCGTGCATGGCCCGGTCGCGAAGTCGCTGGAGGTCAACGGCGAGTACGACTGTCTGGGGAGCGGCGCGCGCGCCAATGCAACCATAGGCCGTGCCTTGAAGCTCGCGTTGCTCAATATCGGTGGCGGCACGCACCGCGGCACGCACGGACAGCCCGGACGTTATACCTATTGTTTCGCCGAGAACGAAGAGAAGAGTCCCTGGCCGCCTTTTCATACGGACCGCGGATTTGCCGCGGGAGATAGCGCGGTAACCGTGTTCGGTGCGGGCGGCAGCGTGAACATGCGACCGTACGGCGGACGCGGACGCGAAGTGCTGGCATCCATTGCGCGCATGATGGCGCTGGGCGGCAGCCCGCGACATAGTTACTGCCTGGTTATACTCAATCCGGAGCATGCGCGCCTGATCGCGGCGGACGGTTTTTCAAAACAGAGCGCGCGTGATTTTTTATACGAGCATGCACGCGTTCGTCCCAACGGATTTCCCGACGCCGTGGCCCAGGCATGGATAGACGAACCGCTGATGGAGTACATGGATTTTCGGAAAATGCTGGGTGGGGTCACGAAGGACACGTTCATACCCGGTTGTGATGCGCCCGAGCACATACTGATACTAGTGGCGGGGGGCTCGGGAGGTCATTGCACCTTCGTGCCCGCGTGTTTTACCCAGCCTGTACCGGTTATGACCAAACGGGTTCGTTGAGATGAGGAGATTATGAAAGTCAAGAAGCTGGCGTACGCGCTGGGTGCCGAGGTTCTCGATGTCGACATGACACGTCCGCTGGCTGCGGGCGCGGTCGCGGAGATCAGGGCTGCATGGATGGAGCATCTGGTCGTGGTGATACGCGGGCAGGACATTACACCGGAGCAGCACATTGCATTCAGCCGCAATTTCGGAGAACTGGAGCTGCATCACAACAAATACAATCGTCACGCCGATTTTCCCGAACTATACGTCGTCACCAACAAGCCGCTCGATGGCCGCCCATCCGATACGCGCAATGTCGGCAGGCAGTGGCATTCCGATGGTGCGTACAAGCTGGTGCCGTCTTTAGGGTCCCTGCTTTACAGCAGGGAGATTCCGCCTGTCGGTGGCGATACGCTGTTCACCAATATGTACATGGCTTATGACACGTTGTCACCGGCCATGCAGGCGGTGCTGCTGCAGTTGTCTGCGATTAATGACCGTGGCGTCGCGACGAACAACGAACATGTAGACGCATCGCGCGTGGCGGAACGGGTCAAGGCCGCACCACCGGTCGTCAATCCCGTGGTGCGTACGCACCCTGAAACCGGCAGGAAGGCCCTCTACGTCAGTCCCAATGTCACCACCTGCATCGAAGGCATGACGCGCGCGGAAAGCCGCTCGCTGCTTGCATTCCTGTTTGAACATTCGGTGAGGCAGGAGTTTATCTTTCGTCACCACTGGCAAGTGCACGACATGGTGATGTGGGACAATCGTTGCACCATGCATATGGCGCCCGCCGACTACGACTTGACTCAACCGCGGTATATGGTGCGCACAACGATCGCGGGAACCCCGCTGGGGCGGTTGTATGAAGGGAAATAGCATGGGTATGTTGTCTAGGAACGCGATACTGGCACTGTCAGCTACCCTATGCATATGCGCGCCGGCGTGGACCGCGGAACTTGCCTATCCGTTCAAGCCAGTGCGCATCATTGTCGGTTTTCCGCCCGGGGGTACCGCGGACATACTGGCGCGCGCGCTGGCACGTGAGATGTCGGAGGCATGGGGACAGCAATTCGTGGTCGACAATCGCCCCGGTGCAGGCAGCCGGGTGGGCAGCGAACTGGTGTCCAAGGCCGCGCCGGATGGCTACACCTTGCTGGTCGTGACCAGCAGCCATGTTGTGAATGCGGTGGTATCCAGGGAGTCCGGCTACGACGCGGTGGAGTCGTTCACGTCCATTTCGATGATCGCCGGTACTGCACTGGGGGTTCTGAGCAACCCGTCGCTGCCGGTCAAATCCGTGCGCGAACTGATCGCGTTTGCCAAACCGCGTCCGGGACAATTGCACTTTGGTTCTTCGGGCACGGCCAGTACCACGCATCTCGCCGGCGAGCTTATCAGCAGCATGGCGGGTATCAAGCTTGTGCACGTCTCCTACAAGGGGGGCGTGGCGTCACTCAATGACGTGCTGGGCGGGCAGATACCGCTGTTAATGATTTCCTGGCCGACGTCGATTCCACAAGTCAAGTCCGGAAGGCTGCGCGGCCTGGGTATAACGGCGCGTGAGCGTTCCAAGGCTTTACCGGAGGTGCCCACCGTGGCCGAATCCGGACTGACGGGTTATGAAGCCGTGCAGTGGTATGCCCTGTTGGGGCCTGCAGGGTTGTCTGCGGAACTGACCGGCAGGTTGAATGCCGAGGTTGCGCGCATCGTGCGTGCACCCAAGGTGGTCGATCCAAACTTTGTCGCCAACATGGGCGCGGATCCCATGACCAGTTCGGCGCAGGAGTTTCGCGCTTACATGCAGTCGGAAGTGGTGAAGTGGAGCAAGGTTGCACGCCAGATTGCACTGGATAAGAACTGAGTGGAGAGCCGGGAGTGCACCTGATGTTGCAGTCACGATTGTTAGGTTTGGTTGGCCTATTCGGCATTGCGCTGATGGAAGCGGGTGTGTCGTGCGCGCAGGGCTCGGCCGTCAAACCGGTGCGGATAGTTACCGGCGGAGCAGGCAGCGGCAGCGATTACGCGGCGCGCCTGATAGGGCAAGGGCTCACCAGCGGTTCGGGCCAGACCGTGGTGATAGACAACCGTCCCAGCGGCGTGATTCCCGGTGAAATCGTGGCGAAGGCCGCCCCCGATGGATACACGCTGTTGGTATCAGGCAGCACGCTGTGGATAGGGCCCCTGCTGCGCGATGCCACGCCTTTCGATCCGGTCAACGATTTTGCATCGATCTCCCTGGTCGCGAGTTCGCCTAATATACTGGTCGTGCATCCGTCGGTGCCGGCGAAGTCGGTGAAGGAGCTGGTCGCACTGGCCAGGAGCAGGCCTGGTGCGCTCAACTACGCATCGGCATCCACCGGGTCGCCCAATCATCTTGCGGCGGAATTGCTGAAGTTCATGGCCGGCGTTGATGTCGTACGCGTCAACTACAAAGGTGCGGCTCAGGCACTGAGCGACGTGATTTCGGGGCAAGTGCAGTTGACGTTCGCGAGTTCGGGTTCGATGGCGGGCCATATGACATCGCGCAGATTGAAGGCGCTTGCTGTGACGAGCACGCAGCCGTCGACGCTATTCCCGGGACTGCAGACCGTGGCCGCATCGGGGCTGCCGGGGTATGAGGCGGTATCGATGACGGCGATATTTGCACCGGCGGCCGCCGCCGCGTCGCTCGTCACGCGGCTCAACCAGGATATAGTCAGAGCCGTCGGCAGGCCCGAGATCAAGGACAAGTTTTTCGCCGCAGGTGTGGAAACCATAGGCAGTTCGCCCGAGCAGCTCGCGGCTGCGATCAAGTCGGAGATGGCCAGGCTGGGCAAGGTAATCAGGAGTGCCGGCATACGTGACGAATAACGGGCGTATGCAGGCCAGTATGTACATACAAGGAGGAATCCATGTCACTTGTTATCGCGTTGGATGAAGTCAGTGAGGAACAGATACGGCGTCACGAAGGGACACCGAAAAATCCGGCCGCTGTGAATGTCGGATTTTTCCGGTCATCGAGCACGATACCGGACTCGCCCAGCGCGTGCATGGCCACTTACCGGCCCGGCGTCAAGTCCGCCGCGCATTTTCATACCGTCGATCAGTTCCAGATCATCATGGACGGCAAGGGAACCTTCGGACGGCACGACGTTACACCCTACCACCTGCATTTTTCGCGCGCTTACACGCCTTATGGACCACTGCATGCCGACCCGGAAACGGGTTGGACGTTTCTCACCTTGCGCACGCGCCATGACCCCGGGGCTCAGCGCTTCCCGGAGTCGAAGGAAAAATTGAAACAGATACCTGATCGCAGGCCATGGCAGGCAACAAGCAAGGTAGTGTTTCCGATGGCGGCACACGATGTCCGTATGCAGGAGATCCCCGGCATCAAGGATGAGCGCGGATTGTTTGCCAACGCGCTGGCCATGGCGCCTGATGCGCGGATGACGACGCCGGATCCCGCGAACGGCGACGGACTCTACGTAGTTGTCTTAAAGGGCAGTCTGATACACGATAACAAAGAGCGCAAGGCGCCCGCCGTTGCGTATATCAAATCGAACGAGTCCGCGTTCAGCATCCACGCCGGCCCGCAGGGCCTGGAAGGATTGCTCCTGAATTTTCCGCGCGTGCTGGAACGCGCCCCGGACGCCCTCGTCCCGGCCCACACTGCGGGAATGGGGAAATGGCAGTGCGAGCTCTGCGCGTTCGCATACGACGAAGCCATGGGCATGCCGGGTGATGGTATCGCCGCTGGCACGCGCTGGGAGGATGTGCCGGATACCTGGAGTTGTCCTGACTGCGGCACCGGCAAGAACGATTTCAGCATGGTTCGGGTGTAGGCACCGAATAGTTGTGATTCTTATTTATTTTGTGCGCTGCTTTGAATTCAGGAGGGAGCTGGAATCATGATGAATGTTACCGTATCTGTTGTTTGTATGTTTTCGTTGCTTGGATCCGCTGCTTCTTGGGGGCAGACATTTCCGACTAAACCCATGCGCGTCATTTCGTCCGAGCCGGGCGGTGGCGCCGATCTGGTAGCACGGGTCGTCGCGCAGGGGCTGAGCGCGACACTGGGACAGCAGGCGGTGGTCGACAATCGCGGCGGCAGCGTAGTCATACAGGCGGAAAATCTGACCAAAGCCCCGCCCGACGGGCATACCGTTCTTGTCACCGGCAACACGATATGGCTGTTTCCTTTGCTGCAAGCCAAATCACCCTACGATGCGGCCACGGATTTGCTGCCGGTCACCATGACTACGTTTTCTCCCGCTGTCCTTGCCGTGCATCCCTCGCTGCCGGCCAAGTCTCTCAGGGAATTGATCGACTTGGCCAAGTCGCGTCCCGGCGAGTTGAACTACGCGTCGGGTGCGCTCGGATCAACAACGCATTTGTCGTCCGAGTTGCTCAAATCCATGTCACGCATCGATATCGCGCGCATACCGTACAAGGGTGCCGGCCCGGCGCTCAATGCGCTCGTCGCCGGGCAGGTGCACTCCATGTTCATCACCGCAAGTTCGGTCATGCCGCATGTCAAATCCGGACGCCTGCGCGCACTGGCGGTGGCGAGCGCGGAAGCCACGGCATTGGCTCCCGGACTGCCCACGATGGCGGCGGCAGGGCTGCCCGGATATGAATCGGTGACCATGCACGCGGTGTTCGCGCCGGCGAAAACGCCGCGCGCGCTCGTGACGCGGCTCAATCAGGAAATCGTGCAATACATCAACCGGAGTGATGTCAAAGAAAAACTGTTCAGCTCCGGACTGGATCTTATTGGCGCCACGCCGGAACGCGCGGCGCAGATCATACAGTCCGAAGTGACTCGAATGGGCAAGGTTATCAAGGACGCAGGCATTGTGGGTGAGTAGCAAGGGCGCCACCCGCGACCGTCGTGCGGGCATCGCGGGCGTCGTTATTATCGCCGCCACGCTGTGCAGTCCGGAGATCGCTTCGAGCCAGCACTACCCAAGCCGTCCGATACGCATCATCGCCGCACCGCCCGGTGGCAATGGCGACTTCACGGCACGATTGATCGCCCCCGCGCTGGCGGAATCCCTGGGGCAACCTGTGATCGTGGAAAACCGGCCGACCGCGGCGGTCGCCGAAATCGCGTCTCGCGCACCGGCCGACGGCTATTCGCTGCTGATCAATGCCAGCGTACTGTGGTTGGCGCCGTTCATGAAAGTCAATCTCGCCTACGACCCGATACGGGACTTTGCGCCGATTACACTGGCCGTGAAATCCCCGCATCTGCTGGTTGTCAACCCGGCGCTGCCGGTGACGTCCGTGCAGGAATTGATCGCACTCGCAAAAGCGCAGCCGGGCAAGCTAAACTATGCCGCGAGCGGGTCGGGCACTTCAGTACATTTGTCCGCGGAATTGTTCAATGCCATGGCCGGCGTCAGAACGGTTTATATCGCATACAAGGGGAGCGGCCCCGCGTTCAATGATGTGATCAGCGGTCAGATACAGTTTATGTTTCCGGTTGCCGCTGCCGGCATGCCGCACGTGAAATCGGGACGGCTCAGGGCGTTGGCGGTGACCAGCTTGAAGCCGACGGAGTTAGCACCCGGCTTGAATACCCTGGCGTCATCGGGCCTTGCCGGCTATGAGTCCGAGTCCATATTAGGCATGTTTACACGCGCGGGGACGCCGCCGACCGTCATCACGCGATTGAATCAGGAGATGGTGAGGTTTTTGCGCACGGCGGAAGTCAAGGAACGGTTTCTCCATGCCGGGGTGGAGAGCGTGGGCAGTTCTCCGGCGGAGTTTGCCATTACGATAAAATCTGAAATGAGCAGAATGGGCAGGTTGATCAAGGCGGCGGGCATACGGGCTGATTAGCACGCGCAGTGCCTGCATCGTGTAGTTTCGAGGTGTGTAGTATCCAACAGGAGGATTTATGCCATTAGTCATAGCATATGATGATGTAAAGACGAGCAAGGCCACGCGCAGAAGCGGGGCGGAAGCGCCGGGTGGTGTTACCACTGCATTTATTAGAGCGCCGGCCAGTACGGAACGCGCGCCCACTGTGATACATGCGCAATACGATCCCGGCAGCGTTTCCAGCGCTCACTTTCACACCGTCGACCAGTTCCAGATCATAGTCGCCGGCAAAGGAGAATTCGGACGCCATAATGTGTCGCCGTATAACGTACATTTCTCGCGCGCGTACACGCCGTACGGCCCGCTGCATGCCGACAAGGAAACCGGATGGTGCTTCATGACTTTTCGTACGCGTTCCGATCCCGGCGCGCAGCGTCTTCCCGGTTCCAAGGACAAGCTTAAGAACATCGGCGGACGCACACCGTGGCAAATCACGCGCAAAGCGGAGATACCGGCGCAGGGCGCGGGCGTCAGTTCGCGCGATATTCCAGACATACGCGATGAACGGGGACTGTTCAGCCGCGCGTTGACGGTGGCGCCGGGCATGCAGATAGACGCCCCCGATCCTTCCAGTGGCGATGGCCAGTATGTGGTGGTGGTCAAGGGCAGCCTCATGTACGAGAGCAAGGAACACAAGGCCATCACGGTAGTGTTCATCAAACCGGACGAAAAAGCGTTTCAGATTGTGGCGGGCGCGCAGGGGCTGGAAGCGCTGATACTGAATTTTCCCAGACACCAGGCATTGGCGGCGGATGGAAGTCGCGCCGTGGCTACGTTGCCGGGCAAGCGGCAATGCGTGCTGTGCGATTTCTCGTATGATCCGGCCGTCGGCATGCCGGATGACGGCATAGCGGCGGGTACTCGCTGGGAAGATATTCCCGAAACATGGACATGCCCGGACTGCGGAGCTGGCAAAGAAGATTTTAAATAGCGTCGTTTTCACTATCATGTAGGGGGGCAGTTGTGACCGGAATCAGCGTCGCGGACGTAAGAAGGCAGCTCAAACATCCCATCGTCGATTCGGACGGACATTGGGTGGAATCTCTTGCGGTTCTGGCCGAGTACGTGCGCGATATCGGCGGCGGCGCCATGGTCGACCGTTACATCAAGACCCGCGCGGTCAATATGAGCTGGTACCAGGCGACCGACGCGGAGCGCATACGCCAGCGTTACCGGCGCACGGTGTGGTGGCATTATCCTTACGAAGCCAAGGAATACGCGACCATACATCTGCCACGCATGTTTTATGAGCGCCTGGATGAGATCGGCATCGATTTCGCCATTGTGTATCCGAGCGCGGCATTGAATCTGGAGGCCATGGCCGATGCGGAGCTGCGCGCAGTTGTGGCGCGCGCATATAACATGATGGCCGCGGACCTGTTCCGGCCCTATGCCGATCGCATTACGCCGGTGGCGGTAGTGCTGCGCGGTTCGCCCAAGGCCGCGATAGAGGAAGCGACCTTCGCGGTGCGCGAACTTGGTTACAAGGCCATTATGATAGGCGGCGCTGGTATTCGCTATTCGGCCACCAACGAGAAATACATCGATGGCCTGGGTCTGGATAACGAGGAGAGTTACGACCCTTTCTGGCAGGCATGCATGGATCTCCGTGTTGCCGTGACATCGCACGCCGGCAGTCAGACGTGGTCTGATCGGGCATCCGCAACCAACTATGTTTTCAATCACGTGGGGCATTTCGCGCAGGCCAACAGCGTGTTCGCCAAAGCCGTGTTTCTGGGCGGTGTGGGTCATCGTTTTCCCAAGCTCAATTTCGGTTTCCTGGAAGGTGGTGTCGCGTGGGCGCGCAGCTTGTGCAGCGACCTGATCGGACACTATGAAAAGCGCACCTATGAAGCAGCCAGCAAATACTTGAAACCCACGCTCCTTGATCTTGACGAATTCAGGCGGCTGATCGACCGCTATGGCGACGGACGGCTGAAGTCGTTGCGTGAAGAGATTGTCGCGGGTATAGACGGCTGGGAGCGGGGTTCCCTGCAGGATCAGGTCGAACGCGAGCGCGAGCACCTGCACGACTTTCGTGCCGCCGGGGTCAACACCAGAAAAGATGTCGAGGCGCTGTTCAGTCGCAATTTCTATTTTGGTTGCGAAGCCGACGACCCGATGACGATGCTTGCCTTCGACCGGCGTCTGGGCACACCATTGAAAGCTTTATTCAGTTCGGATATTTCACACTGGGATGTCCCGAATATGCTGGAAGTGGTGCCCGAAGCCTACGAGATGCTGGAACACGGCATGGTCGATGAGCAGGATTTCCGGGCCTTCATGTTTTCCAACATCGTTAATCTGCATGGTGGCATGAATCCTGATTTCTTCAAGGGGACCGTGGTCGAGGCAGCGGCAGCGGCGGAACTGGCAAAAGCGAAGCCGCCGCAATAAGTTCGCGGGTGGCCGGCGCGTATCCGTGGCCGTCGTAACGCAATGCCAATGAATGCGATGTGATACCGCAGATCAACGCTGTACGTAGCGTTGACATGCACCGCGCTTGCTTATAAAGTCCGGGCTCGCCCACGCACTGCAACCTGCCGAAATTTTTTCCATCAAGGGGAAACGAATGCCGAAGTCGGAACAGCCACAACGAAAAGCACACAGCAAGGGCGAGGGCAAGAGTCTTTCCGACTATCTCGATCTGATACGTGACGATCCGGCCGAGTTTCGCACCGTAAGCCGTACGGTGAATCCGCTCAATTTCGACGTCACGGCGGTACTTAAACATCTGGATCTCAATAAAGAATACCCGACAGTGCAGTTCGACAATCCGTTGAACATGCATGGTGAGCCGTCGATCTTTCCCATTGTTACCAACCTGTGGGCGACGCGCGAGCGCTGCGCCGAGGCGATCGGACTGCCGCGCAGCAAGGCGGGTGGTGAACTCGGGGCGCTATTCGCCAATCACGTGGCAAAAAAACGCGAACCCGTGATCGTCAGCAACGACAGGGCGCCGGTGCACGCCAATGTATTGCAGGGCAAGCAAGCCGACATGTGGATGTTGCCGGTGGTGCGTCACTACGAAATGGATCTGGGCGGCGTGATACTGATGGGGCTGATCGGGCATGCGCCGGGCGAGGATTTTTATAATTGCACGTTCGTGAAGACTTTCCCGGAAACCGGCCAGCGCGGCGGACTCACCATCCATTCGGCGCATATGAGCCGCATGACCAGGCTGTGGAAGAATCGTGGCGAACGCTTTCCGGTGATCAATGTGCTGGGGCACCATCCCGCATTCTGGCTGGGCACGCTCAACAGCACGCCGTGGGGCGACAACGAATACGCAACCGCCGGCGCCTTCATGGGCGAGCCGGTGCGTCTGACGCCGTCGGTAACTTGGGGCAAGGATTTCCTGGTGCCGGCGGACGCAGAGATCATCATCGAAGGCGAGATCGGACCCGGCGAGCGCATGGTCGTCGATCCGTTCGGCGAAATCAGCGGCCAGTATCAGCCGCAACAGTTCGCGCCGGTGATGGAAGTCACCGCCATCACCTACCGGAATGGCGCCTTGTATCAGGATATATTTTCCGGCCATCGCGAGCACATGTTGATGGCGAGCGTGCCGCGCGAAGGATCGATCTTCAATCACGTGCAGGAGCGCCTCGGCAACGTGGTGGCGGTGCATTTGCCGTATTCAGGCTGCGCGCGCTTCACCGCTTACATTTCGATCAAGAAAACAGGCGAAGGTCAGGCCAAGCAGGCGGCCATTCAGGCCTTTGCGCATGTGCCCAACCTGCATGTGGTGGTGATTGTCGATGAAGATATCGACGTTTTCAACGAGGAAGACGTGCTGTGGGCGGTCAACACCTATGTTGATCCGGATCGTGATATTGATCTCATCAAGAACGTGCGCCCGCCCAGCGATCCGCGTGGCATAGGGTCGAGCCGCGTCATATTTGACGCCACGCGTCCGACCCATGTTCCGTTTCCTACGCGCCTCAGAGTGCCGCCGGACGCGTTGGCGCGGGTCAAGCTCGACGAGTGGCTGGATAAAGCAGTAAAGGGGAAAAAATGAGGGTATTCTGGTCGACCTGTCCGAAGTGCTTGAAGGCGTTCGTGGTTGAGTGGGAGTTGCGTCACGCCGGTGTCAAACTGATCTGCCCGTTTTGCGGCAATCGCCATTTGCCCGACGAATCGGCCGAACTCGACGAGCGGCAGGGCGGATAGGCGTGATGTCGCCACGGCGCATGTCGTGGCACTGATAGCATGGCAGTCGGATGAAAATCCACTGCCGTTCTTGTGGCTGCAATGACATTGTTGGGCTTGCCATTTCCGTGCGCAGTCTATGGCCCGCAAGGTTTGCCGGCGCGCATGAATGCTGATGGGTATTGATAGTCTCACCTGGAGGATGCATGGATCAAACACTGAAAACCATTGTTGATTTCATCATGTCCCTGCGCACGCAGCCTCCGCCCGACGCGGTGCTAGATCGCTGCCGCGAAATCCTCGTCGATGCGCTGGGATGCGCGATCGGTGGCCGCGATTGCGTCGCGGCGCAGAGTGCGCAGGCCTACCCGGTGGTGCCACACGGGGAAGGTGGGGCCGTGATCGGTGTCGCGCAGGACGCCGTCATCGACATGGCGGCGTTCTGGAATACCGCCATGATCCGTTATCTCGACTTCAATGACACCTTGTGCGGCGGGCATCCCAGCGACATGATAGGGGCGCTGGTCGCGATGTCGCGCCCGGCCAAGGCCACGGGCAAGGACATGCTGATTGCGGTGGCGATCGCACACGAAATTTTCTGCCGCATTTCCGAAAGCGTGATGTGGCGCGCGCCGTGGACCATGGATACCGGTTACGGCATTGCGCTGGGCGCGACGGGCGGCATCTGTCATTTGCTCGGCCTGTCGCGCGAACAGACCACGCACGCGATTGCGGCCGCCGCCACCAATGGCACGCCGCTGCGCGCCAGCCGCGCCGGGCTGCTGTCGCACTTCAAGGGCGCCGCCACGGCGATTTCATCGCGCCATGCGGTGTTCTGCGTGCACATGGCGCGTTCCGGCATGACCGCTCCTTCGGCGCCATTCGACGGACGTCACGGTATCGTCGAGCTTCTGAATGGCAAGGAGGGCCCGCTCAATCTGCAGGCATTCGATCACTGGAAGGTGGTGAAAGCGCGCCTCAAGTATTTTCCCGTGGCCTATAACTCGCAACTCGGTGTGTGGGCCGCGCTAGAACTTCGCAAGCAACTGGATCACGCGCGGCTGGCCAAGGTGACCTTGCATACCTCGACTTTTCTCAAACACGAATGCGGCAGCGAACCGGCCAAGTGGGATCCGCGCACGCGCGAGACCGCGGACCATAGCCTGCCGTACATATTTGCACTGGCACTGCGCGACGGCAACATCGATATCCACAGCTTCGAGCCTGAAAAGTTTCTTGACCCACAGATCCGACCGCTGATGAACAAGGTGGTCGTCGAAGCCGACGCCGCCATCGATGCGAGCTGGCCGCATAACCTGGAACTCAAACTCAGCGCCGTCGACGTTGCCGGAAAGTCCTATCAGGTGCACATCCGCAACCCGCGCGGGCATGATCTCAACCCCTTAACGGTGGAAGAAATATGTAATAAATTTAAAATTTTAGTGGAGCCGCTGCTGGGTAAGGCAGCTGCCACGGCGGCGTTTGACCTGGCGTGGCGCACGCGCGAATTGGGCTCTTTTGGAGACGTTCTGGCGGCGCTGGTCCCCGCAGCGTGATCTGAGCCGCGACTAACAGTTTGTTGAAAATTGTCACGGTGTCTATCATTTCGTCATGCCGGTGAAAACCGGCATCCAGTAAGGTGTTGATTCGATTGATTCGCGTTCTCTGGACACCGGCCTCCGCCGGTGTGACGAATCGAATTTCAACAGACTGCTAATCCTGGCGTATCCCTGCATCGCGTATGACTTTGCCCCACTTCGCTATATCGGTCTTGATGTAGGTGTTCGTCTGCTCGGGCGTGAGGCCTACCGTTTCCAATCCGGCGGCCAGCAGTCTTTCCTTGACGTCCGCGTCATTGAGCGTTCTTACGATGTCGGCATGCAGCCGTTGCACGATGGGCCTGGGGGTTTTCGCGGGTGCCCACAAACAAGACTGAGCCGCCGCTTCATAGCCCGGGAGTCCCGACGCGGATATGGTCGGAACGTCGGGCGCCAGCGCGGACAGTTTGAGGCTGGCTACGCCCAGCACTCTCAATTTTCCGCTCTTGACCTGACTCATGCCTGTCGTCGCCGAACCGAACATCAGTTGCACCTGGTTGGCGAGCAAGCCGACCGCGGCCGGCCCGGTGCCTTTGTATGGCACGCGCACGATGTCGACGCCAGCCATGATCTTGAACAGTTCCCCCGCCAGATGATTAGCGGTGCCGGATGACGACGAGCCGTAGTTGAGTTCGCCCGGCCGTGCTTTTGCCAGCGCAATCAATTCCTTGACCGATTTCGCGGGTAGCGTCGGATTCGTAAACAGCAAGAGAGGTGCATTGGTCGCCAGCGTGATCGGCGACAAGTCCCTTACCGGATCAAAGTTCGTCTTTTGCACCAATGGCGCAACCCACACGGAACTGGCGTATATGACCAGCGTGTAACCATCGGGCGGCGCCTTGGCTGCCGTTTCCACGGCGATAAACCCGGGCCGGTTGTCGACGATCACCGCCTGACCGAGCGTTGCAGCCACGCTTTTTGAAATCAGCCGCGCCACCGTATCCACCTGAGCGCCGGGTTCCGACGCCAGAAGGCGGATCGGCTTGGTTGGATAGTTCTGAGCGTTAACTGTACCCAGTCCGGCTGCCATCATCAGGACGGGTGACAAGCGTAAAACAAGACACGACCACACCATCTGCGACCCCTCTAAACAAGAAATTTCCGGAGATATTGCCGCGACCGGAGCCGTGCGGAAAATTTCTGCTACTCGGCGCGGATATTCGCGTCCCTGATGACTTTGCCCATCGTCACAATATCGGATTTGATAAAGGCAGCAAATGCCGACGGCGAACTGCCCGCGGATTCTACGCCCATATTCAGGAATGTTCCCTTGATATCCTGCCGATCGAGGACGCGAAGAATTTTCAGGTTCACGCCTGAAGGAGCGGCCTCAGCCTGCGGGCATTCTTAACCTTTTCAATGCTCCAGACAGCATCGCACAGCGTACGCGCGCGTTTCTTGCCGAGTACGGGCGCCATCAGGTCGTAACACTTTTCGTCAACTTCCGCGCGCAGCATCGGATTCTGACTGGTGCCGAGTACGGCTTTGGTGTGGTGGTGCAATTTGCGGCCATTGTTCAGTGTGATATCGATGATGCCGTGTTTTTCAGGACGAAGTTCTTCCAGTTTCTCGTCCCCGATCAAACGTATGCGTTTGCGCAAGGCCAGCACGCGCGGGTCTTTCATGCGGCTCATGTCGTGCGTGGCTTCGAACGAGGCGTAACCGTCGACCAGCATCAGCGCGCACATGTGCTGCATGTTGATGTCCGACATGTCGCGGTTGTTGGTGATTCTGGCGCCCTGTGTGTAGACGGTGACGACGAGTTCCTTCACATCGGTGGCCTTGATGTTCTCGGCGCGTATCAGGGCCAGCAGGGAATCCAGCGGGGCTTGTATGGGCGAACCCACCGACCAGCGCTTGATGTTGGTGTTGACGATTTCGTAGGTCTTGCCCAGATCGCGCACCAGAATTTCGGGTTTCGGTTTCAGGCCATGGCGCAACGATTCATCATAAGCCATGTAGAAATTGCGCTCACCGGAAAATACATCTTCAACGCCCGTGCATCCTGCCGCTACCATGGTGGCGGAAGTGACGCCGTTACGCGCCGCCATGCCGCCAAAGTCGAACGCTTTCTCGATGTGTTCCAGGTCGCGTGCATAGCTCGACAGGCCGCACACCTGCTGCGCCGTATAGGAGAGCGCATGCCTGACCTGATCGGCACTCAAATGCGCCAGCGAAGATCCTGCGGCGGCGGCGCCGAAGGTGGGTCCAAAGCAGTGTGTCATGTGACCGAGATTGCTGAACTTGTTGCCACCGAGTGACAGATTCAGCCGTGCGGCAATGTCGTATCCCAGTGCGACTGCACGCAGCAACGCGGTGCCGTCACGTTGCTCGCGTTCAGCCATGGCCAGCGACGCGGAAACAATGCCGCAGCCCGGGTGCATAAGCGACCCGGCGTGAGAATCGTCAGTCTCGTCGGCGTGCGCCTGCATGCCATTGGCGAGCGCCGCATTGACGGCATTGGTGACGAATCGGGAGCCGACTACTGTCGCTTCTTTATGGCCCCCCAATGTCTGGACGTAAGCGAGCGCCATCTTGCCCGGTACCAGCCGGGAACCGGACACCATGGCAGCGATGGTATCCAGCAGGTGATGCTTGGTTTTTTCCGTTACCGCCTTGGGCAACGGCTTGTTGCGTGCGCCCGCAATGTAAGCAGCAAGCGTGCGCATCAGCGGTGAGATTCCTGGTGTGGCGCCGGTTTTTTTCATGTCCGGGATTTCTATCAGACTTTTGCCGCAAGAGCGGCAAAGCGCGGGTAGACTCTGGAAACGTTGCCATGAAATATCTTGGCTTTATCCGCCGCGCTGACCCAGTCCAGCGCGTCGATATAGCGCTTGGTGTCGTCGTAGTTGAATCCGGTTTCCGGATCGACTCCCTTGACCGCGCCGTAGATTTCCGAGGCGAACAGAATATTGTCGGCGGGTATGACCTTGAGCAGCAACTCGATGCCCGGACGGTGGTAGACGCAGGTGTCGAAGAACACGTTGTTGAGCAGCAGTTCCTTGAGCGGTGGTTTGCCCATGTCCTGCGCAAGACCGCGATAACGTCCCCAGTGATAGGGCACCGCGCCGCCGCCATGCGGGATGACAAATTTCAGGGTCGGGAAATCCTTGAAAATATTCGATGTCAGAAACTGCATGAACGCCGTGGTATCGCCATTGATGTAATGGGCGCCGGTGTGGTGGAAATTCGGATTGCAGGACCCGCTGACATGTATCATCGCCGGCACGTCCAGTTCCACCATCTTTTCATAAAGCGGGTACCACCATTTGTCGGTGAGCGGTGGATCTGTCCAGTAACCTCCCGAGGGATCCGGATTGAGGTTGCAGCCTATGAATCCAAACTCTTTGACGCAGCGCTCAAGCTCGCTGATGCAGGCGGCCGGTGGAACGCCGGGCGATTGCGGAAGCTGGCACACGCCGACAAAATTCTTGGGGTACAGCGTGCAAACCCGGTGTATGAGCTCATTGCAGATACGCGACCAGGCGGCGCTGGTAATCGCATTGCCGACATGATGTCCCATCGCGCCGGCTATCGGCGAGAAGATGGTAAGGTCGGTGCCGCGCTCGCGCTGGGTTTTGATCTGGGCGTTTTCCAGGCTTTCGCGTATCTGGTCGTCGCTGATTTTGGGGGCGGACTTGGGATCCAGCGTCGGATCCATCAGCGCTTTGGTCTGCTGTTCACGATAATCTTTCAGAGGCTTGGGGGCGGTGGTGTAATGCCCGTGACAGTCGATAATCATGGTTGATCCCTCTCCAAAAAAGAAAGGCCGGGACCTCGTCCCGGCCGGATTGCTGGTTAGCTTACTTGCCCAATGCGCGCGTCACATCGTCGAACAGTTCATCGACGGTTAAAGAACGCGGTATCAACTGCTGTTGCGTTGCATACTTGATGGCAATCTCTATGCCCTTGCGATTGGCTTCGACACCCAGTTTAAGCGCGTCGACGCCATCCCCGGTGGGCATGCCGGAGGCTTTTTTTGCATCGCTGATCATGCGGAAAACTTCCCGCACGGCATCCGGATTTGATCTGAGCAATTTCTGGCTGACCACCAGCATGTGATTGATGGGCAGCGTCTGCTCGCGTTTGCACCACTCGCGGGCGGCGGCCACGGGCTCCGGTATCAGCGGCAGAAACTTCGGATCGTTCAGGTCGTCGCCACCGAGGCACGCCGCATCCAGTTCGCCTTCGTCCAGCATGGTTTTGATTTTCTTGCCGGGCGCGGCGCGTTCGCAGTTCGGCGGGTCGCGATATTCGGGGACATGAGGATCCTCGAACGTGATCCACTTTACATTGTCTACATCGACGCCGTAATCGTATTTAAGTATGCCGCGCACCCACATCACCGTGGTCTGCGACGATGCGCGTATACCCACGCGGCGCCCCACGATATCCTTGGGGTTGAGTTTTCCGCGCTCTTTGTTATAGACGATGGAGGCATGCTGGGCTTTGCCTCCGACGATAACCGCTGGCAGCAATGCAATTTTCTTGTCCCACGCCTTGGCCTGCAGAAACGTTGCGATCGCGAGTTCGGCGACGTCGAATTCGATGTCCCTGACCACGCGCTTAAATGCGGTGTTGGGAACCTTTACATCGGCGAAGCTCAGTTCAACGCTGGACGAAGTGACCTGCCCGTTCTTGAGCGGCATCGCATTCTTGTAGTCACCCAGCAGCGTGTGCAGCTTAAGGCGTCCGGAATTTTCACTCATCTTTCTTGCTCCTTAGTCCTTGAGCGCCGGATAGAGAGACTCGGCGGTGCGATAGAATATCCAGTCCTGATCCTCTGCGGACAGGCACGACAACGCTGTTTTCGCTTCGTTGACCATCTCCGGGAGGGCGCCCTTGGACGCCGGGTAGTTCGAGCCCCAGGCAATGCGGTTCGCGGGGATTTCCTTGACCAGTTTCGGGAAGAACGTCTCGGGTGTGGCTCCATCCTCCCGTGAGTGGCGTACGTTGTTTGTTGTGAGCTTGAAGTACACATTCGGGTACTTGGCGAGTTCATAGAGGAACGCGTAGCGGTCATACGGTGGCTGATCGCCTCTTGGCGCGTGTATGAGGTGGTCGACTACGATCTTAGCCTGCGGGAATTTGCGCAACAGCGTGTAGAGCATATGCAGGCCTTCCTTGCGCAACTGCGTTACCACCGACATCTTGAGGTCGATGGCTGTTTCCCACGCCTTGAACGTTTTCGGATCATCCAGTGTGTCGGCCTGCTTCTCGAAAGTGCTGCCGGCGCTGAATATCCGCAGGCCCGTGACGCCTTTGCCGTGCCAGTAGCGGATCTTGTCGGCCGCATCGGAGGCGAGGAAATCCACCGAACCCACGCCCGTGAAGCGCTTGGGCAGGGTGGCGATGGAGTCGCACATGTATTCATTGTTGAAGCCGTAAGTCGTCGATGAATGCACGATGGCGGATTTGTTCACGCCGGCAGCATCCATGGCGGCTATCATCTGTTCGAAAGTGACCGGGCGTTCCGCGGACCACACCGAGCGTTTGCCGCCGAGCGGCGTGATCGGATATTTCTTGTCGTCGGTGGAGATGATGTGCGGGTGTACGTCGTATATTCGGGTAGGCATGGAGGTTTCCTCTGTGGTTGACTGAAATTAGTACGGGGGGTTAAGCGTCCGGATTGACGAACAGTTCGTCCACGGACAGGCGGCGCGGCATCAGCTTCTGCTGCATCGCGTAGTCGATAAGACCATTAATAGTCGGCAGGTTATCCTTGATGCCGTAGGGCATGGGGTCCGGCCCGACCACGTCCATGAGGCGACGATAACGCTTGACGTGTTTGTCGTCGAGATCTTTCGATTCTCCGCCGGCACGCAGGTGCGCCACGTAACGGTTCTTGCCCTCCAGAAAGGCCGTGTACAGCGATTTGGCCAGCCAGGGATTTTCCGCCAGCAGTTTGTCCTTGACGACCAATACGCCATGCATTGGGTATATACCGGTGCGACGATACCAATCCGCTTCCAGGGGTGCGGTATTCTCGATCAGGTCATGGTAATTAGTCGTGGGGGCGGGCTGGGTGTTGGCTTCCCATCCTTCCTTGGGCGCACCCTGGCGGCCGATACCGGCGCGTGCCGTAAAGCCGGCCTGAATTTCGCCGCTTTCCATCATGCTCGTCAGGGACTTACCCGCAGCCGCATGCTCGACGTTGGGCGGCAACTGCAGTTGAGTGACGTGCTCTTCATCATCCACCATCCACGTGACCTTGTTCGAGTCCATGCCGTACTCATTGGTCAGTATGCCGCGTGTCCATACGCCGGTCGTGACCGAATAAGCCCTCACGCCTACCTTCTTGCCTTCAAGATCCTTGGGAGTCTTGATACCCGCGTCTTCGCGGCAAACGATGCCGCTATGATGGAAGCGCCGCAACAGAAATATCGGCAGCGCCTTAAATGGGGCGCCGTAGGCGCGCGCGCAGAAGTAGGTCGTGCATGCCATTTCGCACGCATCGAATTCGACCTGACGCACCATGCGGCGGAATGCCGCGATGATGGGTTCGACCCTGACGAAATCCGGCTCCACGCCCGCGATCGGTATGGCGCCGTTCTTGATCAGCTTGGTGTGGCCATAGTCGGCAACGGCAATTTTCATTTTCAGCGCGGGGGCTGTAGACATGGGGCATTCCTTTAAAGGTTGATGGTAAACGCGGTAACAGGCCTAGCCTGAACCGGGCAGAACCGGCGCCGCTTGACGGAACAAATGGAAACGATCCGTTACGTCCCGTTCAGGACGCGGGCGTGGCTTTCGTGCCTGGTGATTTCGTGCTGTTCCTATTCGGTGATTATGATACCGCGTCCGATATCCGGCTTCCAATGAAAATTACAGCGGTGGGCATAACTGTGTGGTAATGAACGGCTGTTCGTGTCAGGTGCAATGCCTGCGCATGCTGAAATTTGCCCGTTAATTCAGCCGGCTCGGTGATACTGTTGACACTCTATTACCGCACGGTTATGACAGGCTGCGCTATTCGTCGCGGATACCCGCGTCCTTGATCAGCTTGCCCAATCTTGCCATTTCGCTCTTGATCCTGAGGGCAAGCTCCGCTGCGGAACTGCCGATGACTTCTACGCCGGTGTTGCCAAAAACGCTCTTTGATCTTATGAGCAGTTCATCGTGAGCGCGCAATTGCCTCACGAAACAGCCGCTCGCATTCGCACGTCACGCCGACTTGCCGGGGACCTGTGGTCTACGTGATTTCTTAACGCGCATGCCGCCGCTTTTGCGTGCGGCGTCTTCCATGCACTTGATCATGAGTTTGACGCTGGGCGACAGCGACCGTTGCTGACTCCAGAACATGCCGATGGGGCGCAGTAGCCTGGGTAGTTCCAACGGCAGTATGGCGAGCAGGCCGAGGTCTTGATAGTGTTTTGAAACGCTCCTGCCGAGAAACGCGATGGCATTGGTGATACGCAGATAAGAGCAGAGCAGCGGTACTGAAAGCGTTTCCACGCTGTTGGCCGGCATCGGCACGCCATGGTGCTCGAATGCCCGTTCCAGCGGGCCGCGCAACAGCGTGCCGACCGGCGGCAGTACCCACGGATAGCCTTCTAGATCGGGCCAGTGCAATCGTTTTTTTGCGGTCAGTGGGTGCCCCAGGCCGGATATCAGCGTCACGGTTTCCTCGCAGAGAACGCGTTCCTCGAGTCCCGATGTCGGCTGGTTGCTCGAGAGTCGTCCGACGATAATGTCGAGTTTCTCGGACCACAGATCGGGCAGCAAGCTTTCTATCGTGCCTTCACGCACCAATATGCTGGAGTTGGGCGAGCGTTCTTTCATCAGCGCCAGGCTCTGCGGCAGAATGGCATGCACCGCGGTCGACAACGCGCCTATGCGTACGTTGCCGGACGCGCCGGACATCAGGCCGTTCAACTCGTCGCGTGCCTGGGTGAGATTGGCGAGGACGGTGCGCGCGTGGCGTATCAGACACTCGCCATAGATCGTCGGCTGCACGCCGCGTGCGGTGCGTTCGAACAGTTTGACGTCCAGCCCTTTTTCGAGTTCGGCGAGTGCCTTGGAAACCGCCGGCTGGGTGACGTTCAGGCTGGCCGCGACTTTACCGATGTTACGAAAATCGTCGAGCGCCACCAGCAGGTGCAGGTGCTTGGGCTTCAGATTCGCGCGAATATACGAGTCGAGTTTGGCCATGATGTTGCCCGGATTGTTATAGTCATATTGTATAATCAAACGGTTATGTCGTGCGCTTGCGTGATCATCGCTGCTGGTCGACGGCGCTCCGATTGCCGGCGTCACGCGTCCGGGGCATGGCGCCCCGTCATGGCCAGCGTTCTATTACGCAATGGTTATACTGATTGCCGTATTTTTCATTGGCAACCGGGTAGGGGAGTGGGCATAATCAAATTCTCCAAGGGTTGTGACGCGTACGATCTGCTTTTTTGTAAGCATGCGGAGCCCGGGCCGGGACACAAGGCGATGGCGGCAGGCTAGTGCGGCACACACCAGATATTGAAAATCTGAACGAATAAAAGGGGGGAATATGGCTGAAATTCCGCGTCTGAATGGCGCAATCAAGGCTTTGGAGCAGGGCAAACCGGTTTTTACAGCTTTTGCCGCGCCGGAAATCAGCGTCGCACAGGCGATTAATGCAGCGCCGTATGACGCGGTTGTATTTGAACTGGAGCACAATCCCTATGACATAGCCAAACTGCGCGACTGCATGCAGTACATGCTGGACCGCAAACAGATACTGAAGTCCGGCAGCCTTGCGCCGGCGGTGGCGCCGTTCGTGCGGATTCCCGCCAATGGTGGCGACATGAACCAGTGGCTGGCCAAACAGGTGCTGGACATCGGTGTCTATGGCGTGATCTGGCCCCATGTCGGCACCGTCGAGCAAGCGCGCAACGCGGTTGCGTCATGCCGCTACTCGCGTCCGCCCGGTTCGCCGCGTTATGAGCCGGCGGGACATCGCGGCGACGGTCCGGGACGCGCAGCGCGTTACTGGGGGCTGTCCCAGCAGGAATACTACGATCGCGCGGACGTCTGGCCGCTCGATCCCAAAGGCGAAGTGCTGGTTGTAATCATGTGCGAAAAAGCAAATTCCATCAAGAACTTACCGAAGATTCTGAAGGAGGTTCCCGGGATAGGCGTGGTGCTCATAGGCGAGGGCGACCTGTCGCAGGACTTGGGATTTCCGCGTCAATACGATCACCCGACCGTTGCTTCGGCGATCAATGAAATTCTCGATATCTGCAAAGCGCATAACGTGCCTTGCGGACATCCGCATGTGAGCAGCAAGAACGTCGATGAAATTCTTGCCAAGGGATTCCGCTGGCTGATGGCCGGACCGTCGCAGTCGTTCGGCGCCCTGGAGAAGGGGTTAAAGAGCAGCGGCAGGGCGTAATTTCTCGGGCTTGATGGCGCACGGTGGCGGTCTGGCAGTGGCCGCGCTGGGCACCATTTTTATGGCCCCATGGTCCGTTGCATTGCCGGGCTATTTGTCGCGTATGCCAGCCTCCTTGATGAGTTGGCCCCATTTGGATATTTCCGAGCGGATTTTGTCGGTAAATTCCTGCGGTGAGCCACCGACGGTTTCGACGCCGAACTCCAGAAATCTGCTCTTGATCTCTACTTTTCTGAGTACCTGCACGATCTCCTGATTGAGTCGAGACACGACGGCCTCGGGCGTCTTCGCGGGCACGAACAGTCCGGTCATCGACAATGATTCGTAACCCGGCAGACCGGATGCGGCGATCGTCGGCAAATCCGGAGACTGTTGCGCGGGATGCGTACTGGTGACCGCCAGAGCGCGCAGGCGCC
>CANJQI010000083.1 GCA_947476215.1 Betaproteobacteria bacterium
AAATGCCACCGCCACCGCTGCGATGGCAACACCGTAGCGCGCGAATATCGAGCGCCGAAACAGCCAATTGCCGTGCCCCATCGTTTCCGGCAGCGATGAAGCGCCTTCCACGTCATGACCGGGCGCGCCCTGATGCGGAAGTTGTTGCTTCACACTTTGTTCGTGCCGCATCTGGGCCAGCAGATGCTCCAGGCGACGTATGTTTGCATGAAGGTTTTCGCAAAACAGCACGCACAGCATCGTGGTGCCGGTATACACGCCCAGCGCCATCAACTCACGGGCACCGAACAACCAGAACGCATGCTGGTGCGGCAAAAAGAAATACCCGCCCAACAGCAGCCCCAGCACCGTCGCAAATAGCCCGGCCCCCAGCCCTCCGTACCACGCCGCGATCATGGCTGCCGGCACAAAGAACGTGAATACGAGTCTGGTATTCAGATCGCTGTATATCATGTGCCGTATCAGGAACGCGATTATCACCACCGCCGCGGCCAGCCCATAGCGCAACGCGAAAGAGCGGCGATACGGCCAATCGGCGTGGTGCAACGCTCCCGTTGACGGATGCTCGGTAATCATATTGTGATCATACACCGTAAGTTCAGATTTCTCGCACCGGCACGCGGGGTGATAAAGCACACAGCAGTTCATAGCTGACCGTACCAGCGCAGAACGCGACTTCGTCGGCGGACAGCCCCTGCCCCCATAAAGTGACCGGCGTTCCTACGCTGACCTCTGGAAATCCGCTCAGATCCACGCATAACATATCCATCGCCACCCGGCCGAGCGTACGAGTTCGACGGCCGCCCACCAAGGTCGGCGTGCCGGTCGGCGCGTGCCGCGGGTAACCATCGGCGTAGCCGCATGCCACGATGCCGACACGCATCGCGTGTTCAGCCTCAAAAACGCCCCCATAGCCTATCCGCGCGCCAGCCGCAAGTTCTTGTACCGCAATGATCTCGCTCGTCAACGTCATCACGGGTTTGAGTCCCAACTGATCAGCTGACACGTCCGCAAACGGACTGCAACCGTAGAGGACTATGCCCGGGCGCACCCAGTCACCGCACGTTTCGGGGTAACGCAGCAGCGCCGCGGAATTCGCAAGGCTGATCGGCAGATTTCGTCCGGCCGCAACGTCGTTGAAGACCTTCATTTGCCACGCCACACCGCGCGCCTCGTCTGCCGACGCGAAATGCGCCATCAAAACCAGTTGCCGAACGGCACGATGCGCCTTCAACTGGTCCAGCACCCGGCCGGCCGCGTGCGGCGTGAAGCCGAGGCGGTTCATGCCCGTGTTTATCTTGAGGAACACATCAAACTGTGTTCCCGTGCGCGCGAAATCGAGCAGCCGCAGTTGTTGGTGGTTGTGTATGACCAACGCAAGACCGAGGTTATCGGCGACGTGCAAGTCCGCAACTTCAAAAACACCTTCTAGCAGTACGATTCGCTGTTTATATCCCGATTCACGCAGACGCGCGGCGGCATCGAGTTCGAGCAGCGCAAAGCCGTCGGCCGCCGCCAAGGCATGCGCCACGCGCAATGCACCGTGTCCATAGGCGTCGGCCTTGATAACAGCGAGTACCGCGGAACTCCCCGCGTGTCTGCGCACTTGGTGAAGATTATGTTGCAGCGCACCGAGATCAATCGTGGCTTTTATCGGACGGGGCATGAATCGGAATTTGTGTTCAATTTTGCGGCATAAAAATCTCAAACCGCACACTCAAATCCGGAGGCAAGCGCGGACCATGGGTGGCGGTTGGTATTCAACCACGTTTTCAACGCCAAGTCATTGAAATCAGGCTCGCGCGGACGAATGCCGATTGCATCCGATCTGTGGTATAAATCCGCACCGCAACAGCTTCCAGCCCCACGCGGGGCTTTGCATCCAGTCCATGCCGTTTGGTTTTTACATCATCATGGCGGCGCAGTTTTTCTCGTCGCTGGCCGATAATGCGCTGCTGGTCGCCGCGATCGCAACGCTCGTGCTACTTGATGCGCCGGCATGGCTGACGCCCATGCTCAAGCTGTTTTTCACGATCTCCTATGTATTACTGGCGCCGTTCGTCGGCGCGTTCGCTGATTCGCTACCCAAGGGCAAGGTCATGTTCATTTCGAACATCATCAAGGTCGGGGGCTGCCTGATGATGCTGTTCGGCGTGCATCCGCTGCTCGCCTACGCGGTCGTCGGCCTCGGCGCCGCCGCGTATTCGCCGGCCAAGTACGGCATACTCACCGAGTATCTGCCGCATTCGAAGCTGGTCATTGCCAACGGCTGGATCGAAGGACTGACCGTCGGCTCCATCATCCTCGGCACCTTGCTGGGGGGCGCGCTTATCAGCAATCGCCTCTCTTCGACGCTGCTCACGCTTGACCTGCCGTATTTCGACACCGGCATAGACTCCGCGCCGGAAATCGCAATCACCCTCATCGTCAGCTTCTATGTCATAGCGGCGGTATTTAATCTTTACGTGCCCAGAACCAATGCCGTTCAGAAACCGGTGCATCGCAACCCGGTGCGCCTGGTCACCGAATTCGCGCATTGCATGCGCAGCTTGTGGGGCGACAAACTGGGACAAATCACGCTCGCCACCACCACCTTATTCTGGGGTGCCGGCGCCACGCTGCAGTTCATCGTGCTCAAGTGGGCGGAAGTCGCGCTGGGTTATACGCTGTCGCAGTCAACAATTCTTCAGGGAGTTACCGCGATAGGCATCGCGCTCGGCGCCGTGGTCGCGGCAAAAACGATTCCGCTGCACCGCGCCGTCAGCGTCCTTCCGATGGGCATTGCGATGGGTATCCTCACCATCTGCATGATCTTTGTGCGTGACGTCTACCTTGCGATGGTCGTCATGATACTGATAGGCGCGTTGGCTGGATTTTTCGTCGTGCCGATGAATGCGTTGCTGCAGCACCGCGGCCACATCCTGATGGGCGCCGGACACTCGATTGCGGTGCAGAACTTCAATGAAAATCTGAGCATACTGATCATGCTTGGTGTTTACGCGCTCCTTATCAAGCTCGATTTATCGATTTACACTGTAATCACGCTGTTCGGCATGTTCATAGCCGTCACCATGGCCATGGTGCGCGAGCGCCACCAGTTCAACGTGCGCGAGGGCAATATCCCGAAAATTCCAGTCGACGCGAAACATTGACGACAGGACCGGAAGGTTTGACCGCGAGTAGTCCGCGAATTGCCGTTGCGTCAGCGCCTTTCAGATGGGTCAGGTGGGCGCATGATCGGTGCGCCACGCATAGGTAATCGCCCAGCGTTCCCCTTGCTGCTCTATGCAAACGGTAGTGCCGTTGCCAGGCTTGAATTCGACGACTTTGCGCGCTGCGTCGCCGCACACCAAGCGCGACGCCGCGCGTTCCAGGAAGTCGAAATGGCCACACATCATGACGTCGCCACCCGCACTCGCGATTTCCTTCATGAAAGGTTCCACTGAATCACCGGTTCCTATCGGGTATGCAGCCATCGCGGCTTTATCCGATGCCCCCAGCTTTGCGGCGACATGCTGGGCAGTGTCTATGGTCCACTGCTTGTCGCTGTGCAGGATGCGCACCGGCGCGACACCGAGCGCGCGCAACCGCGTTCCGACGCGATCCGCCTGTTCACAGCCCTTGGGACTGATATGACGCTGTGGATCCTGCTGTTCCGACAGGGCATGTGCATGATGCACGAGATAGACTTTCATGGTTTCTCCAACCTCTTAAATAACATTAAAAATCATATATTTATAATACACTTCCGGAAGCATTGCAGATTTCAGGCGATCCACAGGCCTCTTATTTCGCACTTGTGAAAAAGTGGGTCACGCGTATTCATCCGATCTGGGCATGTCATGCGGGGACGCATACCACGCCGCCCGTGATTTCCAGAATATGCTGTTTTGCGGGCGTACGCCAAGATCACCATCAAACACACCCGCCGGAACCAGCATATTGTCTGTGGATTTGACCTTGTGCGGCATCCGCGTTCCGCACTGGGTACAGAAGCAAACCGCGAAACGCTGGGCACCGGGCAGATCGAAACGCTTTACCAGCGGCTCTCCCGCAAGCCAACGGAACTGTGACGCCGCCACAAAAACGTTTGCGGCGTGCGCGCTGCCGCTCGCTTTCCGGCATCGACTGCAATGGCAATAGCGGAAACCCTCGAACGGCGGATCAACTTCAAACCGGACCTCGCCGCACAAGCAGCTTCCGGAGATTGACTCAGTCGGCATTCTGGCTCCTCATGATATGCGTCCAACCGGCGCGCGCAGAGTTCTCCAGGTCGGCCGTCACCCGCTCCACGCTACCGTCGCAAGCGCAGATAAATTTCCGGCAACTTATTGGGCAGGCTGTTGATGTGATCGAGCACCATATAGTGGCCATGCCCGAATATCTGCGGCAAATACTGATTTGCCATGGTGTCCACGGTAATGCAATAGGGATGCACGCCATGCGCGACCGCTTCCTTCACCGCCATGCGCGTATCCTCGTGCAGATAGCGCCGATCGCCGCCGTCGTCGTAATCCTCGGGCCTGCCGTCGGACAGTATCAGCAACAGACGGCGCCGGCTCTCGACACCGTTGAAGCGCGCGGTGGCATGGCGTATGGCAGCCCCCATGCGTGTCGCCAGGCGTCCCGACATGCCGCCGATCACGCTCTTGATCTGCATGGTAAACGGTTCGTCGAAATCCTTGATTGTGTAATAGCTCACGTTGTCGCGGTACTTGGAACAGAAACCGGCGATGCTGTAGGCGTCGCCGACTTCCTCCATGCTCTCCGCGAACAGCAGGACGCCGGCACGTATGCGATCCACCAAACGGCCGCCGCCTTCCGGCAGATGCTGCATGATGGACGTGGACATGTCGGCGAGCAAACAGACCGATACGTCGCGCTGCTTGACTTCGCGGCGGCGGTAGATCGATGCTTCCGGCGACATGCCTGCCTGCCGTTCCGCGACATAGGCAACCGCGGCGTTGAGATCGATGTCGTCACCATCGAATTGCCGCACCTTGGGTGCCAGGCGCGTCGGTTTCTGCGACTGTATTGCCTTCTTGAGGCGCTTGAGCGCCATCGCGTATTGCGCCAGCAGCCGATTCGCTTCGTTCAGATTGGACTCGCCGAGCGGCTTCTCCTGAACCCAGCTCCAGTTGCGCTTATAACGCGCCTCGCGGTAGTCCCATTCCGGGTATGGCGTGCCCTTGTCTTCACCCTCGCCGCTGCCATCAGGGGTCTTGGTCTGCTGAAGGGGTCGCTTGTCCGCCCCCGCGCTGTTGCCCTCGGTTGCAACCATCTTCTCCCGTTCACCACGCTGCACGCCCTCGCTGTCGGCATCCTGCGGTGCGTCCTCGCCCTGCTCGTCGTCGTTGTCGCCTTCGTTGCTCTCGCCTTCGGCGCCGGCCGGAGACTGCTGTTTCTGGGTTTTTTGAAGATGCGTGTGCGCCGAGCGCGCGGCATTGGGCGAACGCCCCGGCAGGTATGCCGCATGAAATGTCTCCAGATCCGTAATGGGCGGCAGTTCGGTGCCGCGATAAAGGTCACCAGCGATACGGAACGCGTCCGCAATCGTCGCATCGGGCTTCAGGAGCGGCAGAAAACGGGGATCCAGCGTGGTCGCTGCGCCGCGAACAACCGCGACCGCGCCGCGCACCGTTTCCAGCGCAAGTTCATAGTATGGTGACATTTCCGACATGCGCAGCCGGTGTTCGCTTCCGGTCGCGAGCAGGCGCGTCAGATAGTTGGGGACCAACGTCTGAACGCGGCGGTCTATGCGCAGATCCTCGCAAGTGTCGAACAACAACTGAAAGCGCTGTATGTCGTCCCCATAAGCCTCGAACAACGACGTCCATGAAACTGGTCCGGTGGCCGGCAACTTGATGCCGGCGGTGTCGAATATCGTCTCCAATGCGCGTCTGTCATAGCTGCCGAATTGCAGGTGGCCGGCCGCGTGCAGTACCGCCAGTATCGCTTCCTCGCGGTCCGACATGACGGCCGGAATGAACATGGTGCGGCCATCGGTTTCGACGAATGGCCGGCCTTTATCGGGAGACCAGTTACCCTCCTTGAAATCGAAATCGTGCTCGTACCAGATGTCCAGCAGCAACGTCAGCAAACGATTGCGTTCGCCCATGCGGAAGCCCGGCAGATGATCGAGCAGCACCGACAGGCTCTCCTCGCTGTCGAGACGGAAATATGCCTCGCCGCGCACGCGTCCGGTCTGCATGATGTCGGCGCCACGCGAAGCCCACACCAGGATCGCCTGCGCCCCCAGGAGATTACGCACACGGATCGCACCCGCGAGGTAACTCGACAGGAACAGCTTGCGCGATTCGTACAGTTCTTCTAACGGTTCGAACAGTTGCTCGACGCCGGTGATACCCTGACGGCCAGCAAGGTCGAGAACCGGCGTTGCGAAGTAAACGCGGCCGCTCTCCGCATGGCGCGCGTACCAGCTAAAACCGATCTCGGCCCAACGCCTCTGACCGGCGTGACCCAGGGTGCCGTAGGCACGCGGCAAATTGGCCATAAAGCCCACCACCGCGGGCACGGAGGCCGGCCACTGCAGGAAAGTCAACGCCTGTTCGCTCCACGGCAGCATCGTCTCCGAGACCTGCTCCGCCGCGTGACTGCCGCGGACAAACGCCTTGCCGGCCTCGCTGTCGTAATTGAACATTCTGCGCGCGATTTCCAGCCAGCGCAGCTGAGTGGGTTCGTCGTGATGTTGCAGCGCGGGCAATACGTCGAGCACCTCGCGATGCGCGACAAAACTCGTTTCCTCGAGTTGCAGCAAGACTTGCTGGACGGTGGTTTTTTTTGCCATGAATTGACGCTAACGAACGGCGGTGGTGCCGCATCCGGATCGCACGGAACTAAGCGTGCACGTTAAGCCGCCCGCCCAACGCGGGCAAGACGGCGGTTCACGCCCGCGCCGCGCGTGCGTTTATTCCGCAAAATGCGCCTTGACGATTTCGCTCAGTGCTTCCGCCAGCTCCGCATCATCGGTAATTGGATTGACCATCGCCACCTGACACGCATTGATGGGATCCAGACCGGCATTGATCAGGTTCGCGGCGTACACCAGCGCGCGGGTTGATGTCGCCTCTTCGAGGCCATGGTCCTTAAGCAGGCGGGCCTTGCGGCCGGCCGCAACCAGCTTGGCCGCCAGCGCGGGGGCCGTGCCCGGCACCTCGTTGACGATAACCTTGCGCTCGACCTCCTCGCTCGGAAAATCGAAATTGATCGCGACAAAACGTTGTTTAGTGGAAGGTTTGAGGTCCTTCAACACGGTCTGATAGCCGGGGTTGTACGAGATCACCAGCAGAAAATCCTCATGCGCATCGATCTCCTGCGCTTTCTTTTCTATCGTCAGGCGGCGACGATGATCGGTCAGCGAATGAATCACGACTGTGGAATCGGTGCGCGCCTCGACGATTTCATCGAGATAACAGATCGCGCCAGCTTTCACCGCGCGCGTAAGGGGACCGTCCTGCCATACCGTCTGCGAGCCCTCTAGCAGAAAGCGGCCGACCAGATCGGAACTGGTCAGATCCTCATGACACGACACCGTTACCAGAGGACGCTTCAACTGGTAAGCCATGTGCTCCAGAAACCGCGTCTTGCCGCAACCGGTGGGACCTTTCAGCATCAAAGGCAGGCGCTTGCGGTAGGCTGCCTCGAATATCGCAACTTCCGCGCCCTGCGGCTCGTAGTAAGGTGCAACACTGTTGGCCTGCGGCAGTTGAAGGATATCGTGCTCGACGCCGCGTGCGCGGCTAGCTGCTGTCTTCATGTTGCGTTCACTTTTCAGCCACCAAGGGCAAATTTGGGAAATTACTTCGCTTAGTCTGTCCGGTCAGACATTCTAAGAGAAGCAGACGAATATGGGAATCTCTCAGTCCCGTTTCCAGGGTTACAACACGACCGGCCGGTCCGGCAATTCGTTGGGATTTTCGTCCAACGGCGGGAAATGCCGAGCCAGCAATTCCGTGATCTCGTCGATAGCCGCCAGGACACCCTGCTGGTAATGTTCACGCCGAAATGCGTCCTCCATGCGGCGGCAGATTGCGTCCCATTGAGTCTGCGGCACCCGTGCATTGATACCGCGGTCCGCGACTATCTCGATCCGACGATCGACGAGCTGGACATATATCAGGACACCGCTGTTATGCGCGGTATCCCACACGCGCAGATTCGAAAATACCTCAACCGCGCGCTGCCGCGCCGACTGTCCGCGCAGCAGCGGCAACGGATGCAGGCCAGCCTCGACCGCGAATCTCACCTCGCCGTGATGTTTTTTCTCTGACGCGCGAATTTCGGTTTCGATCGCATCGAGCGCGGCGCGCGGAAACGCGCGCGCGATGACCCACTGCGGTGCAATCAGGTGTTTGACGATACGCTTGAAATTCATGTCACCAGCTGCCCCCCGCACCGCCGCCACCCGAACTGCCACCGCCGCCGCTAAAGCCGCCGCCGCCCGACGACCAACTCCCTCCGGAATACCCCCCACCCCAGCCGCCACGCGTCCCGCCGAGGCCGCCGCCTCCGAACAGACTGACTATAAACGCCAGCACGGCAACGATCAACGCGATGATTAGCGAACCCGCGACGAACCAGACGATGCCGCCGGCAACCGTGCTGACCAGCGTCGAACCCAGGAAACGCCCGAATATTCCACGCAGGATCTTCTCGATAACCAGCAGCAGCACGAGACCGGGTATCAGCCAGTCGGCGTAGCGCGAAAAATTGTCCTCACTTGGACGGGCACGAGGCGCTGGCAATGATTCGCCGTCTATGAGCTTGATAATGCGCGCGGTTCCAGCCGAAATTCCGCCGTAAAAATCTCCCTGCTTGAATCGCGGCACGATCTCCTGTTCAAGAATACGCTTGGCGTACGCGTCCGGCAGTGCACCCTCGAGTCCGTAACCGACCTCTATCCACAGCTTGCGGTCGTTCTTGGCGACCAGCACCAGCACCCCGTCGTCGATACCCTTGCGCCCCAGTTTCCAGGTTTCCTGAACACGAACCGCATATTGCTCGACCGGCTCCGGTTGCGTACTCGGCAGCATCAGGATGGCAATCTGACTGCCTTTGCGCGCTTCAAAAGCCGCGAGGGTCTGCTCCAGTGTCGCGATCTGATCGGCGGTCAGGGTTGCGGTCAAGTCGGTGACGCGGCTCTTCAGCGCTGGCACCGCCACCTCGGCAACCGCTGCCCGCGCCATGCACAAGAGGCAGAGCGTGAACAGTAGCAGCCGCCAGCCAGCCGGTGCCAGCCTCATGTGGTTGCGCAACCCGGCTTACTTGCTATATTCGCCCGGCGGACTCGGCGGAATAGCGGACTTCGCCGGAGCCGGCGTGGCGCCACCAAAATCAACCACCGGCGGCTTGGAAATTTCCTTTTCGTTCTCAACCGTGAACTGCGCTTTTTCCTTGAAACCGAACATCATGGCTGTCAGGTTGCTGGGAAATGAGCGCACCGTGACATTGAATTCCTGCACCGCCTTGATATAGCGTTGGCGCGCCACGGTAGTGCGGTTCTCAGTACCTTCAAGCTGCGCCTGCAAGTCCCGAAAGTTCTGGTCGGATTTCAATTGCGGATAATTTTCCGTCACGACCAGCAAACGCGACAGCGCCGATGACAGTTCACCTTGGGCCGCCTGGAATTTCCTGAAAGCGGCGGGATCATTCACCAGTTCGGGGGTGGCCTGTATGCTCCCGACCCTGGCACGGGCATTGGTAACGCCCAACAGGATGTCTTTCTCCTGCTGTGCAAACCCCTTGACGACGTTGACGAGATTGGGAACAAGGTCGGCGCGGCGCTGGTACTGGTTCAGGACTTCCGCCCAACTCGCCTTGATCTGCTCGTCCGAAGACTGCAGCGTGTTGTAGCCACATCCGCTCAGACCCAACATCGCGATCACTAACATTAACCCGGCAATCATTCTGTTCACGGTTATCTCCTTCTGGGGCTAAGCTACATCAGTTATATGGGGGCTTGCTGGCGCGACTGCAAGTCCCTCATGGTATCAACTGCAAAACATAGGTCTATCCAGGCCTTGGCTTTTTCAGGCAGGCTGCCCAACAGATATGCAGGATGATACGTGACTATCATCGGTATGCCGCGATATTCGAGCACTTTTCCACGCAAGCTGGCAACGGAAGCGTCGCGTTTAAGCAAATTGACCGCAGCCACCTTGCCCAACGCAATGATCAGTTTGGGCTTGATCAGTTCAATCTGGCGGTGCAGATAAGGTTCGCACTGCGCAACTTCGAGCGGCTCGGGGTCGCGATTGCCTGGCGGTCGACACTTGACAACGTTCGCTATGTAGACGTTTTCACCGCGCTTGAGCTTGATGGCCGCCAGCATGTTATCAAGCAGTTTACCCACCTGACCGACGAAAGGCTCGCCTTTCGCGTCTTCATCCGCACCCGGTCCCTCGCCGACGAATAACCACTCCGCGTGTTCGTCGCCCACGCCGAATACCGTCTTGTTGCGCGTCTTGTGCAGAGGACACGACAGACAGGAGGCCACGCTCTCTTTGATTTGTGGCAAGTCCATGCGCATGATATCGGCGACGCGCGGGTCCAGCGACATCGCAGCGTCGATGCGAACTTGAGGAGCGTCGCCACCAGTCACCTCACGCTTTGCCAGCTCAGGCTGCGCAGGCGTATCGCCCGCGGCACCGGATTCAGCTGCTGTTTCAGACGCGTTACCGGCGGTGTCGCGCAGGCGCCACAACGGCATCAGGCCCAGTTCCTGCAGAATTTCGTCGCGCCGCGCACTCATGGCATCAGCTTCTCCATGACGATCGCGTCTTCACAGCCTGGACCCGCGGGGTAGTAACCGGGCCGCATGGCGATTTCCCTGAACCCGGCTTGCGCGTAGAGCGCCCGTCCCGCGACATTTGACGGCCTTACTTCGAGATACATGCACTGCGCCGCATGGTCGACGGCATGCTCGGTCAGGAACTTCAACATCTGGCGGCCGAGGCCGCGGCGCTGCCACCACGAAGCAATGCTCAGGTTGAGCAGATGCGCCTCATCGAGCACCATCATGACCACGCCATAGCCCACGATTTCGCTTCCGCTTTCTGCAATCCAGCAGTAATACCCGGCATCCAGGGAATCGCTGAAATTGCCACGCGTCCAGGGGTGTGCATAGATGCCCCTCTCGATCGCCATGACCGTGTCGAGATCGTCCGTTTTCATCGGACGAAATACAGTGACCCTGTCGGCGACTTCTGTCATGCCTTTCTTTCGTCCACTCGAAGAGCAACCTTGTTGCGCACATAAAACGGCTCGGCATGCCGCGCGTCCACCGCGCGACCACTTTGAAACTCCATGGCGGCAAGCTGCGCAACCGCGCGCGCGTGCGGGAATTTATCCGGCACCACGCATTCCAGTCGGCCCGCGCACCGGCTCGTGAGCACTGAACCATACGCGTCGAAACCGCTTCCACATCCCGTCCAAAGGCCCGACGGAAGTTCGGGCGCGACTTCCGGGGTGCACAAGACAGGTTCTAGCGCTGTGCGCCAGTCCCGACCGTGCTTTTCATAAGCGGCATGATAAATCTCACCCATGCGCGCATCAAGACTGCACACGACCCTGTCCGCGCCGGAAGCATGGGCGAGGGCAAGCAAGGTAACCACACCGACGACTGGTATGCCCGCACCGAATGCGATGCCTTGCGCCACGCCGCACGCCACGCGCAGACCGGTAAATGCGCCGGGGCCCGATCCAAATGCAACACCGTCGAGTCCTCTTGCCGTCAGACCGTGCGCGGCCAACAACGCATCCACCATCGGCAGCAGCACGTCGGAATTGCGCTGTCCCGCCTCCGCATCGCGCGCATCGACCTTGCCATCCGACCACAATGCGACCGAGCACAAATCGGTGGAACTTTCGAGTGCGAGAATATTCAATATGGGAAACCGTATGGCAAAAGCGGATTTTACCCGGCAAGCGCAATGCCGTCCTTTACCAGTTGATCGATTTGGCGCGGCGTGTAACCGAGGTCGGCGAGAACTTCGCTGGTGTGTTCGCCGATACCGGGTATATCACTGCGATTTTGAAAACGGTGGCCGTCCATCTCGACAGGCAGGACTGGCACTTGCGTCTTGATGCCATTTGGCAATGTCAAATCGGTCAACCCTCCCGAGGCCTTAAGATGCGGGTCCTCGAACAAATCCTCGGGCTTCGCGATCGGGGCAAACGGCAATCCCAACGCTTCGCATCTTGTCATCAGCTCGGCCTTGGTCATACGGCCAAATATCGCGCTCACGATGGGTATTACCCGCGGCCGTGCAATCACGCGCTGCGGATTGGTCTTGAGCACCGGGTCGGCGAGCAGCTCGGCGCATCCAAATGCCTCGCAAAATACCTTCCACTGCGAGTCAGTCACTACGCCAACGAAGACTTGCCCGTTGTCGGCCGTCGTGAACATGTCATAAACCGCCCACGCACGGACCCGATCCGGCATCGGAACAACCGGCGTGCCGGTCATGAATCCTTCCATCATGTGCTGTGCCATGAGAAATACGTTGTTCTCGAAGAGGCCGCTTTGCACGAATTGACCTTTGCCAGTGTCCCGGCGCTGGTGCAGCGCGGCGAGTATTGCAATCGCGCCGAACATGCCGCCCATCACGTCATTGACGGATGCCCCGGCACGCAAAGGTCTGGTTTTGCCGCCGGTCATATACGCGAGCCCCCCCATCATCTGCACCACTTCGTCGAGTGCCGTTCGTTTGTCGTATGGGCCGGGTAAGAATCCCTTGTGCGAACAGTAGATCAGGTCCGGCTTGAGCCTGCAAAGCGCATCATATCCAAAACCCAGTTTATCCATCGCTCCCGGTCGAAAATTCTCGCTGACAATATCTGCGGTCGCCACGAGTTTAAGCACGATTTCCCTGCCCGCGGGTGACTTGAGGTCCAACGAGAGACTCTTTTTATTGCGGTTGTACGTGGGAAAAAACCCCGCACCGGAAGCGGTCAGTTTGCGCGTGTGGTCACCGTCAAGCGGCTCTATCTTGATGACTTCGGCGCCGAGATCCGCGAGCACCAGCCCGCACATCGGTCCCATGACCATGTGCACGAATTCGACCACGCGCAGGCCCTGCAACGGCAAACTCATTTGGGTTTCCCCTGATTATCTGACTGAATACGTTGCGACGCCCGCACTGAGTTGTCAATTCGAATTTGAATCCGTGCCATCCAAAAACGAACGGCCCGAACTGGGCCGTATGTTTTTCGCAGGGGAGAGTGCCGAATCAGCCGCCGCTCTTCGCTGCAGGGCTCCTGATTTCGATATCCGCCACGCGCGCCAGCTCGCGATGGATGCGTGCAACCCGCTCGACCTCGCCCTTGGCGGAAAATCGTTCGTAGAAACCTTCCGACTTGAATGATTTTTGCTGGTCAGCCCATACCGACAGCCGTTCTTCCCAGCGTTTGGCGCGGCCGTCTACCGGGTCCGCGTCGGCGCGCGCAAGATCGGCACAGACGCGGATCATGGCCTTCAGTGTAACCGGTTTAGTTACCATGTATTTCTCGTGCGCCCAAGTATCCCCCCAGGCACGCTGCGCGCCTTTGAGGAAATCCCGGACCACGCAGTAGTACTTCTCGGCTTCACGGTAGCTGTTGGTCACCAGTTTGATCTTTTTCCAGTCGGCGCGCACCCACCGGTACAGCTCATTGAATATTTCCGCCTGCAATATCCATTTATCTTTCTGGCTGCGACCACCCAGGCGATTGATACGGTAGCGCAATGGACTGTCGCCTTCCGCATACAGGCTGTCCACGATACGTGCCGCAAAACGCCGGTCGGGATCGGCCCAGGATACGCGTTCGTACAGATCAACAAGGTGACTCTTGTTGATCCGCGTTGGCGTGGAATTGATGATCACGAACATTTCAGCCGCGAAGTCCTCGCTGCGCCCATCAAAAATGACGCACGGCACGTCGATGCCCTTGGCCTCGTCCGGATGTTCATTCAGGTAGAACCGCAGTGCAGCAAGCCGGTGTTGACCGTCAATAATCAGATACTTGGATGAGGGGTCCTGCAGATGTCCAATATTGTCGTGCCCCTCGAGCGCGCGAAACGTCAACGTATCGCTGGTAAACATCAAAACCGTGCCCGGAATCGGCGGCTGCGTTACCGCCATTTCATAAAAATTCTTCAGAGACCGGACCTTGGCGCGCGAAAGCTGGCGCTGGAAAGCCGCATCGGTCCGCTCGACACGTGCAATAAACTGTGCGATTTCGTCGTGTTGCGGCACTGTTTGCGGCACAATCTGCTCATCTTCGTCGTAAAAACGACTGATAAAACGCACCCGGCTCAGAATTTCTTTCGCGGGATAGCTGGCCAGGTAAAAAATCCCGTCTTTTTGGCGAATTCTAGTAGCAAGCATGGCTTTTCTTTCGGTTCGATTTTAAAAATTGTTGCGAAAGTCGTTCAGACACCCCCCCCGGTACTCAAGCAATGATATATGAAATCAGCGGTATGCGGCTCAAAAACAGGTGCCCCAGGGGCAAAAAAGCGTACTGGAGGTGTGATTTTCATGCCCATATCATAAGCCTGTAACCTGCTTGATCGGGTAGTGGCCGGGGCCGAAGCCGGGTCGCTGGTGTAGCGCCGGGTGTCGCGACCGCGCCAGTGCGCGGGACGTGCAATAACCCGAAATAACTGCCGAATATTGGCAATTGCTCCCGTAAAAACAAAGGTTAGTAGCGCTTCCAGCGCTTAAGCGCCAACCCGGCGACCGCTTCCAGTGGGGAACGCGGGTCCGCCAACGTCCGCGCTATTTGTCTCCGGGCGCGGGTTTATTCAGTGGCCGACATTGCTCGGGATGGGCTGCGCAGTGCTCACGACGCTGCTTCGTTCGGGCTTGGAATTCCTCACACTGTTTGGGGTTGGCCTTACAATGCACCTCGCGACGCGCTTTCATTTCATCACGGCATTTTTGCGGATCCGCTTTGCACTGCTCTTGGCGCTGCTGGGTTCGGGCTTTCATCTCTTCACAAAGCTTGGGATTCGCTTTACACCTTTCTTCGCGGCGCGCCTTCGTTTCATCACGACATTTTTGGGGATCGGCCTTGCACTGTTCCCGCATCTGCTGGATTCTGGCTTTCATCTCTTCGCAGTGCTTGGGGTTATCCTTGCAGCGCTCCTGCATGCGCGCTTTCATCGCCTCACGATCGACAGGCGCGCCGCCTTTTGCGTCGTGATGCGCTGCACCGCCCGGCGGAGTCTGGGCGCGTGCAGGCGACACGATCAGGACAGACAGAGCAGCCAAACAAGCAATTGCAACGATCAGTCTTGGCATTTTCGTTTCCCTCGCAATCAATCTCGATTCGTTACGATGTCAGGCGTTAGCGGCCCTTGTAAATCTCGCGACCGGCGCGGTCTACGTCGCGCCGCAAATCGCGCCGTTCTTCTTCGGTAAGTCTGCTGTCCTGCCGGCGCTCGGGTGGAGGCGTCGGGCGACGCAAATCCTGTTGCGGCCGACGTTCCATGCCCTCCGGCCGCTGAGGCTGCGCCTGCACGTTAAGCATGCGTCCGCCACCAAAGGCTGGCCACGTATCAGCAAGCACGGTTTGCACTGCCATCCCGAGCAGCATCACCAGCATGTTAACGACGGCTTTCATCAATACGGTGTCTTCAATCAAATAAACATTTCTGGATGGTAACGCCAAAAACCGCCTTAAGCATAGTCGCCGGTTGGATCGTCGATCAATTACCGGCGTTTGTCATACTGCCAATCCGATGTAAGCAGGCTGTGAGCGAAGGCGGGCTATTTGTAACAATTTGTTTCGACGACCATAGTCCCGGCACGCGCTTACAATAGCCGGGAATGTGCAGTTACGATATGCCAGAATGCCACCATGAATGAACCTAAAACCAAGATCATAGTCGTTGACGACGATGCGCGTCTGCGCGAACTGCTCAATCGTTATCTGACCGACCAGGGTTACAGCGTACGTGCCGCAACGGACGGAAACGACATGAGCCGCTGGCTGACGCGCGAACGCTACGACCTGATGGTGCTCGATCTGATGATGCCGGGCGAAGATGGGCTGTCCATCTGCCGCCGATTGCGCGGCGCCGGGGACAAGATTCCCATCATCATGCTGACAGCCAAGGGCGATGATGTGGACCGCATCGTCGGACTCGAAGTGGGCGCCGACGATTACCTGTCCAAGCCGTTCAATCCGCGTGAACTCGTGGCACGTATCCAGGCAGTGTTGCGCCGCGTGCCCGAGCCGCCGCCACCGGGCGCACCGGCATCGGAGGCCACGGTCATCAAGTTCGGTGCATTCAGCTTCAACCTCGCCGCGCGCAGCCTGGACCGCGATGGCACCGCCATACCCCTGACAACAGGTGAGTTCGCATTGCTCAAGGTACTGGTTCAACATCCTCGCGAACCATTGTCGCGTGACAAACTCATGGATCTCGCGCGGGGACGCGAGTTCGGCGCGTTCGACCGATCAATCGACGTACAAATTTCACGCCTGCGTAAACTGATAGAACCCGATCCCGCCAAACCTGCCTTTATCCAGACCGTGTGGGGGTTCGGATATGTGTTCGTGCCGGAAGGGTCGAAATGATGAGTGCAAAGTGCAGAGCGCAAAGCGCCCCCCTGTTGTTCAGTCCGCCGTGTTTGCACACTCACCAGTGCGATTTTCACTCCTCGCTCCTCACTCATCACTCATCACTGGCGTGACCCTCCTCCCCCGCAGCCTGTTATGGCGCACCGTACTGCTGATCGCGCTTTTGCTGGTGGCAGGAAATGTCGCTTGGCTGCAGATTTTTCGGGTCTCGGAACGCGAACCTCGCGCTGCCCAGGCGGCACAGCAAATCGCCAGCGTCGTCAACCTGACGCGCTCGGCCCTGATCACGGCCAACCCTGAAAAGCGCCTTGATCTGCTGCGCGATCTGTCGCAGCAGGAAGGCATAGAACTCTATGCCGGCGAGCCTAACGAGGCAGTCATGTCCTTGCCCGACAGCCCGTTCGCGCAACTGATCACCGAAAACCTCAGGCAGCGCCTGGGCGCTGACACGGAGCTGCAGATTGCGCGGGACGGCACACCAAATGTGTGGATAAGCTTCAAGATCGAAGATGAACAGTACTGGGTAAATCTGCCCAGGGAAAGACTGGAGGGCGACGGGCAGTTACGCTGGATAGGCTGGGGGGCACTGGTGCTCCTGCTGTCGGTGATAGGCGCAATCCTCATCGTGTCGCGCATCAATCGCCCCTTGCGCGAGCTCACCCGCAGCGCGACGGAAATCGGGCACGGCCTGACGCCGCCTCCGGTCACCGAGTCCGGCCCCTCGGAGATACGCACGCTGTCGCGCGCCTTCAACCAGATGATGCGCGACCTGCACCGTATCGACGCCGACCGCGCGCTGTTGCTGGCTGGTGTATCGCATGACTTGCGCACGCCGTTGTCACGCTTGCGGCTTGGTATAGAGATGCTCGATGCCCACGTCGATGCCGCACTCAGGGAAGGCATGGTGCAGGACATCGCTGATCTCGACGCCGTGATCAATCAATTCCTTGATTTTGCACGCGTGGCGGAGGAACAAAACGTTACATCCGAGGTCAGCCTGAACGAACTCGTGGCCAGCACCGTGGAACGCTACCAGCGCCTGAACAACAGAATATGCGTGCGGCTGGACAACGCATTACCCCTACTTCGACTGAACGCGCCCGGCGCGCAGCGACTGCTCACCAATCTGGTCGACAATGCGTTGCGGCACGGGAGCCCGGACGTGGAAATTGAAACCGCGTACGACCTCGATCGCGTCACGCTGTCGGTACTGGATCGCGGTCCGGGAATACCCGAAACCGAGACCGAACGTATGCTGCAACCATTCACGCGCCTTAACCAGGCGCGTTCGACCAGCGGCTCCGGGCTGGGACTCGCCATCGTGGATCGCATCGCACGATTGAACGGCGGAAAGATAGAACTGCTGCCGCGCGCGGGCGGCGGACTGGAAGCGAGAGCGTCATTTCCGGTTGTTCCGGAAAACCGCTGATTTCACGGCCTACAGCCCTAATCAACCCGTATGCCGGCATCCTTGATAACTTTTCCCAACCGCGCTATCTCCGCCCTGATCGCCACACCCAGTTCCTCCGGCGTGCTTCCTACGGCCTCCACACCCACGCCCATTAGCCGCTCCCTGACGTCGACTTTCCGGACCAGGCGCGCGATTTCCTGATTGAGCGTGCGAATGACGGCCGCGGGCGTCTTCGCCGGGGCGAATATGCCGTACATGGTTACGGACTCGTAGCCGGGCACGCCTGACGCCGCGATGGAAGGAACGCCGGGAAGCAACGCCGAGGGCTGGGCGCTGGTCACCGCCAGTGCTCTTAATCTCCCGGATTTGATGTGCGGCGAAACCGATGCCGATGTAGCGAACATCAACTGCACCTGACCTGCGATCAGATCGATAAGCGCCGGGGAACTTCCCCTGTACGGAACATGCACAATATTGACACCTGCCATAGCCTTGAACAATTCAGCGGCGAGGTGTGCCGGTGAGATCGCGGCTCCGGATGCATAATTCAGCCCCGCGGGTCGGGATTTGGCGAGTGCGATCAACTCCTTGACCGACACCGCCTCCACTGCTGTATTGACTACCAGTATGTTGGGTGAGGTTGCGGCCAGCGCGATGGGTGCAAAGTCCCTGACCGCGTCATACGGCGCCTTTTGTATCAGCGGCCATATTGCAAACGAAGCCGCGCCGATGAACATCGTGTATCCGTCGGCAGGTGCTTGCGCCACGATACTTGCCGGGATGATGGCGCCGCCGCCGCGATTCTCGATGATCACCTGCTGCGCGAGCGGGCCCGCAATACCCTGCGCAATCAGGCGCGAAACAAAATCACTGCCGCCTCCGGGCTCGGCCGTGACGATACGTATAGGCTTGCTGGGATACGGCTGGCTGGTAACCTGCGCGCAAGGGATTATCAATGTTCCCAGCAATAGCACATACGCAATTAATTTTTGCACTTTACGTCTCCGGATTGCGCCGCTTCATCAGACGCAGCGGCGTATAAACAACAGCGACGGTTCCATCCTGCTTCACGATCGAACTGCGAAATCTCACCAGGCCGGCATTTTTGCGGCTCTTGCTGGGGCGCGCCTCTACCACTTCGCTTTCCAGGTGTATGGTGTCGCCCACGAATACCGGTTTCAGGAATTTCAGCTCCACCTCCAGCAAGGCCAGGCCGGTATTGCGCGTCGGCCCCTGCACACCGAGCCCCTCGCACAGGCAATAGCTGAAGTTGCCCGGAACCGGGCGGCCCTTGATCGCGGATCCCGATTTTAGAAATTCCAGATTCGTGAACATTTCGCCGGTCAATCCAGTGCAGTTGATAAACGCCACCAGATCCGCCTCCGTAATCGTGCGCCCGGCCGTGCGAAACTTTTTTCCCACCGGCAGATCTTCAAAGTAGAGCCCGGTTCCATATTCTTCCATATGCGTTTATTCCTTTCCTTTACGCTTTAGAAACGCCTGCACTTTTACAAGATGCTCGGGAGACTGGCGTAGTACCACCTGGTGTGAAGAGATCATGTCCAGGTGCGAAGCCAGCGACATATCCAGTCCCTGATACGTGGTTCGTTTGTAGGCACGCACCGCCTCAAACGGTTGCGATGCGATCTTGTGTGCGAGTTCGTAGGTGTGCGTGATCACCTGATCGTCCGGCACGACGCGCGTTACCATGCCGATGCGCTCGGCCTCCTGTGACGTAACTGCGCGGCCGGTCCAGAATATTTCCAGTGCCCGGTCCAGTCCGATCAGACGCGGCAGAAAATAGGTCCCGCCATTTCCGGTAATGAGACCCATGTTGATATAGCTCTCTGCCAGCGTGGCGGACTCGGCCATGATGCGTATGTCGCACATCAGCGCCATGTCCAGGCCGGCGCCGCGCGCCACCCCGTTGATGGCGGCGATGACCGGTTTGTCCATACGTTCTAGCGTGAGTGGAATCTGGTGCACTTTGCGCCACAGCATGTCCTTTTGTTCACGTGCCGTCTGCTTCGCGAAATCTTCCATGGCACCCGCGTCGCCACCTGAGCAGAAAGCCTTGCCCGCACCGGTCAATACCAGTACCTTGACCGACTCATCCGCGCCGACTTGCGCGAGGAGCTCGGTCCAGCGTGCAATCATCTCCGGGGTAAACGCGTTGAGTTTGTCGGGCCGGTTCAGCGTCAGCGTGGCGACACCGTGCTCGTCCTTGTTGTAGAGAATTAGTTTTTCGTCTGACACGCTGTCTCCCTGTTATCACTCCCGATCTGTTACCGGCTTGCGCACACGAGCCCGCAGAATATTGTTCACGTCTTTGCCGAGGAAACGTTCTTCACAGGCGAAGTGACAAACGCCCACAAGCCCCTGCCGCCTACGCGTGCGACTGTTTTTCCGATCCACGCCGCCCATTCGGCTTCGGAACCGAATTCATCGCGCCACGACCACAGACGGCGCGTGCTGCGCTGCAACGAGTATTCGTAAGAAAATCCCATCGCGCCGTGCACCTGATGCGCGATGGCTGCCGCTATACCCGCAGCCTCTCCCACTCGAGTCTTCGCAGCGGCGATTTCGAAGGTTGCCGCCGCCAGATCATGGGTAGCCGCCTCCACTGCCGCGTCCGCAGCGGCATTAGCCGCCGCGACTTGCGACGCAAGGATCGCCACCTGCTGTTGTATGGCCTGAAATTTACCGATGGGACGGCCGAATTGCTGGCGTTGCATCGCATATTCGACAGTGGTTTGCAGTGTTCTGAACAGGGCACCGGCCATGGCAACACTGCGAAAAAGTGCCCCGGTTACCTGCAGTTGATCCACGGACATTCCCGACCCGGGCACGGAAACGTCGCCGTCCGGGATCAACAGTCCGTCAAAATGCATGGTGTCCCGGGGCTCGCGGGCATAGTTCGCACTTTGCCTGCTGACTGCGGGATGTTGCACCACGACGGTTGCGTTTTTGCCGTCGTACTCGGCAAGCGCAACGACGGCATGTGCGTGGCGCCCCCACGGTATACGTTTCATCGTTCCATGGAGCTGCCATGCATTGTTGGCGCGTTTCAGTTCCAGTTCGGATCGACCGAGCACGGGGCCGACAGACAACGGCCCGGCCAATGGCGGCAAACTCGCTGACGCCAGCATCAACTCGGCGATCAGTGTTTCCGCCAATGGCGCCGGCAGGCCTGCGCTGCCCGCCTCGCGCACCACGGCCAGCGCATCTCCCAGATCGGCACCCGCTCCGCCACGTGCTTCCGATTGCGTGGCGGCAGCCAGCCCCGTATCCTCCAGCGCCTGCCACAGCCTTAAATCCAGACTTCCGGTTTCAGCAACATCAAAGGCCGCATTGGTGCACAGGTCGGCAAATTGTCGCGTTGCCGTATCCACCAATAGTTCGCGCATTTCGCTCATGGTTTATCGTAATCCGAGCCCGCGGGCGATTGCATTTCTCAGCATCTCGCGCGTGCCGCCCTTGATGGAGAGCGAGGGTGCGTACAGCAGATCGTAATCGAGCACAGCCTCGAACAGATTGTCGTCATCAAGATCCGCGCGCATGCTCTCGCTGAACAGCGAACGCGCAACATTGGGAATTTCCTGGTCAAACGCCGTGCCGAGATCCTTCACGACCGCGGCTTCCACATTAGGCAGTTGGCCTCGCTCCAACATGCCCGCGATGGACAGCGACATCTCGCGAAATGTCCACAGATGCGCAACCAGCCGGCCGCACGCTTCCTCCTGACGCGGCCCCGGACGGCGGGCGAGTTCATCGATCATGCACTTCAAGGTCTCGAATGCGCCCAGCCACCGGTCGGGCGCGCTGCGCTCATAGGCGAGATCGCTCCCCAACTGGCTCCACGCCTGCCCGATTTCTCCGACCACCATGTTGTCCGGCACAAACAGATCATCGAATACGACCTCGTTGTAGTCGTGATCTCCGTGCAGGTTGATGATGGGTCTGACGGTAATACCGGGCCATGACATATCGATCAGAAATCGGCTGATGCCGGAATGGCGCGACTCCTCCGTCGACGAAGTACGCAAAAACAAGTTCAGTATCTGCGCCTTGTGCGCGTGACCTATCCACATTTTGCGGCCTTCGACCCGCCAGCCGCCGTCGACCCGCGTGGCGCGGGTCCGCATCGCTGCGAGATCCGATCCCGAGTCGGGCTCCGACAATCCGATCGCGCAAGCGCATTTTCCCGCCGCAATCAGCGGCAGCAATCTGCGCCTCTGCTCCTCATTTCCGAATTGCAGTATCAAGGGGCCTATCTGCCGGTCCGCGGAATAATGAGCGCGCAGCGGCACGCCCGCCGCAAGCAATTCCTCCGTCACGACATATCGTTCAAGCGCACTACGCTCATGTCCGCCATAGCGCTTCGGCCACGTCATGCCGATCCAGCCCTGCGCGCCTATCTTCGCGCTCATGTCGGCGTCAAACCGCGTCCATGATCCAGGGCCGCAAACAAACGAACCACACGCCTCCTGCTCCGTCACGAATTGACGGACCTGCTCCCGCAATTCAGCCGCGGCAGATGGAAACGAAGTTTTGGCAAAACGAAAACTGGGCATCACCATGGACGCTCCTGACTACGATGCTAAAATTCTCAAAGATTTCAATGCAGTATAACTTGATTTATTCTCAGGTGAAAAATATGATGCCGCGTCGGCAGCGATCCGCAGCAGACAAGTTTTTACATCACGTCATCACGGTTACCAAACACGATCGAAAGGCGATTCCATGCGCGCAGCGGTGATACATCAACATGGCGGCCCCGGCTGCATTCAGTTCGAGAAAAATTTCCCGGATCCGCGTCCCGGGCCCGACGACGTCATCCTGCGGGTCAGGGCATGTTCACTGAACTATCACGATATTTTTACGCGGCGTGGCATGCCCGGCATCAAGATCCCCCTGCCGTGCATCATGGGCAACGATTTCTCCGGCGACATCGTTGAGCTTGGTGCCAATGTAAAAGACTGGGCTGTCGGTAACAGGGTCGTCGTCGACCCCATAGACCGCGTGGGCGGCGGCGGCATGATAGGCGAAATGTGGCATGGCGGCATGGCGGAGTACTGCCGCGTACCGGTCGCCCACCTCGTGCGGGTTCCTGACGAAGTCTCATATGAACAGGCAGCGGTACTGCCGGTCGCCTATGGCGCCGCGTACCGGATGATGTTTTCCAACGGCGACGTGCAGCCCAAGGACAAGATACTGATACTGGGCGCGAGCGGCGGCGTGGGCACGTGCTGCGTGCTGTTCTGCAAAATGATAGGAGCGCAGGTCGTAGCAACCGCCAGCAGCGCGGCAAAGATTGAGCGGCTGCGTGCCATGGGTGTCGATCACGTCATCGATACGTCATCCCAGGACTTCGTCAAGGAAATCTGGCGCATCTATACCAAACCGCACCGGCGCTACTTCACGGGCGGCGTAGACGTGGTGGTCAACTATATCGGCGGCGACACGTGGGTGCAGTCGCTGAAAGTAGTACGCCGCGGCGGAAAAGTGCTGACATGCGGTGCTGCCGCCGGATTCGCGCCGCAGGAGGATTTGCGTTACATCTGGTCGTTCGAGATCAAGGTGCTGGGCTCCAACGGCTGGATGCGCGAAGATCTCGAGAAACTGCTCGAACTGACACGCTCCAAAAAACTCACACCGCTGATCGAACACCGCTTCAAGCTGGACCAGGTCAACGAGGCGTTCCGCTTAATGGAAGACCGCCAGTTGTTCGGCAAGATCGTCCTCGAACCGTGAACCGCGCCACGCGCACACTCATGCAAATGCCGGCGTTTGTTTCCCGTCGACGCGCGACTGCGTGACGAACAGCCGATGAGCAAGATACCTGCTGACTTTGAAGTCATGCCCGATCTCGGGGCATTTCACAAACTGGTGGGGCCGATATACTTCAAACGCACCCAGTCCGGCCTCATCGCCGGCCTGCGCATAGACGAACGACACCAGAATCTGGGCGCGAATATTCATGGCGGCATGCTGACCACTTTCGTGGATTCAGCGTTCGCCTATGCCGTACGTTATTCCCAGTCGCCCCCGATCAGAGGTGTTACCACCAGCTTGTCCGTCGAATTCATGGGTATGGCAGGTGCGGGCCAATGGATAGAGGCTCACGTGGAAGTCATGCGGTCCGGCAAGCGGGTGGTGTTCGTCAATTGCCACGTGTGGCGCGACGATGAACGGATCGCGCGCGCAAGCGCCGTGTTTCAGGTGGTCGGCCCCTATCACGAGCCGCGCTAGCGGCTACGTAAATACGCGCATAGATGACGCCGTCCAAAGGGCGTTGTTCGCTTTGTAATTGCGGCTCGAATGCCGTGGTGCGACGCAC
>CANJQI010000084.1 GCA_947476215.1 Betaproteobacteria bacterium
AGGTGCCGCGCGCAGTGCAGCGGTTGTTCGATATGTCCGAACATGATGGTGGCGGTGGTGCGTAAGCCGACCCGGTGCGCGGTTTCCATCACGCTCAGCCACTCTCCGGTGGACAGTTTGTCCGGACACAGTATGGCGCGCACCGCGTCATCGAGAATTTCGGCGGCGGTGCCGGGCAGGGTGCCCAGACCCGCCGCCCTGAGGCGGCGCAGATAGGCGTCAAGGTCGAGTCCGAGCGTTTTCGCGCCTTGCCACACTTCCAGCGGCGAGTACGCATGAACGTGCATGCCGGGCGCGGCGGCTTTCGCATGAGCGAGGATGTTCAGATAGGTAGTCCCATCGTAATCCGGGTGTATGCCGCCTTGCATGCATACCTCCGTAGCGCCGCGTTGCCAGGCTTCGGCGACTCGCCGCTCGACCTCGTCCAGCGTCAGATCGTACGGTTGTCCGCGCAGATCGACGCTCAGCTTGCCCTTGGAAAAAGCGCAGAAGCGGCACTTGAAGTAGCACACGTTGGTGTAGTTGATATTGCGATTGACGACATAGCCGACGCGATCGCCGCACACCGCCAGTCGCAGCGCGTCCGCGGCGCTGCAGACATGCGCGAGATCATCGCCCCTAACCTTGAGCAGCTGTTCGACTTCGTTCTCGGCCAGGCGTGTGCCGCTGCACGCGCGTTCCACCAGTCGCGAGATTGCGTGTGTGGCGGAGCGGGTCATCGGTTTTAAATATTCCAATTCCCTGGACGGCGGAGGCACCGTGGCTCCGGGCAGCCAGTCGTCGACGCGTGCGTAGCCTTCGGCGTCGCGATGACGCAGTACCGTGGTATGGAGATGCGGGGCTAGCCAGCGCTCCGGCTCGAGCGCATAGGACGGATAAATGGTCAGCCGCTCTTCCAGCGTTTTTCCGGTGGCGGCGGTTTCGCGTGCGAGCTGATCCAGATGAGGCCATGGGGCTTCGGGATTGACGTGGTCGGGCGTCACCGGACTGACGCCACCCCAATCATTGATGCCGGCGTGTATCAGCCGTTGCAGCAGCCCGGGGCTGAGGTTGGGAGGCGCCTGTATGCTGACATCGCACGCCATGATCAAACGCGCGGCCGCGACGGTCCATAGCATTTCGTCTTCCGCGGGCTCGGGCGCGTTTGCCATCAGAGTTCCTGGCTTGGCGCGGAAATTCTGCACGATGACTTCCTGTATATGGCCGTATCGCGCGTGCAATGCACGCAGTGCGAGCAGGCTTTCGATACGCTCGCGACGTGTTTCACCGATGCCGATCAGGATACCAGTGGTGAAGGGCACGTTAGCCTCGCCGCACAGACGCATGGTTTCCAGGCGCGCCGCAGGATGCTTGTCCGGGGAGCCATGGTGGGGCATGCCTTTGCCACACAAACGTTCCGATGCGCTTTCGAGCATGATGCCCATGGACGCAGACACTGGACGCAACAGTCGGATTTCGTCGGCTGTCATGGTTCCGGCATTGAGGTGCGGCAGTACCCCGGTTTCGTCGAGTACGCGCGCCGCGACGTGCCGTAAGTAATCCAGCGTGCTGGCGTAGCCCATGCGTTGAAGCGCATTGCGCGCCGCGGCGTATCGCAGTTCCGGTCTTTCGCCAAGCGTAAATAGCGCTTCCTTGCAGCCTTGCTCGCGGGCGCGCTTAACCAGGGCGACCACCGCATCCGCATCTAGATAAGGACTCTCAATCTGGCGCGGCGTGCGCGCGAATACGCAGTAATGGCATACGTCACGACATAACTGTGTAAGCGGAACAAAGACTTTGCGTGAATAGGTGATGACGGATCCGTATGCGGCATCGCGCAACTGCGCCGCGCGTTGCATCAGTTCGTCCAGGTCGCTGGTACTTTCAAGCGCAAGCGCTTCCGCGTCTGTCATGAGGATTTTGTAAGCTCCGGTGTGAGCGTGCCGGGGACGCGCGCGAACTCGTGGGTTGCGCGCGCCGACAGGATGCGATCGATGAGTCCGTGCCGTGCCAGACAGCGCCGTGTCAGCAGCCCGAGATCCCGGCGCGGGTCGAGTAGGAACGCCTGCAAGTCGTCCAGAGTATCGATGTCCAGCGCTCCGCCGGGCGATGGACAGAAATTGACATGCAACGCCAGCCTGTGAGCCAGGTCGCAATGGCGGCGAAAGCTGTCCTCTCCATATTGCGTGGAAAATCCGGCCAGCGGCCGCCACGCCAGCAGGTTGGTACCCAGACGCCGGCGATCCGGCGTAATCGTCATGGATCGTCCCTCGCCACGCTGATGGATGTTGACGAAGTGATCGATTTCGGTACGCGTCAAGAGCGGCAGATCGCAATGTATGACCGTAAGCTCGGTAACGCCATCGGCGAGCAAGCGGCCAACCGCATGATGGACGCTTTGATCGAGTCCGGTGTTTTCAGATGGGAGGTCGTCCAGGAAATCCGCGTTGTACGCGTCGGCCAATGTTTGTGCGCGTTGATCGCCGGAGCAAACCACCACTCGACTGAATGCCGGGTGGTGCGCGACCGTGCTGAGCACATCGGCTGCCATGGCCTGCGCGAGCTCGCTGCGCTCGGACGTCGTCAACAGGTTGCTTAGCCGGCTTTTCGCCGAATCGAATGCTTTCATGGGTAGCAGCAGCCACATCAGCGTACCCGTGCCTCGCGTAGACATTGCGCCATCACGCCCTGTCGGATGTCTCGCCGATCCCGGTAAGACGGATGCCGGCGTGGCCCTTGTAATACCGGTTGATGAAGATCAGCACCGAGGTAAGGGCTTCGGTGGCGGTCGCATTGTCCAGAGACCCGGCGTGGTATCCGCGCATGCCGGCGGCCCGTACCAATGCCACGACCTGTTCGCGTGCGTCCTTGTCGTTGCCGCAGACAAGAATGTCGCAATCGGGCGCGTGGTCCTGTTGCAGCAGGTCGGCCGGCACGTTCTGGAACGCTGAAACCACCCTCACGCCGGGCCCTGACACGCTCTGCGCGATGAGTGCTGCCGATCCGGCCGCCGGCATCTGGACCTTGGCAACGCGCGGCGGCACCAGAGGCACTGTGGTGTCTATCAGTATCTTGCCCTGTAAGGCGGTCTTGATCTCGTTCAATATCGCGGTCTGATGGCTGAACGGGACCGTCAGCGCCACAATGTCGGCCGCCTGCGCGGCGGCAAAATTATCCATGCCGCTCACCTCGGCGGTATGGATGTCGCGCTGCATTGCCAGTTCCTGGAGTTGCGCGGCCGCGTCGAGAGCCTTGTCGGCGGTGCGTGAACCGATGATGACCCGCACGCCGTTGAGCGCCCAGCGCCGGGCCAGACCGAATCCGAGCTTACCGGTTCCGCCGATAATGCCGACCACACCAATGTCATGGTCATTGCTCATGGGAATGTACCGAGCATACTGGCCAATACGCTGTTTACGTTCACGGTGGGGTTCCAGGATGTGCTGTTAAAGAGTGGATGTAAGGTATGCCTGCATGCGGCGAGTGCGGTCACTTGTAGTATAACGCGCGGACCATCACGCCATGTGTTCATGCTTGCGCTCACGCGCTTGACGGTACAGGGCGTCGGCGTTAAGGTTCCCTGAAGCGTCCGTTTCTGGATTGCCTGCAATCTCAAACGACTGAGCCTGCGGATCAGCCCGAGGCATGCGACTACCAGGGTACGCGTCGCCTGCCGTCACTTCAGTCGCCGACCACCAAGGACAATTAGCATGGAGTTTGGTATCACATGGGCTAATATCAGCAAGATGGAGCATGTCACTTTCGCCGAGAAGCTGGGTTATGTAACTTCCCGCCCGATCACGCACGCGAATTGATGGAAGACTTCGCCAAAAACGTCATTCAGAAACTTGGATAAATGACATGAATTCGCGGGCTGATTCCATCAGCCTGTTTTCGGATGGCGTATCATGCCGGGAAAGCATCGACGTCCGGTGGATGACGCACTGCACGGCGGAAAAGAATTTTAACTGGCCAGCGGCCTAAAGGAGGAGAGTGATGCGATTCAAGGATCTGGAGCCGAGCGAACTGAGCGAGACTCAACGTCGTATCATCGCGGATATCAGCGACGGGCCGCGCGGCAAAAACAACCCGGGGCGCGATCTGAGTCGTCCCAAAGGACTGTTCAGCGTCATGATACGCGCGCCCGGACTCGCCGATCCGGCTCAGAAAGTGGGCGCGTATCTGCGCTATGGCAGTTCGCTCAACGCACGTATCTCGGAGTTTGCCATCATCATCACGGCACGCTACTGGAATTCCGAACCGGTGTGGAATTCGCATTGCCCGCTGGCGCTGAAAGCGGGGCTGGCGCAGCAAACCGCGGAAGCATTGTCACGCGGCCAGCAGCCCGCGGGCATGCTTAAGGACGAGGCAGTGGCCTACCGCTATTGCCGCGAATTGCACGAAACCAAGGCGGTATCCGATGAAACCTTTAACATCGCCTGGGGCGAATTCGGCGAGCAGGGCGTGGTCGATCTCACCGGTGTCGCGGGTTATTACACGCTGGCATCGATGTTGCAGAACATAGGGGCGTTTTCACCGTCGCCGGGCGTGCCGGTGCCGCTATACCCGCTGAAGAAGTGATTCTTGCCGGTCGGCCGCTTGCGGGTAAAGTAATCGCCTGGTGACGCGTTCCGGCAATTCGCAGATGGATGATTTCAGGGGCTGTTTAATTTACGTGAAAATATCGAGAGAGGAAGCGACATGATTTATGAAATGAGAACTTATGACCTCAAACCGGGGGCGTTGCCGGAAGTGGAAAAACGCTTCGGCGAGGCGTACGAGTATCGCAAGAAATATTCCGAACTCGGCGCTTTCTGGCACACCGAGATCGGTTCTCTGAACCAGATCATCCATGTGTGGCCGTACCAGGATCTGGCGGAGCGCACCAGTGTGCGTGCCGCCGCCAGCAAGGATCCGAACTGGCCACCCAAATTTTCCGAGTTTATCGTCGCGCAGCGTTCGGAAATCCTGATTCCCGCGCCTTTCTCTCCCGAGCTCAAGCCCGGCAAGGTCGGGCCGATCTTCGAAATGCGTACCTATACGCTGGCGCCGGGCGAACTGCCGGTGGCGATAGAAAACTGGGGTAAAGCACTGCCCGGGCGCAATGCGATCAAGCCTGTATGCGCGGTCTGGTATTCGGATGTGGGTGCACTCAACAAATGGATACATGTCTGGCCCTACAAGTCGTTCGCCGAGCGCGATGAAATTCGCGACAAGGCGCGTGCGACCGGTGACTGGCCGCCGTCGGCGATGGCCAAAAAGGAAGGCCGCCGGGTTTGTGTCTATACCGCGCAGGAAAACAAGATCGTCATGCCTTCGGCATTTTCTCCGATCCAGTAACCAGCAGTCCGATGCGCGCGGCGAAATCGAAGATGCTTCGGTTCCGCCGCGTGCAAGTTTGTCGTTATCCTTTAATAATTCTGGTGGAGAAAAAGTCATGCATACATTGCGTTTGTGGGCAGCCACGCTCGCTTTCGTTTTCGTTTCAATCGCGCCGATCTCGCCGGCATGCGCCGCGGCCGCGAACCCCAATGAACTTGTGTTCGCCGCGTTTGGCGGAACCTTCCAGAAGGCGCTGGAGACCACTGTCATACCTGCTTTCGAGAAGGAATACGGGGCAAAGGTCATCGTGCTGACCGCGACGTCGTCGAAAATGCTGGCGCAGATCAGGGCGCAGAGAAATAATCCGCAGGTGGATATCATACTGGCTCCGGACTTGACGCATATTCCGGGCAAGCGCGCCGGACTGTTCGAGAAGATAGATGTCAAACGCCTGAAGAATTATGCCGACATCTATGATTTTGCGAAGGATCCAGATGAGGTCGGCGTGGTGCTTGGATTTCAGTCGTTTGGCATCGAATACAACACCAAGGTTTTCGCCGAGAAAGGATGGGCGCCACCGACCTCGTGGGCCGATCTGTGGGATCCGAAGTTCAAGGGCCATGTCGTGATGCCGAGCATATCCGGAAGCTACATGCAGACCTTTCTCGGGACTCAATCCATACTCGCCGGCGGCACGACCGCAAACCTGGATGCGGTATGGCCGAAGTTCAAGGCACTGGTGCCCAACGTGCTGGCGTTTCCCACCACGGTCGCGCAGGCGGATTCGTTGTTTGCGTCAGGCAGCGGGTGGATAGGTCCGAACAGCAGCGGGCGCATCGCGGACCTCGCCGTGACCGGTGTGCCGGTCGCCATGGCCAATCTCAAGGAAGGTTCGTCCAAATCGTGGATGGCCATCAATATCGTCAAGAATCCTCCCAATCCGCTGCTGGCATTGGCGTTTGTCGACTTCATACTGAGCGAACAGTCGCAGCGGCACATCGCCACCGTCATGCGCCTGGGGCCGGTGAACCGCAAGGTCAAGCTCAGCAAGGAGGAGGCCGCGCTTGTTCCGTATGGACCGCAGGTGATACAGAAACTCATTAACGTGGATATGGAACCGCTGGAAAACACCCATGGCGCGATCGTCGATCAGATCAATCGCTTGATCGCCCAGTAATGTCGCTGCCTTTGACGTCGCAGGTCTTCCTTGAAGTCGAAGACCTTGCGCTGAGTTACGGAAAGTCGGCATTCGGCCTTGCGGGCGCGTCGTTCAGTGCTCGCAAGGGCGAGGTGATCGCGTTGCTGGGGCCGTCGGGATGCGGCAAAACCACGCTGCTTAATCTGATTGCCGGATTCCTCGTTCCGGATCACGGCAGCATACGCGTCGCGGGGCGCAGTCTGCGGGGTGTGCCGCCTCACCGGCGCGATATGGCCATGGTATTTCAAAACTACGCGCTGTTCCCGCATCTGAGTGTGGAGAAAAATGTCGCGTTTGGTCTGGAAGCCCATCAGGTTCCGCGGCAGGAGCGCGAACCGCGCATCGCCGACGCGCTGGCCATGGTTGGTTTGTCCGACAGTCGAACCCGTTATCCGCGCCAGTTGTCGGGCGGTCAGCAGCAGCGTGTCGCATTGGCGCGGGCGATGGTCGTGCGTCCGTCAATACTGCTGCTCGATGAACCGCTTTCCAATCTCGACACCTTGTTGCGCAAGTCCATGCGCGAAGAGATTCGCCAGATACTCGACCGCACCGGGATTACCGCCGTGCTCGTCACGCACGACCAGGAGGAAGCGCTGGTCGTCGCCGACCGTATCCTGTTGATGTCAAACGGAAAAATTGAGCAAATCGGAACGCCCGAGGAAATCTACGAACGGCCACGCACGGAGTTTGGCGCGCGCTTCATGGCGGTCGAAAACATCATGGCCGGCAGCGTATGTAGTGGCGATACGGCCGGGACCACGGTTAATACGGCGATAGGGCAGTTCAAATGCACGCCTTGCGACGTTGTGACCGGCGCCAACATAAAGATCGCGGTGCGCCCGGAACGCATGCACATAGTCGCAGCGACGAGCGGTTCCCAGTCGTATGAAAACCGTGTGACAGGCCGAGTTGTCCGGTCAACCTACCATGGAACTTATCGCCGCTTGCTGATCGCGGTACACGGGATGGAGCTGATCGTACACGCACCGGTGAGCAGTGACGACAGCGAGTATTCCGGTGATGTGCAGCTCACGTGGCGGCCGGCTGATACGCACGTATTATTGCAATGACCGCAGGCGCGACAGACAAGGCGGGGATATCGTGGTTGCCTGGCCGCCAGGCGGGCCTCGCGCTGTTGCTGGCGCCGGCACTCGTCTATTATTTCGTGGTACTGTTTCTTCCCCAGCTCGAAATAGCAACCGCAAGTCTGATGGCGGCTGATGGCCGTTTTCCCGTCGATACCAATTTCAGACGCTTCGTCACGGATCCTTTTTTCCTGTCGATATTGTGGCGCACGGTTAGACTCAGCGTGATATCGACGTTGCTGGCAGTCATCGTGGCCTACCCGATTGCGATTTATCTGTCACAGCCATGGCGGCGCTGGCGCGCGGTAGTGGCATTTGCCGTGATCACGCCGATCATGATCAGTGCGGTGGCCCGTTCGTACGGGTGGGTCATTATATTGGGGCCTGCGGGCTTGCTGAACCAGGCCATCACGGGACTGCATCTGGGGACGGATCCGCAGCATTTGCTGTATACCGAAACCGGTCTTGTGATCGCACTGACACATTTGCATCTGCCGTTCATGGTACTGCCGATTACCGCGGCATTGCAGCAGATCGATCCGTCCATATTGCGCGCTTCACGCATACTGGGGGCGGGAAGCATGAGGACGTTCTGGCGGGTGACGCTGCCGCTGACCCTGCCCGGGATTACGGCCGGCGCCACGATAGTGTTTTGTTTGAACGGCAGCAGCTTCGTCACCCCCGCGCTGATAGGCGGTGCACGTATTCCGATGATGTCGTTTCTGATTTATCAGCAGGGGCTGGATGTGCGGGACTGGAACTTCGCGTCGGCGGTGGCGATCGTCCTGCTGTTGTCCACCAGTACGATCGTCATTGCGCATCTGATCTGGAGCGGTCGCAGGCAGCGGCGCGCCGCGGGGGCGGCCTAGGCATGCAACGATACGTGGATAAGCTGATCAGTGGCTACGTGGCGCTGTTGACCGTGGCCATGGTATTGCCGACAGTCGTGGTCCTCATCGCATCGCTGACACCCAGGGAGTATCTGGCTTTCCCGCCGGGCGGCTTGAGTTTTCGCTGGTACGGTGCGGTGTTCGAGAGCGGAGTGTGGATGTCTGCGCTTTGGGTCAGTATCCGGATTGCAACGCTGGTTACCATAGCTGCTCTGCTGCTCGGTATTCCCGCGGCGCTCGCCTTGCGCGCGGCAAAAAGCCGGATCAGCGCAACGCTGCAGGCGGTGTTTCTCTCGCCGTTGATGATACCGAGCATATTGATCGGCTTGGGCCTGCTGCGTTTTTTCGATGAAATGCACGTAAGACCATCGGTCGCGACGGTCGCGATCGGCCACACATTGCTGGCGACGCCGTACGTGATTCGTTATGTGCTTGCCGGTCTGGCCGGCGTTGATCCCGCGCTGGAACGCGCGGCCGGTATATTGGGGGCCGGCAAATGGCGCACTTTCAGCAAAGTCACGTTTCCGCTGATGCGACACGGCATCGTCGCCGGTGCGCTGTTCAGCTTTATCATTTCCCTGGATGACGTCAATATTGCATTGTTTCTGTCGGATATCCGCGTCGTGCCGTTTTCCGTCAAACTGATGAGCCATGTTGAACAGAACGCGGATCCGCTGGGTGCCGCGGTTGCATCGGTGCTGGTGCTCATAGCCTTGGCCGTGCTTTTTGTGTGCGACCGCATCGCCGGTATAGACTGGATGTTTGGAATCAAGGGCAGCCGACATGAGTGACTTCTCTCACTGCGACGTGGCGATCGTCGGCGCGGGAATTTCCGGCCTGATGTCGGCGGTAAGACTTGCCGACCTCGGCGTGCGCGTAGTCGTTCTGGAGCAAGGCGAACAGGAGCGCTATCTGTGCAACTCGCGGTATACGGGTGGTGCGTTTCATGTCGCCAACCGCAGTATCAACGACGACGAAAACGTGATCATCGAAGTCATCAATCAGCGTACTCGTGGTTGCGCCGATCCCGATCTGGCAAAGGCCGTTGCGGCGGATACGCGCAAGGCGGTGCAGTGGCTGAAGTCCAAAGGACTGAAGTTCGTCAAGGGCGGTCCGGAACCGTACCGTGACCACACGCTCGCGCCACCGATACTGCCCCAGGCAGGTTTGCACTGGGAGGGACGCGGCGGTGATGTGATGTTACGCACGCTGGGCAACGCTCTGAAGGCGGCTGGTGGTACATTGATGCTGGGCAGCCGCGCGCGGCAATTGCGCATGGATGACGGCACGTGCGTAGGGCTCACCGTCGAACGACAGGGTGTTATGTGCGATATAAGCGCGGATGCGGTGATACTGTGCGACGGCGGATTTCAGGCCAACCACGGGTTGTTGCGCGAATTCATCACGAGTGCTCCGGAGAAACTCAAACAGCGCAATGCGGGCGTGGGCAATGGCGACGCGTTGCGCATGGCACGCGAAATCGGCGCCAGACTTGTCGGTACCGACAAGTTTTATGGACACGTGTTATGCCAGGACGCCATGCACAATGACCGGCTGTGGCCGTTTCCGGTGCTGGATACCGTGTGTACCGCGGCGCTGGTCGTCGACGGTGCGGGCCGGCGATTTGCCGACGAGGGGTTGGGCGGCATCTGCATGGCCAACAGCATTGCGAGATTGCCCGATCCGCTGTCCGCGACCCTGATTTATGATGAAGCGATCTGGAACGGACCGGCGCGTGGCCATATGATTTCCGCCAACCCGCTCATCGTCTCGGCTGGCGCCACGATACTGAAGGCAGAAAGCGTTGCAGACCTGGCCCGTCAGCTTAGGTTGTCCGCAGGTGCGCTGGAGGAAACCGTTAAAGGTTATAACGCGGCTTTGGACGCGGGCCATATGCAACACCTTACGCCGCCGCGCACGCCGTCGCCGGTCGAGCCGCACCCGATCCGGCATGCACCTTACTACGCGATCCGATTGTGCGCAGGAATTACTTCCACTATGGGCGGCATCGCCATCGATTCGGTGGGACGTGTTCAAAATGAAAGTAGCACCGCCATTCCCGGCCTCTATGCCGTGGGTTGTTCCGCCGGTGGACTGGAAGGTGGACCGCTGGCCGGTTACGTAGGGCAGCTTGCGCAGTGCTCATCGATCGCGCTGCGGGCGGCGCATCATATTGCTACGCTCAGGGAAAAGTTATGATACGTAACATTATGATTCGAAAAATAAGAAAGTATTGTTCTCAAGTCGCGGTGATGCTGTTGTCGGGCACATCCGTGACGCTGGCTTATGCGCAGCCGTATCCGTCCAAGCCGCTGCATCTCATCGTTCCTTATGCAGCCGGCGGCGGCGCCGATATCGTCGCGCGCACCCTCGCTCAAAAGTTATCCGAAAGCATGGGGCAACAGGTCGTGGTCGATAACCGCGCCGGCGCGGCCGGCAACATAGGCGCGGCGTTGGGCGCCAAGGCGGCCCCCGATGGCTATACGCTGCTGCTGATTACGAACACGCACGCAACCAACGCCAGTCTCTACACCAAGGTCGGATATGACCTCGCCAAGGATTTCGCTCCGATCACCCTGATGAGTGAGACACCGCTGATACTGGCTGTTCATCCATCATTGCCGGCACGCTCGGTTAAAGAACTGGTCGCGGTGGCGAAGAGCCGGCCGGGTCAGCTCCATTACTCGACCGGCGGCAACGGCAGCTCTGCACATACCGCGGCTCAACTCTTCGTCAGCATGGCCGGCATTGATCTGGTGCACGTGCCGTACAAAGGCAATGTCGAGCAAACCACGGCACTGATGAGCGGCTATGTGCAGTTGACGTTCTCGACCATGAGCGGGCTCTTGCCGCAAGTCAAAGCGGGCAGACTGCGCGCGCTTGCGATGACCGCCGCGAAGCGCGCACCGGCCGCCCCCGACATTCCGACGATCGCGGAGTCCGGCTATCCCGGGTACGAAGTCATCAACTGGACCGGGGTGGTCGTTCCGACTGGTACGTCCAAGGACATCATCGCAAAACTGCACACGGAATTTCTCAAAGCGCTGGGCGCGCCTGACGTCAAAAACCGCTACGCGGGGCAGGGCGTGGAACCCGTCAGTTCCACACCGGAGGAGTTCGCCGCATTCATCAGGGCGGAACTGGTCCGGTGGGGCCGGGTGACCAAGCAGTCCGGCGCGCGGTTGGACTGATGTTCGGGAACCGAACAAACCCTCACCCTCCGGGAGACGGAAGGTTTTGACTTCTCATAGAGGCTGAACAGAGGCCAGCTCCGAATGGCACTACCTTGAGGTTCTCGGGTGCTCTACGGAGGGAAAGGGTTAGATAAACGGTCAATTCAAACGCCTAACGCAGAGGACGCGGTGAGCGTTTGAGCTTCTTAAGGTAGTGCCATGGAGGCCAGCTCCCTTATTGCAACCAGCCCGATCAGCATTACCGGATTGTTATACCGGGCATCACGAATTTCATTGGATACCAACGCTACGCAATGGCAAAATCCATGCCGCTGGTCGGTTGGCCCTGACGCATTGCGCGTTATTCAGCGTACTCCTCCAGTCATACCGGCCGAATAAACAGTAATGCGCGTTTGCATTGCCGGTCAGTCCCAAGCGCGGCGAGGCGCGATCAGCCAGAGGCAGATTACATGACGGAACGTCAGAGCAGGAAATACAGATTTTTGTTGATACCGGCGTTCAGGTTGCCTGCCGACAGCCGTTTCGCCAGCACCCGCAACGGTATGCCGAAAGAACAGCGGCTCATGAATTTTGGCGCCATCAGTCATCTGCTGGACGATGTGGAATGGGATCTACACGAAGGCGCGCTCGCGACGTACGGTGATTGGGCGGTGGAGAACCGCGAGGAGTTCTGTCTCGCCGCCGCTGCACGTCTACCCATCGTGCGGGAAGCGTGTGAAAGCGGTAAATACAACGCGCTCGTGCTCCTCGGCGGAGGAGAGCCGGGCTATATGGAATCGCGTGAGATCGCAAGAAAGTTCGGAATACCGGTCACTTCATGCGCCTCCTCGCAAATGCACGTCGCATGCATGCTGGGTAACCGTTTCAGCGTCATCGATGTGGCGGAGTCGCATAACATGTACTACGCTGATCTGGTGGTTCGAAACCGCTTTGAAGATCGATGTGCGTCGATCAGAAACTTAAACTATCCGCATCCCAGACCGTCTGCCCCCGAGAAAAGTACGCTTCATGCCGAGAAGATGCAGGCGTTGCGCGGCGAACCATCGCCGGTCGTCGAGCGTGCCGTTAATGAAGCCGTGGCCGCGATCGAGGAGGATGGCGCGGAAGTCATCACCTTCGGCTGCTCGGGAATATTCTGGCTGCAGCCGTTTGTCGAGAAGCGTCTTAAGGAACTCGGTTGGGAAGTTCCGGTGCTGGAGGGATACAGTTGCGCGATTTCCCTGGCCAAGCTCTTTGTCGATCTCGGTGTTGACGCAAGCGGACTGACGTTTCCTTCAGACCGTCCCGGGAAGTGGCGCAGGAAAAAACTTGTTTAGCACGAAGGGTTGCACGCACGCGAGCGGCAGCGGCAAGTCAGCGTCCCGTTTGCTTCCCCAATATGGCGGTGCTGACGTGCGCGTTCTATTCGTCGCGGATGCCGGCATCCTTGATGACCTTGCCCATCACCGCCACTTCATTTTTGATGGCAGCGGCGAATTCCTGCGGCGAGCTGCCCAGGGCTTCCATACCCATAGACAGCAGGCGTTCCTTGACGTCGGTGCGCTTGAGTATCTGCACGGCCTCACGGTTCAGGCGGCTGATGATCGCGGCGGGTGTACCAGTAGGCGCGAACAGTCCGGCCTGGAATACCGAGGCATAACCGGGCAGACCCGATGCCGCCACGGTTGGCAATCCTGGCGCCAGCGGTGTCGGTTGCGCGGTAGTCACCGCCAGCGCCTTCAATTTGCCGGCATTTACCTGCGCGATTCCGGGGCCGACTATGGGAAAGAACACCTGCACTTCGCCGCTGACCACCGCGTTGAGCGCCGACGGATGTCCTTTGTAGGCGACACGTACCATATCGGTTCCGGTCATGGATTTGAACAATTCGGCGGCGAGATGATTTCCCGTGCCGGCGGCGGCGGACGAATAAAGGAGTTGTCCAGGTTTGGACTTGGCCAGCGCGACCAGATCCTTGACGGAGTTCACCGGCAGCGACGGGTGCACAACCAGCATGGTGGGCGTCACGATCGCCAAAGTGATGGGCGTAAAGTCTTTCGCCGCATCGTAGTTCATTTTCGAGCGCATCAAAGGCAGTGTCCACAGAGAGTTGCCGAAGAACAGCAGCGTATAGCCGTCGGGAGCTGCTTTTGCGACGATTTCTCCCACGACCAGCACGCCACCGCGGTTATCGACGACAACCGGATGCCCGAGTACGGGCGAGAGATTCTGCGCAACGACACGCGCCGGCAAATCGCTACCGCCGCCGGCCTCGGCGGTAACTATGCGTATCGAACGAGTCGGATAATTCTGTGCGCTGACGGCCATCGCGCCGGCGCAGAAAAGCAGTGTGATGATACGGGTGGCGCAAGGGTGGTTCGGCATGGGGCTCTTCTGCTGAAAAAGTGCCGGGCAGCATACCGGAACAAGGGCGTCTTCCGCAACCAGTACATGACGATAGCGTAACCGACGGCCACGTTATCGAACATTACACAATATCCGCACGCGACAGACAGGGGGCATGATGAGCAAGCGAATTCGACTGATGGTGACCGACGGTGATACCTGGGATTTCGCGCAGCGTTTGAAGGACGCGCCGGCGGCACGGAACTTCGATGTCATCATCCCGAAGAAGGTGTCGGAGGAGACATTGCGCGAGGGCGCATCCGATGCGGATGCCATCCTGTGTTACGAAGTGGGCCTGCCCGGATCGGTGATACAGGCTGCCCGTTCGCTCAAGTTCATTCAGAAGCATGGCATCAACTACCGTAACATCGACGTCGCGGTTGCAACGGAGAAAAAAATTCCGGTGGCTACCGTTCCGCTGTTGCGCAGCATTACGGTAGCCGAACACGCGCTAGCCCTGCTGCTCGCGTGTGCGCGCAAGCTGATTCCCGGCTATCAGGCCGTCACTCAGGGCGTCTACCAGAAGATGGGGCTGGAGCCGATAGTGACGTCGCAGAAGCAATACCGTGCGAACTGGCCCGGTATTCATGGACTTACGGAACTGTATCAGGCCACCGTGGGTATCGTAGGCATGGGCGACATCGGTATGCAGATAGCCAAGCGCTGCCGCGCCTTCGACATGTCTATATGCTATTACGACCTCAGTCCGCATTCCGCCGACGTGGAGCGCTCCTTCGGCATGCGCTATCTCGCGCTTGATGAACTGCTGTCCGCATCCGATTTTGTGATCCTGATCCTTCCGCATACGCCCCAGACCGAGGGATTGATAGGCGCACGGGAACTCGCGTTGATGAAATCGTCGGCGATACTCATCAACAGCGCGCGCGGCGGATTGATCGACGAAGACGCTCTGGTTGCCGCGCTCCAAAGTAAACGCATCGCCATGGCCGGGTTGGACGTTTATCGAACGGAACCCCTGCCTGTCACCAGTCCGTTGATGGCGCTGGACAATGTGGTGTTGCTGCCGCATATGGGAGGCGGATCGAATCGCTTCAGACAAGTCGATATTCCGGCTTCGCTGAAGAATATCGAGAAATTCTTCGATGGCGAAGGTGCTGATGGCATCGTTAACGGACTGTAGCGTACAGGGAAACGCAGAATGAGCACGGCAACGATCAGTCTACTAAGCGCAGGCGCCATAGAACCCGGACTCGTCGCGGCGGTCGATGCGTACAACAAACGGGGCGCGGGTGTGGCGAACATCACCTGGTCGACCGCGCCGGTGATCCGCCGCCGTCTCGACAACAACGAAGTCCATGATGTAGTGATAGCGCCGGATGCCGCGATTGACGACTTTGCCCGACAACACAAGGTTGCCGGCGATGAGAGGCTGTATGTCGGCCGTGTCGGCATAGGGATAGTCACACGCGTGGATGTCGTAACCCCGGACTTGTCGAACGTGGATGCCGTGGAAAAAGCCGTGCTCGACGCGGAATCCGTGGTCTTTAATCGCGCATCGAGTGGACTGCATGTCGAGGCACTGCTGAAAAACAGGGGCATCTCTGACAGCATACAGCACAAGACGAAGCGCTTCGACGACGGGCCCGCGATGATGGCGCACCTGATCACCGGCAAGGGACAGGAAATCGCCTTTGGCGCGATCATCGAAATCTTGATGTTTACCAGTAAGGGATTGAAGCTGGCGGCGCCATTGCCCGAGGAAATTCAGCATTGGACCCGCTATGACGCGGCGCCCATGACAGCGGCTCGCAATGCCGTCGGCGCACGGGATTTCATGCGCTATCTTGCAACGCCGCAGGTGCGAGGCTTGTTCGCTGCGCACGGGATCGAATAGCAAAACTGGCGTGGACCATGGGCGAAAATTGATGGCACGGCTGCCTCCGACTTACCCTCTCCATAAACGTCGACTTTTCGATTTCTCCCCCTTCACGGCATACGTATCTACACATCTTCGCGCTGCAAACTCCTTCCCCTTCAGGGGGAAGGCGGGGATGGGGGGTGGGGCCAATATTTCAGCAAAGTTTAGTTCTTCTCAACAAGAACGAATTTTCAACAGGAGATAAATTGTGATCGCGATTTTCACCATGAGATGGACGGCTGCCGCGGTGGCACTGCTATGCGGTTTGCCTGGTTCGTATGCGCAGAATTTTCCGACGCGTCCGGTGCGCATCGTTACCACGGAACCCGGTGCGGCGTCTGACGTCGCGGCGCGCATTATCGCGCAGGGCCTGAGCTTGCGATTTGGACAGCAGGTCATCGTCGATAATCGCGGCGGTGTAATGGCCATCGATACGCTGATCCGGGCATCGCCGGATGGCTACACGCTGCTTTACTACGGCAGCGGATTATGGCTCGCGCCGTTGATGCAACGCGCGACGTACGATCCCATCAAGGACGTTGCACCGGTCACGATTGCCACCAGTGCGCCTGCCGTGCTCGTAGTCAATCCGTCGGTACCCGCGAAATCGGTCAAGGAACTGATCGCACTGGCCAAGGCCAAGCCGGGGGAGCTCAACTACGGGTCGGGCGGCCCCGGATCGACGCCGCATCTCGCGGCGGAATTATTCAAGTCCATGGCCGGCGTGAATATCGTGCGTGTCGGATTCAAAGGCACCGGCCCCGCAACCAATTCCGTGATGGGCGGCGAAGTGCAGGTGATATTCGCCACCACCGGGACGGTAGGTCCGCATGTCAAATCGGGCAAGTTGCGTGCGCTGGCGGTGACCAGTCTGCGTCCCACGCCGCTGGTTCCGGATCTGCCCACGGTGGCAGCGGTGTTGCCGGGGTATGAACTGAATCAGATACAGGGTATCTTTGCGCCGGCTAGGACGCCGGCTTCCATCATCCAGCGGTTTCACCAGGAGATCGCCGCGGTGGTCGGTCAGGCGGACGTTAAAGATCGATTCATGACGATAGGTACCGAGGCGGTCGGCAGTTCACCCGAGGTGCTGGCCGAAGCCATGAAATCGGAAATGGCACGCATCAGTAAGGTCGTCAAGGAAGCGGGCATCCGGATTGACTAGAGAACCACCATCTTAAGAATGGCAGGGTTGATTGTCCGACGTATCGCTCGTACATGTCCAACGAACGCAGTTGAGGCACAAATTTCAGTCAAAATGGTCGTGGACAGTCAAAAGAAGCGTTTAAAATCCCTATCTGCAGTTGTATCAACCAGGAGATGGCGCGCGCTGGCGCATGGCGACGTCAAGGAGCGCCAGTTCAGCCCCGGCATCGAGCCGAATCCGAGCATGACGCGGGAACTGGTATCGATGGTGAAGTCCGAGATGAGCCGGCGCGCGCGGGTGATCAAGGCGGCGCATATCAAGGCCGAATAGTTTGTTGACGCGGAGGGAGAGATGAACAAGGCGATCGCCGCAGCGAGTTGCATCGGCTGTCTGTTGATGCTTGGTTGTGGAGCAATCTTTGCGCAGGACTATCCGCGCAAGCCGATCCGCCTCGTCACCGCCGATGCCGGCGGCGGCACCGATCTGATGTCGCGGCTCATTGCGCAGGCGGTGACCGGTCCACTGGGCCAGCCGATGATCGTCGATAACCGGCGCAGCGGCTTCATGCCGGGCGAGATCGTGGCGAGAGCCGCCGCAGATGGTTACACCGTGATCTTCTACAGCAACATCCTGTGGGTCGGCACGCTGCTGGCGAAAGCGCCGTACGACGTGCAGCGCGACTTCACACCTATATCACTCGCCGGACGCTCGCCCAATATCGTGGTCGTGCATCCTTCACTGCCTGTGCGTAATATCAAGGAACTCGTTGCGCTGGCGCGATCGAGTCCCAGCAAGCTTGACTATGCCTCGACCGGCTCCGGCGGATCTGCGCATCTCGCTACCGAACTTTTCAAGTCGATGGCCGGTGTCGATCTGGTGCGAATTTCCTACAAAGGCAGCGGTGCTGCGCTCAATGCGCTTGTTGGCGGTGAAGTGCGCGTGATGTTCGCCAGCGCAGGGTCGGTGGTTCCGTTTATCAAGTCAGGTCGTCTGCGCGCACTGGCTGTCACCGGCTTGCAGCCTTCCGAATTGTTTCCCGGCTTGCCACCCGTCGCTGCCTCTGGATTGAGCGGCTACGACTCAACGTCGATGTACGGCATGCTGGCGCCGGCGAGGATGGCGCCGCTGATAGTGGCGAGACTGAATCGCGAGGTGGTCGCCGCGCTGCGGCGTGGCGATGTGCGCGAACAGTTCATGAACGGCGGCATAGAGCCGGTAGGCAGCACGCCAGCGGAATTCGGGGCGGCAATCCGCAACGATATGACTCAACTGAGCAAGGTGATTCGCGATGCGGGCATACGCGCCGATTGAGGTGTGTAGCGTACCGGGGGGGCGCGTGCAGGCCGCAAGCTCATGTTGAGACGGGAGATGCAGCCGGCGATCGGTCGTAACTCCGCCATCGCGCAATTGCGCGCATAAACCAAGCAATGATGCGAGTCGCCCCGGCCGTGCTGATGCGGCAGTCAAAGGTTGGCGGATGCAGGGGGCGATCGGTGCAGCTCCCAATTACGAGCCGCCATATTGACGCGCGTTTTGCTGAACATCGCATTGCGGACTAATTACGGTAGGATCGCCAGCGTCACCTGTGGCCGAAGAACGGAAGTTGGTGCGCGCATACCCGACCGGCGGCTCTGATCGCCAAAGCCGCCGTGGGCGCAGGCAGGACTGCAACGGCGCGTGACAACTTATTTTTTCGAGTTCGTTAAACCGCTCTTGCACGCTGGCGACAGCGTGCGACTTTGGCTAGACTACCTCAAACCTAAATAACACGAGGCAGGCATGCGATATCTTCACACCATGGTACGCGTTTCTAATCTTGAGGAGTCGCTGAAATTCTTCGCTATCCTGGGTCTGAGCGAAGTGCGCCGCAGCGACAGCGAGAAGGGCCGTTTCACCAATGTTCACCTGGCGGCAAGGGACGATCTCGACGCCGCAAAATCGGTGCACGCACCAACGCTCGAACTCACCTACAACTGGGACCCGGAGGTCTATACGGGTGGACGCAATTTCGGCCACCTCGCATTCGAGGTGGCCGACATTTACGAGTTGTGCCGAAAGTTGATGGATAACGGCGTCACCATCAACCGCCCCCCGCGCGACGGCCACATGGCCTTTATCCGCACGCCGGACAATATTTCCGTCGAGCTCTTGCAGAAAGGCGAGCGCCTTGCACCGTTGGAACCTTGGGCATCAATGAAAAATATCGGCAGTTGGTAGATTTTTAGATCAACATAGCCACGAGTTCACGCACATGCGGCAGGCGATCCAGTGTCATTAAGGTATCGAATAGTTTGCGTGCTTGTATGCGGGGATTCCCGGTTTGCACGCAATCCTCAAACTTGTTCCACAGGTCATCATGGCCCAGCGGTAGTGCATGGTCGCCGCGTACGTGAGTGATAGGGCCGGTATCGAATTTGCGTCCGTCGCGCATGGTGACGACAACACGGTCGTGGATTGCAAATCCGGCACGCTCCGTGTCCAGACGTTCTTCGATTTCAATCGCAACCCGTTTCATTAGCGCCTGAACTTCGGGCTTGCGCACAAACGCGTCCTGGAGCTGCGCCAGACCGGCACGGCCCGCGATCAACATCGACGCAATCGGGAATTCAATGCTGAATTTCGCTTCCAGACCGGTTTGCGGCAGGTGATGGCGCAGGTTGTTTGAATTGCGGCGGCTCAGCGTGACCGTGATGCGCTCTATGTCGTGCGCAGCGATCGTGTTCGATTGCAGCAGATCATGCAGGCCGTCGACCGCGCGGTGCGAGGCGTAGCAAAGCGGGTATTTCTTGATCGCCGGCCGGTTCGCGCCGCAGATGTCCCATGCACTGCCGGCCTGCATCGGCGTATCGACATCGATCCGCCCGGCAGGCGACACCGCGCCGAGAAAGCTCGGCGCATGTTCGAGCGCATCCATGGAGGCGGTGAAACCGATCTCGGCAAGCCGCGCCGACGCCACCCCGGCATGGGCGGCTTTCCCGGCATGGAATGGCTTGGTCATCGTGCCGAAATTGGAGATCACGCCCGCGCTTTGCGAAGCGCCGAGCGCGATCGCCATCGCGGCCTTCGTCGCATCAAGTTTTCGCAAGGAGGCGCACGCCGCTGCCGCGCCTATGGTGCCGAGTATGCCGGTGGGATGCCAGCCTTTGTCGAGATGTTCATCGCGATCGCGCGCGACGAGATCGGCGATGGTTTCATAGCCGACGACGTGCGCCAGTATCATCTGCTCGCCCGACGCACCCAACGCCTCAGCCTCGGCTAGTATCGCCGAAACCAGCACGGCGCCGGTATGGCCGCCGCGCTGCGCGGTGTCGTCATAGTCGAGCACGTGCGCCGCGGTAGCATTGATCCACGCGGCATCCAGAGCCGAAGCGCGCCCTCCATCCACATACAGTGCCGATTCACCGCCGGTCGGCGCAAGCATGGCCTTGAGCAGTTTGGGCGCCTGTTCGTGCGCGCCGGCGAGCATGACTCCTATGGTGTCGGCGTATGCGGTGCGGGACGTGGCAACCGCTGCCTCAGGGATATCCTTAAATCGTGTTGTGGCGATAAATCGTCCGAGATCGTGTGTCAGCTGTATGCTCATGTGGGTGCCGTCGCAGAACTAGAAGTTGAAAAACCGTAATCGAATAGTTACTGGCAGGATTCAGATCCTGCCTTATGCGTTTGGCTGCGTACTCTCATCGCTTGCGATCCTGACGCACTTCGGCAACGGTATCGCGCAACGCGCGTCCAGCCAGAGGCGTGCGCCACGCGCGCGCTGCGGCCAAGCCAGGGCCGGCGGCTTGCGGTGGTGTGCTGCAGCGATCAGCGTACTTCATTGCGAAGCGGGTTAATGACCTGGATGTCCGCAAAGTCCTTCTCATTGTCGGTCACGACGACGCATTCGTTGGACTCCGCGACCGACGCGATGATAGTGTCGAGTGCGCTTCGGGGTTTGCCCTTCGCTTTGCCATCCGCCATCAGCCTCGCCCATACGAGAGCAGCTTTCTCATCGAACGAGAACACGCGTCCGGCAAAGAGTGCCTGAGGGCCCTCTGGCCCTGCAAACCAGGCCTCCAGTTGAGTGCGCCGCTTGCCGGCCTGCTTATCAAGAATTCCGCGACGGATCTCTGCGACGGTGAGCGAGGAGATGAAAAGTGCATCATCTGCCTGTTCAGACAGCCACGCCATAAGCGTTGCCGACGGCTGCTGCTTCAAGATGTTGCTGATAATGTTTGTGTCGAGCAGGTAGCGCATCAGATCTCAACCTTGCGTCCTTGCTCAGGGCTTCGGCGCAGGTTCAGGTCAGCACCAACGAGTGGAGAGCGACGAAGAACCGCGAGTATGCCGCCCTTCTTCGGGGGCGTGCCAGTGATAGTCTGGCTGACGACCGCGCGTAATTGAGCAGCCGCAGGCCCTTCTTCGGCCAGTCGTCGCGCAAGTGAACGGATAAGATTTCGATCTCCCCCCAGTCCCATTACCTCGTAGCGGGTCAGGCCGCGCGCGCTAAGGCGGGAGCGATAATTCTGGATGGCGCGCTTTTGGGAGTCGCTCATGATATTGGTCTCCGGCGATATAGCCAGTAATATAGCCGGATAGAAACAGTGGGTCAAGGCCAAGGGCTGACAGATCGAATCTGTGAGGATTGGGGCGCCGCAGGGGGAGGGGCAGTCCTACCCTTACCGTCGATCAAGGGATGCCGACCCACCGCCCGCACCACTCTGTCCAGGGCTTCGACGATGGAATCAAGTGTCCGCAGTGTTGCTTCATCGCAGCCGGATAAAATGCGTCGTAGCCGGCCAGTTCGCGCGCTTGCCGTTCAGCTGGGAGAAGGCAAGACCGAACCCTGTATCCATTTTATGAGCTGAGAGACGAATCGTGGCAACACAACCTTCACTGTTTGACGATCTTCCGGCCGCTAACGGCGCGTCCCCCGTGGTGCTGCCGGGCAGTAAGCAAGCACTGTCCAAGGAACAGCGCCGCTTTAACAAGCTCATCGCGGATATCGAGACCGCGCGCATGGATTTGGCGCGCTGGAGCGCGTTTATTCCGCGCGCAATGGCCGAGCACGCCGCGCGTACTGAGCCGTTGCGACTGCGATATCGCGAGTTGCGCGTTGAAATCGCCAGGGCGCTCGACGCGGCTGCGGGCAGCAAGCGGCTTAACAAAAGCCAGCGCCGCAAGGTGGTGGATCTGCTGACCAGCCAACTCACGGATCTGATGGAGGAGGAGCGTACACCGGAGCTTGATCAGTTATTCGAAAAGCATGGTCTGGGCGATTTTGACGAGGAGCACGAAGCCGGTCTCGCTTTGATGCGCGAGCTGATGCGCGAAACCACGGGCGTGGAGGTTGACCAGGATGCACGCAGCCCCGAGGATTTCGCGCACGCTATTCGGGACAAGCTCGCCGAGGAGAACGAGGCGTTGGCGCGCGAGCAGCAGCGCTCCCGGCGCAAGGCCGGTGCCAAGGCGGCGGCGCGCGCCGCGGCCGAGAAGGTCGCCACGCAATCGGTGCGCGAGGTGTATCGCAAGCTCGCCAGCGAGTTGCACCCTGACCGCGAACCCGATCCGGCGAAGCGCGCACGCAAGACGGACCTGATGCAGCAGGCAAACACGGCATATCAGGCGGGTGATCTGCTGGCACTGCTGGAACTGCAGCTCAAAATTGAACAGATAGATCCGGCGCACTTGTCCGGGCTCCCGAACGAACGCCTGGTGCACTACAACCATGTGCTCGCAGGGCAGTTACAGAGCATCAAGCGCGAGCTCGCTGATTTGCTGACGCCGATCGCCGGCTTCATGGGTTATGGGCGCGCGCAGTTGGCCGAGGATGATTTGCGGCGTACGCTTGATCAAGAATACGGTGAGTTACGAAAATTGGTGCGTGCCACCGAAGCAGATGTGGCGTCGTTTCGCGATATCGACGTGTTAAAGCGTCGCCTGCGCACTTACAAGGTTGGCGATGCGCTGGACCAGCATATGGCGGAGATTGAATCGATGTTGTTGGGTGGCGGGGCGCACATTCGTGGTTGGGCGAGACGCTAAGCGCCTCCTGTGATGGTGAATGGCAAAAGGCAAGGCACTTGGCGTTCTTGGCGTGGTGAGGCACCGTCAGGGAATGTGGCGGCCAACAGACATGCCAAACCTACGGCACTGCGAAGCCTATTTTCTACTCTAGCCATTCCTGCCGGTGATTTTCACAATACTTTTATGCGCCGAGGAAGCGATGCTCTCCGGGGCTATTCAAAACACTTTCACCATCCGATGGCCTGCGGGCCTCGCGCCGGGCAGCTATGCCGCGCGGACGACGTTGTACGTCAACGGACGTCAAGCGGGCAAGAACCGGGGTTCGATACGCATAATCGGAACAATCGCGACGAATTGAACAACATCGTTCCGCTGAGGCGGCGAGTCTGAAGTTCTAGATTTGGCGTGCGGTGCTGACAACCGTTACGCCTGCGCCAACCTCACACAATCCGAGGTTGGAATATTTCTCGCCGCGCCTCCCCAAAATGACGAAACCGGAATGACTTGCGGTGAGAATATTCCACACTAGGGAATATTAGACGCGATTTCACGAATGCGTCCAACGTAAGTGTTGATTATTGGCTCCCCGGGCTGGGATCGAACCAGCGACCAATCGATTAACAGTCGATTGCTCTACCGCTGAGCTACCAGGGATAAGACACAACGCTACACAACGCGACTCTATGACACGACGCGCACTTACGAAAACTTTTAATACAGACTTAACTACTTGATACGTATGCAAGATACTGAAAATAAGGCTAAAACTTAACAGTCCGTCGCTCTGCCGACTGAGCTATCGAGTATATATTACTGCTGGAAGGCGACAGGAAAGGCGCATATAGTAATGGCTAGCGCGTTCCTGGTCAATGTGAATACGAGATTAAACGATGCGCGAATTGACGTTTCCGCATGAAACCACTGGCCAACGCTGGCCCAAACGCATGATCGGCCTGCTGACGAGCGCTCGGGAAGGCTGTGAGATCGCCAGACAGGACGGGCGAACGGCGCTGAGCGATCGGCAGATCAGGCGCATCTTCACGCATTACGAAACGATTTTGCATAATGCTCAAGCCCGTAATCCTCATGCCGTCCGAGACAACAAGCGCCGCGGTCGGATCAAACAGACGGTGGCGTTCAGCCTGCTGCACCGCA
>CANJQI010000085.1 GCA_947476215.1 Betaproteobacteria bacterium
CATGGCAGCGGGCGTAAAGCGGACCCCTTGCACTTATTCGGCAGCGAGGCTACTGTATGCAGCGCCACAAAAGTGGTTTTCTTCGGGCCACTGGTAGATCCAGTTCACTGTTCATGGAGGAATGTCATGAAGACACGAATCGAAGGCAATTGCGATCGCCGCGGCTTTCTCAAGCTCGCGGCAGCAATCGCGATGGCGGCAGGTGCGGGTGTGGTGCGTGCGGCGGACGCAAAACTCAAGATTGGGGTTGTCGGTTCGGGGCGTATCGGCGGCACGTTGGGTGAGATATGGATCAAGGCCGGGAACGAGGTCATGTTCTCGTCGCTCGATATCGAGCAGGACAAGGCGCTCGCGGCGAAGCTGGGGCCCAATGCCAAAGCCGGCTCCTCGCGCGAGGCGGTTGGCTTCGGCGACGTCGTGCTGATCGCGGTACCGTTCGCTGCTTTGCGGCAGGTCGGCAAGGATCTGGCTGACGTGCTTAAGGGCAAAGTTGTCATCGATGCCAGCAATCCTATCGTTGCGCGCGACGGTGAAATTGCAACGTGGGCGCGGGAAAAGGGCGCCGGACTGGCTTCGGCGGAACTGTTGCCGGGCGCGCGCATCGTGCGGGCATTCAATGCGATCGGATACGCGCGGTTACCCGGCTTTTCGCAGAACAAGGGTGCGCGCACGGGTATGCCAGTTGCAGGCGATGATGCCAACGCCATCGTGACGGCGTCGCGGCTCATACGCGATGTCGGGTTGGAGCCTGTCCTGGTTGGCACGCTGGTCATGGGCAAACATTTGATTCCAGGCACGCCCTTGGGTGGTGAACACACGCCGGAGGAAATTCGTCGGATTGCCGCTACGTTGAAGTGAGTTGATCGCGAGGAGCATGCTGTTGGCAGACTTGGAAGCCAGATACGAAGTTGTGGTGGTGGGCGCGGGAAATGCCGGGCTAGCTGCGGCCATTTCCGCGGCGCAGGGCGGCGCCAAGGTGGCGATGTTGGAGAAGGCCGGCAAGCAACTGCGCGGAGGCAACACCTATTTCACGGGGACGTACCGCTTTGGGTGGGACTCTCTGGAGAAGGATATTTTTCCGCTGGTACCGGGTATTTCCGACAGCGACATGAAAGAGATGCGCGAGGTCGTCAAGCCGTACACCAACGAAGAATTCTATGCCGATGTAATGCGACTCGGCGGAGGGCGCGCCGATCCTGACTTGCTGCAGGTGCTCGTCAGCGAATCGTTGCCGACGATCCGGTGGCTGCGCGCGATGGGGCATGAGTGGATACCCGACTATGGGCCGCTGACATTGGGCATGGTGGTTACTCTGAATGGTGGCGGTGCACGGCTGTCAGATCGGGAATTCGAAATCGCGGCCGGCATGGGTGTCGATGTCCGCTATGAGAACATCGCCATGGAGTTGATACGCGATGCAGGCGGGCGGGTTATCGGTGTCTACGCGCTGACACCCGATGGATTTACCAAAATATATGGCAAGGCGGTGATACTGGCGAGCGGGGGATTCGAGGCCGATCCGGCGATGCGCGCGGCTTTTCTTGGGCCGGGCTGGGATAACGTCAAGGTCCGCGGCGTGCCGTTCAATACCGGGGACGGTCTGCGCATGGCATGGGATATAGGCGCGCAGGCTTATGGCAATCTCAACAGTTGCCATGCTTCGCCGCAGGATATCAACCGTCCGCCATTCAGCGTGCGCATACAGCCGACCTGGGAGTATTCACGCTATGCGTATCCGTGGGGCATTTCGGTCAATATCGACGGCCAGCGCTTTATCGACGAAGGTTCCGATTATCGGCGCTTTACCTACGCCAAGACCGGCCGCGAAATCGTCAAGCAGCCCGGGGGCGTTGCGTTTCAATTGCTGGACAAGAAAGGCGAGCATCTGATCCGGGGGTACAAGGACGCCACGGGCGGCAAGGCCGGCTCGCTCGAAGAAATTGCCAAAATGCTGGGGCTCGAACCGGGACCATTGCTGCAGACCGTGCGCGAGTATAACCAGGCGGTTCAGGCCGGCCCCTTCAATCCGGCCATCCTCGACGGCAAGTGTACCAAGGGGCTCGCCATCAACAAAACGAACTGGGCGCAGACCATAGACACGCCGCCGTACTACGGTTATGGCGTGTGTTGCGGCATCACGTTTACGTATGGCGGGCTGCGCATCAATACCGATGCACAAGTGCTCAGCACCTGGGAGGCGCCTATACCCGGTTTGTATGCCTGTGGCGAAATCGCGGGCGGTCTTTTCTACGGCAATTATCCCGGCGCGTCCGGCATGATGCAGGGGGCTGTGTTCGGTCGCCGGGCCGGAGCGCATGCGGCCAAGGTCGCGAAATCCGGTTAGCAGTTTGTTGAAAATTGTCACAGTGTTTACCTTTCCGTCATGCCGGTGAAAACCGGCATCCAGTAAGGTGTTGATTCGAATGACTCGCGTTCTCTGGACACCGGCCTTCGCCGGTGTAACGAATCGAATTTCAGCAGACTGTTAGAGACCGGGAGCGCGATCGGCAACTCGCTTATTACCGTTCGTGTTTGCCTGCTGATCCGAAACGTTACGTGCTGCCGAGCTGTTCGGCAATATGCTCGGCGGCACGCAGCGCAGTGACGCCACAGCGCGCGAGCCCCGCCACATAACCGATCTGCGGTCCGCCTTCAAGGCCGCCTGCGGCTATGCCCGCCGCGAACAAGCCGTCGATGATCGAAGCATCGGCGCGCACCACCTGCGTATTGATATTTATCGCGATGCCGCCCATCGTGTAGGTAATGCCGGCCACCGCAGGTATCGCATAAAAAGGCGGCTTGGCGATCATCATCGGCTGATAACGCTGGGTGCGGCGTTCGGGCGTCAACGGCAAAGATGATGTAACTCCTTGTTTTATAGCGCTGTTATAAGTATCCACGGTGGCGCACAGTGCGGCGGCGGGCAGGCCTGCCTGGGCGGCCAACGCGGCCAGATCTTCCGCCTGGAAGAGCGTTCCGCCGACTTCCGGCAAATTGGGATTGGGCGGCACCAGCTCGCGCGCGCCGGGCTGCTCCCAGATGTCGCGATCGAAAATGCAGGCCGCCGATAAAGGGTCGTCGAGACGCGCAATTGCGTTGGCAACAAAAACACCGCCGCGTCCTTCATCGACAAAACGTTCACCGTGCGCGTTGACAATGATACCGGCCGTGACGATGGCATCCAGCATCGGATAGGGCCACAGCAGATCGTTGGTCAACGAATCGCGGCTCAGCACATGACCGTAGAACGCATCCAGGCTGGTCGTCGCAGCGCCAATAGCCTGGGCCATGCGCAGGCCGTCGCCGTGGCCCGTGCCCGCGCCGCGTTGTTTGATGCGCTCCGGATATTTTGAGATATAGCGTCCCACCATCTCCGGGTTGCCCTGGAAGCCACCATCCGTGATGATCACCGCGCGGGCGCGAAATTCCTTCTGCTGGCCGGCTATCGTCGCCAATACCCCTGTGCAGCGTGCACCATCAGTGATGAGCGCATCGGCATGAGCCCCGCGCACGATGGCAGACCCGCGCCGGGTGAGCTGCTGCTCCAGCGTGCGCAGCAGGACGTCGCCGGCACGGCCTTCCCAGTCGATGCCCGGTTTGGAGCGTCCTGGCGGGGACAGCACCCAGCGATGATGTTCCGAGCCGCTGGCACGCATGAACTTCAGGCCTTCATCCTGCAGCCAGCGCACCACGCGTCGTCCATCTTTAGCAATCAGAGCGGCGAATTCCTCCGGCACAAATCCGGCGGTCGAATCAAGAATCGCCTGTTTCAGGATCGCCTCGTCGTGCATGATGTCGCGATGGCAGATATGAAATGATCCGCCGGTGATGCGCGTGTTGCAGAGATACTTTTGCGCTGTGCCCTTTTCGAGCACGGTTACTTTCAGACCAAGCTGCGCGGCGCGGTTTGCGGAAATCATGCCCGCGATGCCGCCACCTACGATCACCACGTCATCCTGTTTGCGGTTAACCATGTGTCAATGTCCCCCGGTATTCTTCATTCGGTGACGGCGCTTACTCCGCACGCGCACCGGAGGCAGCAACCACCTTCGCCCACTTTACGGTCTCTGCGGCGATGAAACTGGTGACTTGTTCCGGTGTGCCGCCGAGAGACTCCGCACCCTGTTCGCCAAGCCGGTCGCGTGTGTCCTGTGATTGCCCGATCTCGGCGAGTGCCGAATTCAAACGCGTGATGATGTCGCGCGGAGTACCCTTGGGCGCAAGCAACGAGAACCACGTAACGCCTTCGAACCCCGGGAGGCCTGATTCCGCGAGCGTGGGCAAACCCGGCGCAGTGGAACTGCGCTTTGAGCTGGTAATGCCGAGTGCACGCAACCGTCCCGCATTGACCAGAGGCAGGCCGGACAGCGTGTTGGCGAATGTAAGCGAGACAAATCCTGCTATGACGTCCGTGAGCGCCGGCACCGTCCCCTTATAAGGTATGTGCAGCACGTTGATGCCGGCCTGAAGATTGAACATCTCGGCGACCAGATGCGATGCGCTGCCGCTCCCGGAGGAGGCATACGAGAGTTGTTTGGGGTGCGATTTGGCAAGCGCGATGAGTTCGCGCGCGGTTCTTGCCGGCGCCGAGGGATGCATCACCAGCACGAATGGGGCGGAGCCTATCATCGCAATCGCATCAAAGTCGCGCTTCAGGTCGTAGCGCAAATTCTTATAGAGACTTTGGCTGATGGCTATTGATGCCGGCGCCATCAATAAAAGGTAACCATCGGGCGCGCCGTGTGCCACATATTCCGCGCCGACATTGCCGCCGGCGCCGGCGCGGTTATCCACCACGAACTGCTGGCCCAGCCGTTCGGTAAGTTTCGGGGTAAAAAGTCGCGTGGTGATGTCCACGCCGGCGCCGGGCGGATACGGAACCACTATCCGCACCGATTTGGCGGGATAGCTTTGTGCGATGACGAGCGGGGCGAAAGCCGACAGCGCAATCAGCGCCGCAGTTAGTTTAACGGCATGAATTCGAGGGAACACGGTTATCTCCTGACGTGCCTGGTCCGGTCGATTATGACACTGAACCGTGCACACTCCAATGGCACTGCTGGCGAGCTTCAATATTGTCGGAAATGCAGAATGCCACGCACCGCGCGCAGGGCGGTTTTATTGACAGTGAACGGCCATGTTTGGGACAATCAAACCAATATTGAATGGTTTGGTTTGATGTTTTTGGGTTGACCCGGACACGGCGATTCGTTGTGGTGCTTGCAATTGATTCCTGCTGGCAGGCCTCGATCTGCCGATCCCGAATGCGTTCCCCGCCAGTCGATGCTGAGTTGGACGCCAGCAACGTGAGTCGCACCAAGTTCACCTACGAGTTAGGATATCAATTATGTCTGCGATACCGCGATTGAATGGCATCATCCGTGCGCTGGAGCAGGGCAAGACCGCGATTACCACGTTTTCGCCCGCGGACATTCCGGCGGCTGTTGAGTTGAGCACAACCCGATATGACGGCGTGGTGTTTGAAATGGAACATCAACCGTGGGACGCGATTGCCCTGCGCGATACCCTGCAGTACATGCTCAATGTGCGTCACATCGTGCAGCGCGGCTCAGTTGCGCCTGGCGTAACCCCGTTGGTGCGCATACCCGCCAACGGTGGCGAGAATAACCAGTGGCTGGCCAAGCAGGCGCTGGACCTGGGTGCATACGGAATTGTGTGGCCGCACATCAGTACGGTCGATCAGGCCTACAACGCGGTAGGCGCATGCCGCTATCCACGCCTCAAGACCGCGCCGCGTTATGAACCCGCCGGCATACGCGGCGACGCACCGGTTGCCGCATCGCGTTACTGGGGGCTGACACAGGCGCAGTATTACACCAAGGCGGATGTGTGGCCGTTGGACCCCAATGGCGAAGTGCTGGCCATCCTGATGATCGAGGATACGCAGGGTATTGCCAATCTGGATGAGATTCTGAGACGTGTGCCGGGTATAGGCGTTATTCTTGTCGGCGAAGGCGACCTGAGCCAGGAGTTGGGGCATGCCCGCGAACTCGATCACCCTGACGTCGTGGCGGCGCGTGCGGAAATCGTGAAAATCTGCAAGGCGCACAATATGCCGGTTGGACTGCCGCATGTAAGCTCGAGCAACGTCGAGCGCGTTATTGCGGAGGGATATCGCTTTCTGATGATCAAGGCCGGCAAGAATTACGCTGGCGTAGACAAGGGATTCCAGCTTATCGGGCGCGCGTAACGCATACGCGTGGCACCGCTTGTCAGAGAGATAGCCGCGCCGGGACTGCCGCACTTCGACACTTTCAATTTTTTGCATCAATACCTTATTTCCTGAAGGAAATTTCACCATGCCACGCTATGTCGATCTAACCCAGCCGCTGTCACCGCTTACCGCCCGCTCATCCGATCATCCCGAAGTTACGTTCCGCACCTTGCGCTGGTATTCGCGCAATGGCTTGAAGACGCGGGAAATCACCGCCTCGCTGCATTCCGGCACTCATATGGATACGTCGGCACTCTACTATTCGAATGGCGAAACCATCGATCAAGTCGCCCTCAGCCGCATGATAGGGCCGGCGATGTTCGTCGATTGCAGAATGGAAGAGTTCGGCGCGATTACCGGCGATCATCTGGAAAAGCACGCTTCATCGCTGACTTCCGACGACATGCTGGTGCTGTGCACCGGATGGCACCATTTTGCCGATGATGAAGAAAAATATATCCTCAAGTCGCCCGGACTGGACAAAAGCGGTATCGACTGGGTTGCGAGCCGCTCGCCCAAGGCCTTGTGTTCCGATTGTCCGTCACCCGAGCATATCTACATGCGGGTTCGTTACTGGCGCCAGCTGCGTCCCGATATTTTCCCCAAGGATCCAGACCCCGAAGTATTTCCCAGAAGTTACGGGCACAGGACGCTGCTTCCCAAGGGCATACTGATGATCGAAAATCTGGGGGGCGATATCGACGAGATGATAGGGCGCCGAGCGATGATGTATGCATTGCCGCCGAAATACGCGGGTGTGGAAGCAGCTCCCGTTCGCGCCATTGCCGTTGTCGACGACTAAGATGTGTTTGGGGATTGCAATCAGATGTCAGAGGGGGGCAGTAAAAGCATGAAATGGGACCATGAAGCGGATGTTGTTGTTGTGGGATATGGCGGCGCCGGCGCCGCAGCCGTGCTTGCCGCCAGTGAAGCCGGCGCCAGTGTCATTGTCATCGAAAAGAATCCCGAGGGCGGCGGCAATACCCGCTACTCGGGGGGCAGCCTGCGCACTTATCTGGACACAAAAAAGGCCAGTGACTACATTGAGACGTTGTGCGACGGCGCCACCGAGCGCGACATTATCGAGACATTTGTCGTTGAGAGCGGCCGCAATCTGGAGTGGATCAAAGCGATGGGTGGAGAAATCGCGACTCGACCGACGCCGCAAAGTTTCCCAAACAGTCTGCCGGTGGCGTTTCCTTCGACACGGGGATCCGATGGCATTGGGCCGCGCGCACGTGTGAAAGGCGCGGGCGACGACGCCGGAATTGACTTGTGGGGATTGCTCAAGCGCAGAGTCGACGACTTGGCCATCCGTGCGCTCTATTCTGCACCTGCAAGTCAGTTGCTGGTTGACAAGGACGCGGGCGTGACAGGCGTTGTCGCGCAGCATGGCGAGCAAACCTTGCGTGTGCGTGCAAAACGAGGGGTTATCCTGACGTGCGGCGGGTTCGAATACGACACGCAGATGCATATCAACTATCTCGGCCAGAAATATTTCGCGATGTGCAACCCCGCAAATACCGGTGACGGCATACGGTTGGCGGGCGAGGTCGGCGCGGAGTTGTGGCATATGAAAGGCGTGGCGGCCAGTCTAGGATACAAATTTCCGGAGTTCGAATTCGGAATCCGCTGCTCCATGCCGGCGGGCGGTTTCATGTTCGTGGATCAGTTGGGTCAGCGTTTCATGGACGAGACCGGCACCGATGCGCACTTGATGTGGTCGCCGACCTCATACATAGACACGCGCACGCTGCAGCGTAAGCGTATCCCGTGTTACGTGATTTTTGATGAAGACACGCGCATGCGGGGTCCGGTCGGCGTGACAGGGCAGGGAAAAGTCAGTGACGTTTACCAGTGGACACGAGATAACAATGCCGAAATCAAAAAGGGCTGGATCAAGGCGGCGGACACCATAGGGGATCTATCGCGGCATATCAACGTGCGGGCGGACAGTTTGCAGGCTACGATTGCAAAATATAATCTGCAATGCGTCGGCGGATACGACCCCGAACTGGGTCGCGCACCCGACACGCTGATTCCGCTGGGACGCCCGCCGTATTACGCGCTTGAATTGTGGCCGTGCCTGTTCAATACCCAGGGGGGGCCCAAGCGCAATGCGCGTGCGCAAGTCATCAATGTCCGCGGGCTACCCATCAAACGGCTCTATAGCGCAGGGGAACTGGGTTCGCTGTGGCATCGGAATTATCCGGGCGCCGGTAATGTCAGCGAGGCGCTTGCGTTTGGACGTATCGCGGGCAGGAACGCAGCTGCCGAGATTCCGCTCGGTTAACTAGGCCGCGCAATTTAACAAGAGTTCTGAGGGAGCACCATGCATCTATTTCGAACATTGGTAGTTGGAATCATTTCCGCTGGTGCGGCGATGGTGTCAGCGCAGGAATACCCGAACGCACCGATACGCCTGTTCACGGGCACACCGGGCGGCGGACTTGATTTTGCGGCGCGCCTGTTTGCGCCGCGCCTAAGCACCGCGGTCGGGCAGACCGTGGTCATTGAGAACCGTGGTTTCGTGATTTCTCCGGAGACGGTGGCCAAGGCCAAGCCCGACGGCTACACGCTGCTGTTTTTCGGGAGCCCGTTCTGGCTTGCGCCATATCTGCGCACGGCGCCGTACGATCCGATCAAGGACTTTGCGCCTATTACGCTCGCCGTAACCTCGCCTGACATACTGGTCGTGCATCCTTCCGTGCCGGTGAAAAACGTCAAGGAACTCATTGCGCTTGCAAAGTCGCGGCCCGGCGAACTCAACTATGCGTCTAGCGCCATAGGCGCCGGCAGCCACCTCGCCGGAGAACTGTTCAAGTCCCTGGCGCAGGTCAATATTGTGCACATACCTTACAAAGGCGTGACGATCGCATTGAGCTCGATGATAGGCGGTCAGGTGCAGGTCATGTTTGCCACGGCCGGCGGTGTTGCGCAGCATATCAAGTCCGGACGTTTGCGCGGTTTGGGCGTGGGAAGCAGCGAACGCTCGCCGCTGGTGCCGGATTTGCCGACGGTGGCGGCTTCCGGACTGCCGGGTTTTCAGTCGGTGGGTATCTACGGAATATTTGCGCCGGCCGGAACGCCGCCGGCCATTCTGAGCCGCCTGAATCAGGAGTTCGTGCGTGTACTGAATCAAGCGGAGCTACGCGAGCGCTTGTTGAGTTCGGGCGTCGAGGCGGTCGGCAACACCCCCGAACACCTTGCCGCGGCAGTCAAGCGTGAGATGGGAACCCTGGGCAAATTGATCAAGCACCTGGGCATTACCGCCGATTGATCGCATCAAGGCGGCGGAGCATGTATTTTCGATGAACGGAACTAAAGGCGGAGCACAGAATGGCCATATCAGAATATGACGTTGTAGTCGTGGGCGGCGGGAATGCGGCGTTGTGCGCCGCACTGATGGCGAATGAACAAGGCGCGCGTGTGGTGGTGCTAGAGCGCGCTCCCGAAGAGGAACGTGGCGGTAACAGCGCCTATGCGGGCGGCACCATGCGCATCGTTTACCACAACGCGGAAGACATATACCGCATCGTTCCGGATCTGACGCCGGAGGAGAAAGCCAATTCCGACTTCGGCGAGTACACCGAAGCTGAATATCTGGATGCGATGTTCGAGCTCACGCAATACCGCACCAATCCGGACCTTGCGGAGTTGCTGGTCAAGAACAGCAGAGAGACGGTGACCTGGCTGCAAACCAAGGGTGTGCGCTTCGAGCCTTCCTATGGACGCCATGCGCCGAATGTGGGCGGCAAGTTCAAATTCTACGGCGGCTCAACGCTGCGGTCCGCCGGTGGCGGACGGGGATTGGTGGATGGGCTTTATGCCGCGGCAAAACGCTTTGGCATCGATGTTATCTACAACGCCGAGGCGCGCCAGCTACTGGCCGACGACGATGGCGTGCACGGCGTACGCGTGCGCATCAACGGCAAAACCACGGAAATAAAATCGTCGTCGGTGGTGCTGGCATGCGGCGGGTTCGAGGCGAGTCCCGAGTGGCGCAGCCGCTACCTGGGGCCGGGCTGGGATCTGGCCAAGGTGCGCGGCACGCGTTACAACACCGGCGATGGCCTGAAAATGGCGCTGGATATCGGCGCGCAACCGTGCGGGCAGTGGACGGGTTGCCACGCCACCGAATGGGATCTGAACGCGCCCGAGTACGGTGATTACGCGGTCGGTGACGGATTCAACAAGCACAGTTATCACTACGGCATCATCGTCAACACCGATGGCAATCGCTTTGTCGACGAAGGCGCGGACATCCGCAGCTTTACCTACGCCAAATACGGCAAGATGATACTGACGCAGCCCGGCCAGGTCGCCTGGCAGGTATTCGACTCCAAGGTAACCAAGTTGCTGCGCGCCTCGGAATACAACAGCAAGCATTCCCACAAAGTTTCAGCCAACACGCTCGAAGAACTGGCAAGCAAGCTCGGATCGGAAGGGGTGAACAAGGCGCAGTTTTTGAAGACTGTGAACGATTTCAATGTCGCGGTCATGAAGGATGTGCCGTTCAATCCCAGCATCAAGGATGGCCGTGGCACCGTCGGTCTCGAACTGCCCAAGCTGAATTGGGCTCAGGCCCTCACCGAACCGCCGTTTGACGCGTATGCGGTGACGTGCGGCATCACGTTCACTTTTGGTGGCTTGAAAATCACCACCAGTGGCGAGGTCATGGACACGGGCAACAAACCGTTGCGCGGGTTATATGCCGCAGGGGAGATGGTGGGCGGATTGTTCTATTTCAACTACCCCGGTGGATCGGGTCTGGTCAGCGGAGCGGTGTTCGGCCGTATCGCTGGAGGGAGCGCGGCATTGTTTTCGAAGTCGGCGAGTCTGCATTAACAGCTTGTTGAAAATTGTCACATTAGTTGCCATTCCGTCATGCCGGGGAAAACCGGCATCCAGTAAGGTGTTGATTCGATTGACTCGCGTTCTTTGGACACCGGCCTCCGCCGGTGTGACGAATCGACCTTTAACAGACGGGTAATGATCTGTTGTGGCGGATCTTGCGGTTCCACTTCACTATATTGATATAAATAACTGTTTTAATTATTGATTGAGTTCATATTCTACCTCACACATATTGTCGATTGCGAGCCGGATCCATATGTGTCACACTGTGACACATGAAGACCATTTCGATTCGTGAGTTACACGAGAAAACCGGTGATTGGGTCAGGCGCAGCGTGACGCTCGGCCCCATCACGGTCACCGACCGCGGCCAGGCTGTGGCGCAAATTGTTCCGGTAGGGGCGGCGTACGCGATCAATCCTTTCGCGGCGCGCAAGCTGCGCGAAGGTTATGCGCAATTGCTGGGCACACTCCGGGGAGGCACGGATAGCGCGCAGGCGGTTTCCGAAGATCGGGATCGCGCGTGAGCTATTTCGACTCGGCCTATATCGCCAAGTTTTACGTGGATGAGCCGGAAAGCGATGCCGTGCGGCAACTGGCGCAGTCACTCGGGCGCGTGCACTGTTGCGCGCTTGGCCGGGTTGAAGTGGCTGGCGTTTTCCATCGCAAGTGGCGCGAGGGCGCTTTCACTGAACATGCGTTCCATGAGGTCTCCGCCCAGTTCGCGGACGATTGCGCCGCGGGTCTGTGGACTTGGCTTTCGGTGACGGATAGTCTGACCGGGAATGCGGCGGTATCCTTTCTTACGCTGGAAAAACGCATCACCGTGCGTTCCGCGGATGCGCTGCATCTCGTTTGCGCCAGGGAGCATGGTTTGCTGCGCGTCTATACCAATGATCGCCATATGCTGCTGGCGGCGCCGGGGTTTGGAATTGACGCGATGGCGCTCTGACGGTAGGCAAAAGGCAAGACACCTCGCCTGCTTCGTCATGTTCAACAAGATCCTGCATCCGACGAAGCGGTTTTTGCCGTTGCCGCCTCAATACAAGCTGCTTACAATCCTCGCATTGCAATTGAAAAATCCCCGTGGTTGCACCTTGCTGCATTGGGTGTTTGTGGCGCAGCTTGCGCCGCTACCGCACCTGCGCTCGTCGCAGCAAAGACCTTGTCTTGGAGTAAATTCATATCTGGAGCAGGTGGGGCGCTCAGCTGCCACCAGTGTTCCGGCAATGCGGGCCGATGGGCGCAAGCGCATTTACCCGCCGAGGCGAAGGAAGAAGAACAGCGCCAGACACGTCTGGTCCGTATGCAGGCTGTAAGTCTAAGGCAGGGCGGCACGCGGGGCGCCGCTCGCGGCGGGCGCATATTAAAACCGGGTGCGGCCGGTCGTTGGCTCGCCGTTACCCGCCCCGGCCAGGCACGCACAGGATATGCTCTCAGACTGATGCGGGGTGTTCATGTCCGGGCGATTGCCTGAGGGTCGGCTCAACTAAATTCAGCAGGGTAAACATATGACGATGGAAGAATTATTGGTGCAGCATGTGCTCAACACCACGTACGACGCTATTCCCGAAAACGCCATAGATGCGGCGCGTCGGGAAGTGCTCTGGGCGTTAGGTACTTCGGTTGCCGGTGCGGCAGCCGAAGGCTCGGATCGCGTTGCGGCTTTTGTGCGACAGCAGGGCGGTCCTGAAGAAGCGACCTTAATCGGTATAGGCGGTCGTTATCCCGCGGCACTTGCGGGTTTGGGAAATGGCGTTTTTGCGAAGGCGCTGGAGTATGAAGATAAATTCTGGATGGACGAGGCGCATGGGTTCGGCATTGGCGCAGCGGTCGTTCCGGCGGCGTTTGCCGTAGCCGAGAAGCTGGGGCGGGTTGATGGCAAGACTTTGTTGACCGCAGTGGTACTGGCAACTGATATTCAGGCAAGGCTATACCTCGGTGCGCCGAAATCGTTGGACACGGGCTGGAACGCAACGTACGTCTTTGCTGTCTTTGGGGCAGCCATGGCAGCGGCAAAGCTCATGAAGCTTAACGAGGAACAATGTCGAAATGCGCTGGGGCTGGCTTACACGCAGATGGTGGGCAATCGTCAATCCAGCGTGGAAGGTGTGTTTTCAATTCGCATGCAACTGGGGTTTGGCGTACGCAATGGCATCAACGCCGCGGAACTCGCGCAACAGGGTATAGGCGGTCCCCAGTTTCCTTTGACTGGCAAGTTCGGGATGTACTCTCTGATTTTCAAGGAACCGGAGATCGATCTTGATGCGCCCACACGGGATCTCGGTCGGGCCTTCCAGGGCACGCGACTGGGGTTCAAAGCGTATCCCTGTGGGGCAGTGGTGCATCCGGTACTGGACGCCGTCAACTCGCTTTTAGCTAGGGATGGGATCAACGCGGAAACAATAGTCGCTATCAAGGTGTTCGGCACGCCCCGATTGAAAAGAATGGTCGAACCGAAGGAAGTGTGTAATTACCCGAAAAATCATGTCGAAACTTTATTTAGCCTGCCTTGGGCCATTGCATGCCTGATTGTCGATCGCAAGCTCACGTTGTCCCATTTTCGCACCGAGGCAGTGCATGACAGACGTTATGCGGAGATAGCGCGCATTGTGGAAACCCAGATGGAGACCGGCCGGCGTGGCGTACGGGTGGAAGTCCGACTCAAGGACGGGCGCGTAGTCAAATCGCCGCGAGTCATGGGTGCGAAAGGGCACCCGGACAATCCGCAGTCGACTGAAGAACTTATAGAGGCTTACCGCGATTGCGTGCAGCATGGCCCCAAGCACTTCGCTCGAGATAACACCGAGCGTGCGAAGGACATGATATTGAATTTGCAGACCGTTGGCGATGCCACGGAAATCATCCGCCTGTTGGCTTAATCAGCATGCATATCTACATATCTTTTCCCTCCCTACCCCTTGTGCACGTAGTGCGCAAGGGGTAGGGAGGGGGCAAGCGCCGCGCAATCAATTCGCCCCCACCCTGCCCCCCGCGCTTCGCGCAAGAGAGGGAATCGGGGGCTCTATGTATTAACGTCCGGTGGGAAAGGGGGAATGTTTTGCTGGAGGATTTTGCAAGTCACTTTTTCGATTCTCAACAGTGCTGCCGCTTGTTCTACGTATAATAAAGTCTATCGCATTGTTCCATTACGGTGACATCGAATATGCCGAACTCACTGACTTCACTGTCGCCTGATACCATGGACTTTGCGCCGGCGATATTAAGATCGCAGCAACAGCCGCCGTCACCGTTGCCGCGCGCGGTTCTCCATATTTTGCTGGCGCTGCTGGGCGTATTGCTGGTGTGGGCTGTGGTGGGGCGGCTTGACGTGGTTGCGGTTGCTCCCGGCAAGCTGGTGCCACAGAGCTTTCTCAAAGTGGTGCAGCCTGCGGAATCCGGGATCGTACGCGAGATACTGGTCAAGGAAGGCGACGAGGTTTCGGCGGGGCAGGTGCTGATGCGCATGGATGCACGGCTGTCCGATGCGGACAGCCGTGCCCTGCTTAATGAAGTCCGGATGAAGCGATTGCAGGTCCGGCGCATCGATGCCGAACTTAACGGCACAACCATGGCGCGTAAAACCGACGATGTGCCGGCGCTATATGCACAGGTCGACGCGCAGTATCGTGCGCGGCGGCTCGCTTATCAGGACGCGCTGGAAGCGGAGCGGGCGGTGCTGGCGAAAGCGCAGCAGGACGCGAGGTCCTCGACCGAGGTTGAAGCGAAGCTCAAACAGACCGGGCCTATCTTTCGCGAGCAGGAAGCGGCGTGGCAGAAACTCACCAACGAGGGTTTTGCCGGGCGCCTATACCTGCTTGAACGGCAGCGCCAGCGCATCGAGAACGAGCAGGACCTGCGTGCGCAGCAATTCAACATCGAAAGCGCCATGGCTACGATTTCCCAGTCCGAGAAACGGCTTGCGCAGATCAGTTCGAATTACCGCCAGCAGTTGCAGAACGAACGTGTGGATGCCGAGGCGCAGTTACATAAGCTGGAACAGGACAGCGACAAGCAACAGCACCGCAGTTCGCTGCTGGAGCTCAGGGCGCCGCAGGCTGGCATCGTCAAGGACCTGGCGACGCACACGGCGGGCACGGTGGTGTCGCCCGGCACGGTGGTGCTGACGATAGTGCCTAACAACGAGCCTTTGCTGGCCGAAATATGGGTCAGCAACGCCGATTCGGGATTTGTGGAGGTCGAGCAGAAGGTCAAGGTCAAGCTTGAGGCGTATCCATTTCAGAAGTACGGCATGCTGCACGGTGTGGTGCGGCATGTCACCTACGATGCGGCTGGCAAATCGTCTGAGCCCAATGGCGAGCGCAAGCCCGAAATCGGCAACCTCAGTTATCGGGCGCTGGTGGCATTGAATTCGTCGCAGCTTGAATCACGGGGCTTGCGTTACAAGCTGACGCCGGGCATGCAGGTCGCGGCGGAAATACATTTGGGTAGCCGGACGGTGCTCGAATATCTGCTGTCGCCGGTGCGCAAGATCGCCCATGACGCCGGGCGCGAGCGTTGAGCAGGGATTATCAGTCGTCGCGGATTCCGGCGTCCTTGATGACTTTGGCGAGTTTGGTCATGTCGGTCTTGATAGCTGCGGCAAACTCCCGTGGTGTGCTGCCCACGGTTTCCACGCCGGCATTCAGAAACTTTTGCTTCACCTCGGGCTGGTTTAGGACCTTGGCGACGAGACGTAGCCCGGAAGAAGGCCATGGCTTTTTTCATGGTCGTATTCCGGGTAAGTGCAGTTGCGCAAACTCACGTGGTTTGGATGCGGACTTCTTTCGGGCTACGGACGACCTGCGCGTCGATTGGACTGAATAGGCGTCGGGAATGACCTATAAATATTGGATGGAGATTGTTACATGTCGGAAATAAAAATAGTGGATCAAACATTTCGCGATGCGCCGCAGTCGCTGTGGGCGCACCGCATGACGACGGCGATGATGCTCGCGGTCGCGGAGAAAATGGACCGCATCGGATTCAGCACCATAGACGTGATAGGGGCGGGCCACTGCGACGTGGGCGTGCGCTATCTGAAGGAAAACCCGTTTGACAAGGTGCGGCTGCTGCGCCGCAGGATTACCGAGACGCCGATGCTGTTCGCGATTCGAAGCCGCGGCGGTATCGGGTTCAGCGTTGTTCCCGATGACATGGCGTTGCTGTGGATAGAGTGTTTCATCAAGGCCGGCATGCGCGTGTTCCGTGTGTTCGATCCTCTATTGGATATGGATAACAACATCTACCAGTTGAAACACGCCAAGGCGCTGGGTGCACGCACGGTGGGTGTGCTGGCGTATGGTCACAGCCCGGTGCATACCGACGAATTGTATGTAAGCAAGGCAAAGGAGTTGACCGAGCGCGCCGGCGTCGATGCCATCATGCTCAAGGATGCGCCCGGACTGCTGACGCCGGATCGCGTGCGCACGTTGGTGCCGGCGATCAAGAAAGCCATCGGCAAAGTCACGCTCGAACTGCATACGCATTGCACGACCGGCCTGGGGCCGCTGGTGACGCTCGAAGGCGCGCGGCTGGGCGCCGATCAGGTGCACACGTCGATTGCGCCGCTGGCGAACGGCGCGGCACAACCGGCGACGCAGACGATCGCGCGCAATCTGCGCGCCATGGGCCATACGGTGAACCTCAACGATGATCTGATCGCGGACGTGAGCGAGCATTTTCGCCGTGTCGCGGAACAGGAAGGCAAGCCGGTGGGCGTGCCTGCCGAATACGATGCCGTCCATTTCGAGCATCAGATACCCGGTGGCATGATCAGCAATTTCCGTTCGCAACTGGCCGAGGCAGGGCTCACGCACAAGCTAGGCGAAGTTCTGCATGAATGCATACGGGTTCGTGAAGAGCTCGGATGGCCGACAATGATCACGCCGTTTTCGCAATATGTGGGCATCATTGCGGTACTGAATGTCGTGAACCGTGAGCGCTACCGGACGATACCGGATGAGGTTAAGAAATACGCGCTCGGCTATAACGGCAAATTGCTGGCACCCATCGCGCCCGACGTGCTCGACCGTATCGTCGCCAATGGATCGCAATCGATTGCGATTAAGCCACCGGCTCTGGAGCCGGGCGTGCCTGCCTTACGCAAGAAGTATCCGAATATGAGCGATGAAGAACGTCTGCTGCGCTATTCGTATGCCGGGACGCAGGTCGACGACATGTTCGCCGCCGGGCCGATCAAGACCGAATACCGGTATGACATGCCGCTGGCGATCCTGCTCAAAGAAATCGGCAAGCGAAGAAAATTCGCCCGCGTTTACCTCAGCAGCAAGGATACGCTCGTCGATATGCGCGATGGCGCGGCCTGAACGGCTGTGACGATTCGCCTACTTCGAATCTACCGGAATTCCTGCGCGTTTGACGACTTGCGACCACTTGCGAATTTCAACGCCGAGAAATGCACTGAACTCGCGCGGCCCCGAGCCGACGATTTGCGCGCCCAGATCGGCGAAGAGTTTGGTCACCTCCGGCGTGTTGATGATGTTGGAAATCTCCTTGAAGAACTTGTCGACCACGTGCGCAGGCGTTCCGGCACGCACCACGACGCCGTACCAGGCGACGACTTCGTAGTCCTTGACGCCTGACTCGGCTATGGACGGCAAGTCGGGCAGGGTAGGCGAGCGCTTGAGTCCGCTGACGGCAATTGCCCGCAACTTGCCGGACTGGATGTGCGGCATGGCGCCCGCGACACCGGAAAACATAAGATCGACATGGCCGCCGACCAGATCGGTGATGGCCGGGCCGGTGCCCTTGTAGGGAACATGTGTCATCCTGACGTCAGCGAGGTAATTGAACAATTCGCCCCCCAGGTGCGCTGCGCCACCGGTGCCGCCGCCCGCGAAATTCAGTTGCCCGGGCCTGGACTTTGCGAGGGCAATAAGGTCTTTGACGGAAGTCACCGGTAGTGTGGCGCGCGTTACCAAAACCAGTGGACTATTCGCGAAATAGATTACCGGCGCGAAATCCCGCATCAAGTCGTAGGGCATGTGGCTATGCAGGCTGGGCTGCACCGCATGGGTGAGTATGATGACGGCCAGCGAATACCCGTCCGGCGCGGCCTTGGACAATGCTTCAACGCCGATGATGCCATCGCCTCCCGCCCGGTTGTCCATGATGACAGGTTGTTCCCAGCGCTCGCTCAACTTTTTGCCGATGATCCTGGACATGAGATCCGTGCCACCGCCCGGTGGAAACGGCACGATAAAGCGCAGCGGGTGACTAGGGAAATTCTGAGCGATGGCGTGGGGCGGGAGTGTCCACAGGCATGCAAACAACGCGATGATGGAGTACAGTCGTATGATGGTTGACTCGATGTGCTTTTGATGCCGCAACTTTAACACGACTTATGAACCCGATCGTGCGCGTTGCAGTGCCAAGGTGTCTACGCGACGCGTATGTTACGATAACAGCAACAACGAAGTTGTATTCTGGTGCAACACATGTCTTATCCGATACTAGTCCTGATACTGCTGTGCGCGATGCTTGATGGCGCTGGGTCTGCCCATGCGCAGGCTTATCCCGCCAAGCCGATACGTATCGTGACGGGCAGTGTTTCCAGCAATGGCAATTTTGTATCGCGCATCCTCGCCCAGGGACTGAGCGGCAGTTTCGGGCAGCAGGTCATCGTCGACAACAGGACCAGCGGTATCATATTGGGCGACGCGGTCGCGCGCGCGCCAGCCGATGGTTATACGCTGCTGTCCACCGGCGCATCGTTCTGGCTCGCGCAGTTTTTTAGTGACAACGTGCCGTGGGATGCGCTGCGCGACTTTGTGCCGATCACTCTCGCCGCCAGCGCGCCCAACCTGATTGTTGTGCATCCGTCGTTGCCGGTAAAACACGTCCACGGCTTGATTGCGCTGGCCCGAAGCCGGGCGGCGCAGCTCAACTACGCATCGGGTTCCACCGGTTCCGCGCCCCATCTGGCTGCCGAGTTGTTCAATTACATGGCGCGGGTCAACATCGTGCGCATCAACTACAAAGGCGCTGCGTCGGCGCTCACCGATCTCATGGCGGGCCAGGTGCAGCTCATGTTTCCGAATCTCGGAACGGTTTCGCAGCACGTCAAGTCCGGACGCCTGCGGGCACTGGCCATCACCAGCGCGCAACCCTCCGCGCTCTTTCCGGGACTGCCGACGGTGGCATCCTCGGGACTGTCCGGTTATCACGCGGAAGTTCTCAATGGTATCTTCGCACCCGCCAAGACGCCGCCCGCGATAGTTTCCAAGCTTAACCAGGAAATGGTGCGGATACTGGAGCGAGCGGACGTGAAGGAAAAGTTCTTTAACACCGGCGTGGAAGCGATCGGCAGCACGCCGGAACAACTGACGGCGGCGGTGAAATCGGAAATGAGTTTGCTAGGCAGGCTGATACGGGATCTCGGCATTCGTGATGAGTGATGGTCTGGGGATTTCACCGTGAAGCCGGATTTACTTAGTTCAGTTGTCGGAATGCGTATGTTGCCTTCTTTGATCCTTTTGGCAATTGTTGTCTTTGCTGGCGCTACTCCGGCCGCAGGCTCGGATGCGAGGTACCCCAGCAAGCCCCTGCGCATCGTGACCAATGCCGTAGGCGGAGGCGCGGATTTTATTGCGCGGCAGATCGCGCTGGGCATAGCAGCGCCGCTGGGACATCAGGTGATCGTCGACAACCGCGGCAATACGTCAGGTGAGATTGTTTCGAGAGCGCAGCCCGATGGATACACGCTGCTGCTCAATGGCGGTAATTTCTGGCTCACGCCGTATCTGCGCGATCGCGTCGCGTACGATCCGGTCAAGGACTTTGCCACGGTCAGCCTGACCAACAGCGCTCCGAACATCCTGGTTGTACATCCGTCGCTGCCGGTCAAAACCGTGCCTGAATTGGTCGCGATGGCGAAAGCGCGTCCCGGAGAACTTAATTATTCATCGGGTTCGGCGGCCACGGTGTCGCATCTTGCCGGTGAATTGCTTAAAGTCATGGCGGGCGTCAACATTGTGAGAGTGCCTTACAAGGGCACTGGTCCCGCGGTGACTGCTTTGCTCGGCGCCGAAGTGCACATGATGTTCGCAACCATGGTGTCGGTGATGCCGCATGTGCGCTCGGGGAGACTTCGAGGAATTGCGGTGACCAGTGCGCAACGTTCAGCGCTCGCGCCCGAGATGCCGACGATAGCGGCCGGTGGCTTGGCCGGCTACGAATCGGCGCAACTGTTTGGAATGTTTGTGCCAGCGCGGAGTCCGCAGACCGTTATCGGTCGCCTGAATGTGGAAATTGTGCGACTGTTGCGGCAACCCGAGGTCAAGGAACGTTTTTTTCAATCGGGTATGGATACGGCGGGAAGTTCGCCCGAGGAATTCGCTACCACGATCAAGGCTGACATGACGCGGATGGGCAAAGTGATACGGGACGCGGGAATACGCGAAGAGTAAGTGGGTTTTCCCTGAATGCGCTGCGCTTCGTCCGGGCTACCAATAACAGCTCGATCAGTCGGTGCGGATGCCGGCGGTCTTGACGACTTTAGGGTAAATCATTCAGCGTGGGCCGGTGTCTGACCTGATGCCGGCATCATTGATCAGCTTTCCCTTGATGGCCATGTCTTTTTTCTTGGTTATAGCAAGCGCTTGGGCCGAGCTGGCGATAACCTCCGCGCCACTGTTGGCGAGTTTTTCCTTGACGTCCGACTTGGTCAAAACGCGTAGGATTTCCTGGTTCAGGCGATTGATTACTGCAGTAGAAACATTTGCCGGTGCGAAGATGCCGGTCATGCTGATCGATTCGTATCCCGGCAGTCCTGTGGATGCGATGGTGGGTAATCCGGGAAGCAACGCCGATGGCTCGGCACTGGTGACCGCCAGTGCTCGCAGACGCCCCGCTTTGATAAACGGCATGATGGCTGCCGGCGTGATAAGCATTAGTTATACTTCGCCGGCAACCACTGCGTTTACGCCCGGCGTGCCGCCTTTGTAAGCGACGCGCGCGATATTGACGTCCGCCATCGACTTGAACATTTCCGCCGCGAGATGCGCAACGGCCGCCGACGGCGGATGAGGCGCAATTGAGTCGTCCTGGTCTGGTCTTTGCGAGTTCGATCAATTCCTTGACGGATTTAGCCGGCACCGCCGGGTGCGCGATCAACACGGCCGGCGAACTGATGGCAAGCGTGATCGGAGAAAAGTCCTTGACTGGGTCGTACGGCAGCGCTTCTATTGGTGGGCCTATTCACATGCTGTCGGAAATGAGCAGCAATGTGTAGCCGTCGGACTGGGCGCGGGCGACGAACTGCACAACCTGTGTGGACGGATGGTTCTCGACGATAACCTGCTGCCCGAGCGCAGCGGTTAGTTCCAATGCGATCATGCGCGTTGCGAAATCGTTGCCGGTGCCGGGTTCGCCGGTCATGATGCGTATCGTTCTGAGCGGAAAGTCCTGAAGCGGAACCGCAGCGACGGCCGCGCTCGCCATGTTCATCGCTAATATACAAACGGTCACGTGCGCGGTGCCCAGCCATTTGCGAGGATTGCATGACATGCCGCCTGCATGTAGGAAAAATATCATGCTGTTCTCTCCAGCGCTGTCGCTATGGTGATGCCGGCTAATCGATGCGAATACCGGCATCCCCGATGATCTTGCTCCATTTGCCTATTTCCGACGCCATCGTTTTTTCAAGCTCCTGCGGCGAACTGCCACGCGCCTCGACGCCGGCGCTGAAAAACTTGTCCCGGATTTCAGTCCTGGTCAATGCGCGCAGAAGTTCGCGGTTCAGGCGATTGATCAGGGACGACGGTGTTCCCGCCGGGGCGAATGATGCATGCATGATTTCGGTTTCGTAGCCGGGCAGGCCGGAGCTTGCCACCGTGGGCAATCCCGGCAATAACACGGACGGTCGGATGCTGGTAATTGCCAGCGCCTTAACGCGTCCGGACTTGATATGCGGCATGACCGCGCCGGCGGGCGAAATGAGCAACTGTACTTCGCCGGCTAACAGCGCGGTTATGGCAGGGCCTGTGCCTTTGTAGTGCACGCCGATGATTTTCACACCTGCCATGGCGTTGAACAGTTCCGCGCCAAGGTGAGTCAGCGATCCCGGCAATGCACCAGCGTAGTTGAGTTTTCCCGGCATCAATTTTGCCAGGGCAATCAACTCGCTTACGGTACTTGCAGTGACCGACGCAGGCAAGGCCATGATGTAAGGAGAAACCGCCACCGATGATATCGGTGAAAATTCGCGCATAGGATTGTAGGCGGCCTTGGCCTGCAACAGCGGCGCGAGCCAGATCGTACTGCCGTAAACCAGCAGGGTATAACCGTCGGGACGCGCCTTAGTCAGGAGTTCGCCTGGTATGGTTGCACTGCCACCGCGATTGTCCACGATGAGCTGTTGTCCGAGGTAAGCAGTAAGCTCCTGCGTGACGAGCCGCGCCGCGAAATCACTGCCGCCACCGGCCTCGGCGGTAATGACGCGAATGGGCTTGCTAGGATAGTCCTGCGTGTGGCCGCCGAAAGGAATTGACGTCGCCGCCGCACACCACAGCATACGGACCGCTACTCGCACACTGATCCGGCAACTGCTGAATGTTTCTTGCGTCCTGCTCATATCGGACCTTCTGCGTGGTCACGGAATTGCTGTTTGTGTTCGGCTACTATTTGTCGAATGCGGCCAGCTCTTCCCGGGTGTTGATATTGCTGAATGCTTCGGCTTCATCATCGAATAGGACTTCCACCACTTTTAGCGTCGCATACCAGGCGTCGATCTTGCGTCCACCGGATTGCAGAAACTGCTGCAGGTGTTCGCTGACATCGCGCCGGCACAAACAAAACACCGGTTGAGCTTGGTCGCCGGTTTTTGCAACCGCAAGCTGCGCTCCATGCGCATTCATCCGAGCATGCAGGCGGGTTATCAGGTCCATGGGCAGAAACGGCGAATCGCAAGGCACCGTTGCCACCAGTGGGTGAGTCGCGGCGCTCAGGCCGCAGTGCAGTCCCGCCAGCGGTCCGGCAAATCCGCCAATCGCATCTGGAATCACGCGGTGGCCTAATTTTGCGTAGACGTCCAGATTCTGGTTGGCGTTAATCAATATCTCGTCGACCTGCGGCGCAAAGCGCTCAAGCACCCATTCCACCATGGGTTTGCCACGCAGTTCGCGCAGCCCCTTGTCCACGCCGCCCATGCGCCGTCCTTGACCACCCGCGAGAACTATTCCGGTGATTTTGATTGTCATGCGTCTTTTCTGAAGCGATGATGTCCAGTGAATAGCAGATAATGCTTACCCGTCACCCGGCCCAGCATGGTGATGCCGGTCTTTTGCGCAATTTCGTAGCCCATTTGCGTCAGTCCCGAGCGCGATACCAGTATCGGTATGCCCATTTGCGCACACTTGATCACCATTTCGGAGGTCAGCCGGCCGGTGGTGTAAAACACCTTGTCGGCACCTTGCAGATTGTCCAGCCACATGCGCCCGGCGATGGCATCCACCGCGTTGTGGCGCCCGACGTCCTCGACAAACATCAGGATCTCGGCGCCTAGTGCAAGGGCGCAACCGTGGACTGCACCGGCCTGTTTATAGACGGTTTCATGGCGGCGCACGTTGTCTATCAGGGCATAAAAAGTCGTCTCGCTGATACAAACTTCATCAGGCAGGCGGATGGCCGCGAGGTCGTCCATCATTTCACCGAATACCGTTCCCTGTCCGCAGCCGGTGGTCACGGTGCGCTTCTCCATACGCCCGTCGAGATCGACGAGGCCGTTGCGCGTGGTGACAGCGACGGCATTGACATCCCAGTCGACCTGCACCGAAACGATTTCGTCGAGATGAGCGACCAGCCGCTGGTTGCGCAGGTATCCGATGGCGAGCGCCTCGGGCGCGGCGCCCAATGTCATCAGCGTGACGATCTCACGCTTATCCACGTACAGCGTCAGCGGATGCTCGCCGGCGATGTCCGTCGGCAACTGTTCACCGCGCTCGTTTAACGCCTGCACCGTGAAGGTTAGGGGGCGCTGGGCGTTGCTGATTGTGGGATGAGGCATCTTCGGGGGTGATGGGTGAGG
>CANJQI010000086.1 GCA_947476215.1 Betaproteobacteria bacterium
ACCGGGCTGGTTGGCGCGACCTGTGGCGAACGGCGCTATGTTGAGCGCAATACCAATCGCATTGTCCATGTGTTCGGCGTCCAGCCCCATCATATGAGCAGCCGTCACAGCGGGCCCGATTGCGCCGAGAAATCCGATGGTGGACCAGCCGCGATAAAACGCGTGCGGATGCAGCGCGCGGCCGAATCGAATTTCAATCTCGTATCCGGCCACGACCGCCGGCAGTATCGCCGCGCCACCCAAGCCACGCTTCTCGGCGACCGCGAGCGCTCCCGAAATAATCTCGCACCCCGGATGCACCGTACCACGCGGCGCCGCATCGGCAAGCTCCAGGCCGAATATATACGTCGCATGGGCAAGTCCCGCGAGCGCGGCCGTGGTCTTCTGACCACCGGGCAGCAGCGTGGCCTCGGGCCGGCCGCCCTGCTCCATGACGTAATCGCGTATTGAGGTCGCAATGCCGCCTTCGTATCCCGCGACCAGGCAACCGATGGTGTCGAGCACGCGCTGTTTCGCGCGCGTCAGCACCTCCGCCGGCAACGTCTTCAGACGCAGTCCTGCGGCAGCCTGGCCCATCGTACGTAAGGGATCCAATGAAATTGCGGTGGCGTTGCTGCTCAAATTGTTCTGCTTATGTGGAATAGACTGCCGAGGGCGAGAAACCGAAACTGCGGTATGCACAGTAACAAATCAGAGTATATTCAGTCAAACTGAAAAATCAGATTGTCACGTCCGTCGTCTGGTCGCCATTACAAAATCAGGAATGATCCCGAGTCGCCGGTATTTCCTGATCGTATAGGCAGGCAGTTTGCCGACATTCCTGACCACCCGACGGCAATTCGCTTCCCCGCAGTTGCAACGCATCGTCCATACATCGTCCGCACCCAGCAGCGTCGAATAGTCGTGCGTGATTTCGTCGCCGGTCGCGATGGCGGAAACCGCTTTCAGCAGCAGGCTGCGGCCCTGCTTGACGATCCCGGCATTCGGATTGCACGAATGATTCGCGTACTGTCCGATTTCGCCGTCCGGATCGATATATCGATCGGCATCATAACGGAAGCAGTTCTCACCCAAACGCGGGTCCGTTTCCCAATAACGCCAGACTTCCTCGCCGGTTACGAGTTTGCCTTTGATTTCACAGAGAATCGCGCCGCGCCGGAACGGTTTCATGGCAACGATACCCTGACCGTTGCGCACCAGCTTGACGGCCAGCGCTTCGAATTTACGTCGCGGCAAGCGGATTCTCCCAGCGCAGGCCCGCAAAGCGCGCAAAATCTCCATCGCTTGAACACAGTATCAATCCGTGCTCGATCGCCAACGCGGCGAGATGTGCGTCCGGCACCAGATTCGCATGCACCCCGGGCGCGGAAAGAAGTTGTCCGAGAGTTTCAGCGTGGCGTTCGGTCGGCTGCGGTGTCCACGCGCGGTCGGATTTCAGCCAAGCATCAGCCTGTCGCCAGGCGTCGGTTACCGAGTCGGGCAGCCGAAACACACGCGGATTTGTTGTCAGACGGATAAACGCAAGTATGCTGGGCCACGGCAATCCGACCGGAGCCACACCATTCAAGCATTCATCCAACCATGCGCGGGCGCGTTCATGTTGAAGAAAAGTGCTGATGTGAGCATAAATCAGCAGCTTGGCATCGATCAGTATCACCGCAACGATTCACCCTCAGCGATCGCGAGCGCCTCGGAAACATTGTCGATATTGCCGGCGAGGCATTGCCCCAGCGAAACCGCCCGAGTTCGTACCGCCCGGCGCACTGGCGGCGGCGCGTCCATATGGCTGAGTCCCTGACGCAGCGCATCGTTCACCACGGTTTTGAAACTGGCCTTACGCGCCTTGCGCAACCGTTCCAGCGCCACGGCGACATTCTTTTCGAGTGTCAGGGTAGTCCTCATGCATCAAAGCATAATGTCGTTGATGCCTTGATGTCAATCGAAGCACTACTTGCCTGAAATGCCGGTGTCCCTGATAATTTTTCCCAATCGGGCCATTTCGGATTTCACCGCCGCGCCCAGTTCCTCCGGCGTGCTACCTACTGCATCTATACTGGCATTTAACAATCGAGTCTTGACTTCTGAGTTGTTAAGCAGGATGCGTACGATTTCCTGATTCAGCCTGTTGATAATCGCCACCGGCGTATTGGCCGGGGCGAACATGCCGTAGATCGTGGCCGACTCGTAACCCGGAAAGCCCGCCGAGGCGACGGTAGGCAGATTGGGAAACAGCGCGGACGGTTGCGCACTGGTTACCGCCAACGACTTGAGCCGCCCGGACTTGATATGCGCGGCCACCGTCCCCGCCGTGGCAAATGCGACCTGCACCTCGCCGGCCACGAGCGCATTGAGCGCGGGACCGCTGCCCTTGTATGGAATGTGCACGATATTGACCCGGGCCATGGATTTGAACAGCTCAGCCGCGAGATAGCCGGTGGATGAACCGGTGGAACCGGAACTGTAGTTGAGCGCCCCTGGCCTCGCTTTGGCCAGCGCGACCACATCCTTGACTGAGGCGACCGGCAGCGATGGATGAACTACCAGTACGCTGGGCGTGGCGACCGCGAGCGTAATCGGTGCAAAGTCCTTAAGCGCATCGTACGGCACTTTGTTCGCAGCCAACAGTTGCCCTATCCACATGCTGCCGCTGTTCACCAGCAGCGTGTATCCGTCCGGCGCCGCTCTCGCAACAATTTCACCCTGGATCACCCCAGTAGGGCGGTTCTCGATAACAATCGGCTGACCCAATGCCGCAGTGAGCCCAGGTGCTACCAGCCGCGAAACGAAATCACCACCGCCGCCGGGCTCGGAACCGACTATGCGCACCGGTTTGGTGGGATAGGTCGGCGACGCCGCAGCCCCTGTGCCTGAAGAACCGGTCTGTGAGCCTGCCGGGCCGACCGCCACCATGCCTCCCAACACGAGCCACAAGCATCGCGGCGAATTCAGCATGTCTCTATCCCTCCAATGTATCAAACCACTACTGTCAGCGCGCTAGCGATCCAATATGCAAACTGGGCGCGAGCATGGCTATATCCTCAAGCGTGTCGATGTTCCGCAATGTCCGCAGCAATTCGTCCGCACGCTCGGCCCCAAAATCCGCATCGACCTGCGAGTGAAACTTTCTGTCGATGTCGTCGCGCGTCAGCGGCAGCGCCGGCGATCCCTTGGCGTTCAGAACAAACGTATCTAGACGCCTGCCGTCCTGTGTCGTGATGCAGACCCGGGCGCAGGGATGGCCTTTGTGATCGCGCGTCAACTGCGCGTCCTCCGCCACACTGACAAGCGACGCGAACCGTTTTACCTCGGGATCGTGTAACGCCTCCAGCGTATACTCGCGCGGCGTGTTTGCGCCTTTGAGCAGGGTAAGCGCCAGCGTATACCCCGTGCTGAACTGCATGCCCAGTATGTCCGTCGGAGCGGCGATGGCCGCATGCGCGTGAAATCCTATCGGGTAACCGACGTGCACAGCGGCGATCATGTCGGCGCGCAAGTCATGGTCGGCCACCAGCCGGCTGAAACCGTCAATTGCGGTATGCGCGATGCCTACGCAGGCGTACGGCTTGAAACACGCAGTCTCCAGCGTCCACTTCCCGCCAAAATCCGCAACGAGCCGCTCGGGCCGGTACGTTTTGCCGTATATCTTCAGAAATCCGCGTGCGCCTTCGAGTATGCCTTCGGGCCCCGTCATGCCAGCCTGTGCCAGGCAGGCGGACTGTATGCCGCCGCTCGCCGCAACCGCGGGAAAAATGCGCTTCACCGAACCACCGCCATGATCGTACTGCATGAGACCGCCCGAAAATGTGCCGGCAATCGCGAGCGCGTTGCGTATGCCGTCGGCATCCAGCCCCAGCAAACGGGCGACGCCAGCGGCCACGCTATACGGACCGCACGCGGTGGAAAACTGCGGACCGCCGTGCTCAAGCAGATCTTCCGCAACGGCCCAACTGACGCGCCCCCTGACTTCATACGCGGCAACAAAAGCGGCGAGGAATTCGCGGCCAGGTGTGTGCTCGCGCTCTGCGGTGGCTATCATCGAAGGTACCAGTTCGGGTCCGGGGTGGCCATAGAAGAGCGGATTGCGGTCGTCGTATTCGAACGCATGCCCGAAGGTGCTGTTGATGAATACGGCCGAACACAACGGAAGACGCTGCCCGTGCTTTACGACCGTCGCTTCGGGTGCGCCGCCAGCGCGGCTATAAGTCGCGCAAACCTGCCGTGACCACGGCAGAGCCGAACCTCCGATCTCGCAGCCTATCTGATCGACGATGAGATCGATTGCACGCGCACGCACGTGATCCGGAATCTGCGTGTAATCGAGATCCGCGGCAAAATGAGCGAGCGCCCGAGTTTCATTCGCCATATCGTGCCGCCTGCACTACTTCCAACGCAGCCACTCGCACAGTCCGCGGCCCATGATCCATGCCTTGTCCTCCGCAGTCAGCCATGAAATCTCCTCGGTGATCATCTTTACCGCCTGTGAGTAAGCGCATGGCAGGCGCGCGAGGTCGGTACCCCAGAAGACGCGGCGCGGACCGTATGCATCGACCACGCGTCTGAGATAGCCATGCAGCTTGCGATACGGGTAGCTATCGTCGGTGTAAGCGGGCAGTGCACTCGCCTTGACGGCGACGTTGGACCGTTTGGCCAACGCCAGCAGCAAATCCAGATTCGCGAACGCCTCGTCATCCTTCTTCCACATCGGCAGCGAGAGGTGACTCAGCGCGATTCTCAGTTGTGGATGGCGCCCGGCTATGTCGTCGATGTAGTGCAGTTTGTCATGCGTGGTAAAAATCATGACCGGCACGGCGTGCACTTCGGCCGCGCTCCACAGCGGTTCCAGACTCTGGTCGAGGAGCGCCGCGGCTTCGTGCGGGCGGTTGAAGCTGCAGCGGAAACCCAGCATGCCGGGCTGCGTGCGCCAGGTGGCCATAAACTGCGGCGCGTTGGGCGCTTGCGTATCGATGCGCCCCATGACCGCAAAGCGGTCCGGATATCGTTGTGCCGCCTCTAACGCCAGATCATTGCGACCGCCATCCCAGGACGGGGGTATCAGTATGGCTCGCTGCACGCCCGCGACATCCATTTCCCGCAGCAATCCCTCGGCGTCCAGCGGCACGGCACGATGAGGTGTAAGTCCCGGCACCCACGGACGCTGCGGCGTATCCGGGCCCCACACGTGCACCTGCGCGTCGGCGATCAGCACTAACTACTTTCTCTACTCAACACGAGTTTCCGGTGCTGTGGACAATTAGGCACGAACGCTCTTGCCGCGCACGTCGAGAACCAGGTCCTTTTTCCGAATGTGCACGCGCGCCAGCTTCGGACGTTTTGCGATCTCCTTGAGCAGGCGCGCCACCGGCAGATCAAATTCGTAGTCGGTCTTGATCGCGCCCGCCGCCAGCATATCGTCCACGTGCGATTCGGAATAGGTGTACCGCAAGAGACGCTCCTCATCGCTCATGTTGGGGTACTTTTTGCGCAGTGCCGGCACGCCGGGCTCCAGCACCGGCGGCGTATGCGCAATCGACTGCGAACCATTTTCCATGATGCGATCCAGCACGTTCGGCGCTATGGGCGCAAGCAGCTTGCCGTTGTAACCCAGCGCGTATTTCTTGACCTCGTCAGGAATTATCTTGTATCGCTCTCCCTGCACGACATTGAGCACCGCGAGAGTACCTACGTACTGCGAGAACGGTGTGATCATGATGGGCCAGCCCAGTTCGCCGCGCACGCGCGCGCACTCGTGCAGAACCTCGTCCAGCTTGTGCGCAAGGCCGGCCTGTGCAAGTTGCGCCTTGAAGTTGCTGATCATGCCGCCCGGCACCTGAGTTTCAAAGTGTATCGCATCATATTCGGCGGGCACGCCTGCGGGCTTGCCTTCGTTCGCGATGACTTTCGTGAAATGCCGGCTCACTTCATCGATCAGCGCATCGTCGACATTGACGGTGTAGCCCATGTCGCGCAGATTGCGCACTATGGTCTGCGTGGCCGGCTGCGCCGCGCCGTTGGCAAGCGGCGCGATCGATGTATGCACCATGTCCGCGCCCAGTCTTGCGCCCTCAAGCGTTACCAGCGGCCCCAGTCCGGTGGTGCAATGCGTATGCAATTCAAGAGTTACGTTGCCAATTGCTTTCCTGATCGCCGGCACCAGCGTGCGCACGCGCTCCGGTGTCAGCAGTCCAGGCGCGTCCTTGAGCATGACGGCATCGACGCGCGCACCCGCAACGAGCTCTTTTGCTTTTCGCGCATAAAGCTCGTCAGTATGAATCGGACTGTGGCCGTAGGCCAGCACGCCAACGGTATATGCACCTAACTCTTTCGCATATTTAAGCTGATAGAAATTGTTGTCGAGATCCAGAAGCGGATCAAAAACCCGGAAGATCTTCATGCCGCTGCGTATCAGGCACTCTATCCACAACAGCGAGATGTCGTTGGGCACAACGCCGAATCCCTGTCCGCCGCGGCTGCGTATCGCGCATATCATCGGCGTGCGCCGCACTTTCTGGGACATCAGCCTGTTCTTCTCCCACGGATTTTCCTTGAGGTAGCGCACGCCAACGTCAATATGTACGCCACCGGATAGATCAATCGCCGCAAATCCGATGCGATCCATCTTTTCTGCAACAGGCAGCATCATGGCCGTCGTCATGCGCGATGCCCACAAGCACTGGTGTGCGTCGCGAAAAGTCTGATCGACAATTTTTATTTCTCTCATGGTGCGGTCTCCTTCAGGCGAATTTATTCAGGGTTTACGGGCGCAACAGCGTCACTCGGCCTTGATCCCGGCTGTCTTGGCGACTTTCGCCCATTTGGCGATATCGTTCGCGATCAGCGTGCGGAAGGCATCGGGGCTGACAATAATGGGCTCGGCCGCTTCCGCAGCGAGGCGTTTCGCTGCCTCCGGATCGCGCAGAATGGACCCAATCTCGGAATTCAGGCGCATCACCAGAGCATTGGGCATTTTGGACGGACCGAGTATGCCCCACCATACGCTGCCGTCGTAACCCGGCGCGCCGGCCTCGGCGATAGTCGGCACTTCAGGCAGCACTGCGGCACGCCGGGCACCGCCGACACCGAGCGCCTTCAGCCTGCCCGAGCGCACGTGTGGCAACAGCGGCATCAACGCATTGAATATGACTTCGACATTGCCCGACAGCACGTCCAGGATGGCCGGCGCACTGCCCTTGTAAGACACATGCAACATGTCCGTCCCGGTTATCAGCTTGAAAAGCTCGCCGCCGAACTGATTGAATCCGCCGGTGCCTGCGTACCGTAATTGGCCCGGTTTGGACTTGGCCATTACAATCAGATCTTTGACCGAATTGGCGTTCAACGCGGGCATGGTCGCCAACAGATTGGGGCCTGAGCCTATCAGCGATATTGCGGTAAACGATTTCAACGGATCAAAAGGCACAGCGCGTATTGCAGGATTCATTGCGAATGTGGTTGAAACCACCAGTAACGTATATCCATCCGGCGTTGCGCGTGCGACGTAATCGGTGCCGGTAATGCCGTCACCACCAGCGCGATTGTCTATCACGGTCTGCTGGCCCAACCGTTCGGTCAGTTTCTGTCCGACGAAACGGCCAAGAATGTCATTCGATCCGCCCGGCGTAAACGGCACGACGATACGGATCGGCTTGCTTGGATAGTTTTTCGCGGCGTCGATGCCCTGCGCGCACGCTGCCGTCGCGACCAGTTGGCCGGCGATCACCATCAATGCCGATAGCGGTGGCACGACACGTGCCAAACGCGATTCATCTTTGTATTTCATGCATGCCCTCTCGACCCACAACCATCAAATCCGGAACTCATCATGGCCCACGCGCCACTGAAATTTAAGCATTTGTTTTTATTATGTTTTTCAAACAGCGCTGCGCACGATGACACAATCGCGGTCAAACTGCTATTCAGCGCGTATGCCCGCGTCCTTGACCAGCTTGGTCCATTTTGCGAGTTCGCTCCTGATGATTTTCTCGAACTCCGCAGGCGAGTTACCGACCGGTTCCGCGCCTTCGCCCAGCATCTTCTGTGAGAATTCCGGTGTGTGTATGATCTTCACCAGTTCCTTGTTGAGTCGCGCCACGATCGGTTTGGGTATGCCCGCGGGGCCCAGCATGCCGTACCAGTAGTTGGTCTCGAATCCCGTGACGCCCTGTTCGGCCATGGTCGGAACATCTGGCAACAGCGGCGTGCGTTTTTCCCCGGTAATCCCAAGCGCTTTGAGGCGTCCCGCCTGCACATGCGGCATCGAGGTCGTGACAGCGACGATCAGCGTTTCCACCTCACCGGCCAATACCGCCGTAAATACCGGCCCTACACCCTTGTAGGGAATCTCGACGAGGTTGGTGCCGGTCACATATTTGAACAACTCCATCGTGAGGTGCGTCACCGACCCCTTGCCCGACGATCCATAATTAATCTGGCCCGGCCTGGATTTGGCGACGGCGATGAACTCCTTGACCGTTCGGGCCGGGAACGAACTGCTGCTCGCCAGCAGCAGCGGTGCACCGGCAATCTGTGTAATCGGCGTGAAGTCCTTGACGCTGTCGTATTTCAGCTTCGAATAGGCCTGATTGACGCCATGCGTGCTGCTATTGCCCAGCACCAGCGTGTAGCCATCCGGTGTCGCCCGCGTCGCGAGTTCGGTGCCGATTGAGCCACCAGCCCCATCGCGGTTTTCAATGATGACCGGCTGCCCCAGACTGTCGCCGAGACTGAGCTTGGCACCGAGCATGCGTCCGATCAGATCTACGCCCCCGCCCGGCGCGAACGGCGCGATGATGCGTATCGACCGCGTCGGGAATGATTGCGCCTGGCTGCCTGCGGCGAATATGCCCAACAACAGGACCAAGATGCTCAAGCTCACCAGGTTACGCTTCCCACTCATTCGCAATTCTCCTCAATCTCAAAGTGTTACCAGCTCATGACCAAAGCGCGCCTTGTTGCCAGGCATGGGCTCGCCGGTCATGACGATGCCCGCGCCGGCTATGCGGCCGATGACGACGGTAAAATGCGACGTCGGATGCAGTGACCGTACAATCGCGCCGTTCATCAGATGACCGCACAGCGTCTGCTGCGCCGAGGTCGCGGTCAGATGCACATGCAGATAGGGTTCCTGATGCACAAATTCGCCCTCGGCACCAAACGGCGTCTTGCCGAATCCCGGTGCGTCCATCTGCCCGATGATGCCATGCCCGCTGACTTCCAGCGGGCCGCCCATTTCCACCGTTTCGGTGGTGATGCTTGGCTCGCCCACCGCGCGGAACCGATGCAGCCGCGCGTTTTCAAGCGCACCGGTAATGGACAACACAACGCCGGACTTGATGTCCTTGTCCTTGATAACATTCATCAAACCGAGGCGCAGGTCCTCACCCACATCGAAACGTGCAAATATTATTTCAGTAAAAGTACCCGACATGGTTGTAGGCATATTTTCCCTCGCTAAGACTGATTTTTTGGATTACAACGGCAGTGGACGTATCTTAAGCGAAAGCCTGCTAGCGCGTAAATGCCGGCAAGGAACGTAGCTGCCGGTAATCAATCAACCCGTATGCCGGTATCCTTGACCAGTTTGGTCCATTTCGCAATTTCGTCGCGGATGACTTGCGCGCACGCTTCCGGGGTACTGCCGACCGCCTCGGCACCCACCGTTATCAATCTTTGTTTGAATTCGGGAGTATTCGCCATCTTCACCACTTCCTGATTCAGGCGCGTCACGACGGATTTCGGCAAATGCGCGGGGCCCAGCAACGCGTACCACGCGCCGGCCTCGAAACCGCTGATGCCCTGTTCGCTCAAAGTCGGAATGTCGGGGACCAGTTGTGAGCGTTTGGTGCCCGTGATACCGAGCGCCCGGAGCCGGCCCGCCTGGATATGCGCCATCGCACCCGTGGTCGGGGCGAACAAGAGCTGAATCTCGGCGCCCAGCAGCGCCGTGAACGCCGGACCTACCCCGTTGTATGGTACGTGGGTCAGGCGGGTGCCACTGACATGCATGAACATTTCTCCCGCCAGGTGCGTCTGTGTCGCGGGACCACCGGAACCGAAATTGAGCTGACCCGGTTTGCTCTTCGCGAGCGCTACAAACTCCTTGACCGACTTTGCGGGTAGCGTATTGCCGATGACCATCAACTGCGGCGCGGATGCAATCACGACGATAGGCGTGAAATCCTTGATCACGTCGTAAGGAAGTTTCGACTTGAGCGCCGGTTCCACGCCATGGCTGCTATTGTTGGCCATCGTAAGCGTATAACCGTCCGGCGCGGCGCGCGCCACGATCTCGGTGCCGACTATGTTGCCGGCGCCCACGCGGTTGTCGACCACGACGGGCTGCCCCATCGTTTCACTGAGCCTGGCCGCAACCAGACGTCCGACGAAGTCCATGCCGCCGCCCGGCGCCACCGACACGATAAGCCGAACCGAGCGGCTGGGGTACGATTGCGCCGACACATTCAAGGTACCGGCTGTCAAGACCAACAGATACAGGACCAACCGCGATGGGCATCGAATGCTGAACATAGCCTGGCGTGTTCCTTTCTTTCTTTTCAAAACTTGCGTCAACGTAATATCATGCGATCTTAACAGTTAATTCCACCCCTCCGGATTGCTGAGTTGAAGATGCCGCAGCCGGACCCGCAAACCCGACGCGCTAATCAGCGTTGCCGGTCGCCGGAACGATAGTCTCCTTGCAAAGGAACATGACACATGGTTTCCAGACAGCTCGCCCACTATGTCGCCGCATTGACCTATGAGGACCTTCCGAGAAAGGTGGTCGCAAAAGCCAAGGACTGCGTCCGCGATTACCTGGGTTGCGTGCTGGGCGCATACCCCGTCGACGAATCCAGGATGATCGCGGAGTGGGTGCGCGATCTCGGCGACCGCAGGGAATGCACGCTCATGGGGTGGGGCCACAAGACCTCATTCCGTAATGCCGCATTTGCGAATGGATACTTTACCGAAGTGCTGGAAATTCAGGACGGCGTCAGCTATGGCAACTGCCATCCGGCATCGGTCATCCTGCCGGCGATATTCGCAGCCGCTGAGTACTCGAAAAAGAACGGCAAGGAATTTCTGACTGCGCTGGTCGCTGGTTACGAAGTCATGATACGGATCGCGGCATCGCTGCCTTCCGAAAAAAGTGTAGGCTCCATCAAGACCGGCCCTGCCGGAACGCTGGCGGCAGCCCTCGCCGTCGGCAAGTTGCTGGACCTGGACGGCGAGCAGCTCCTGAATGCCATGGGAATTGCAGGCTGCACACTGCCCATTTCATCGCGTGAAAGCGTATGGGGACCCACCATCAAACCGGTTCTTGGCGGGCAAGCGGCGAAAACAGCCGTCGAGGCCGCCCTGCTGGCGCAAAAAGGATTTACAGGATGCGAGGAAATCCTGCTCGGCACGCCGCCCCGTTTTCTGGGTTTCTGCAACTTGTTCAGCCAGGACCCCGATACAGGCTGGCTGACCAAAGGCCTTGGAGAAAAATACCTGATCATGGATGTGTACTTCAAACCCTATGCCGCGTGCCGCCTTGCGCACAGCGCAATTGAGGCTGCCCTGGCATTGGTGGTGGAAAACGACATTCGCCCCGAATCGGTGGATGGCGTCGAAGTGCAGACGTTCGCCCGATCGGCGCGGGAGGTAGGGTTGCGGTTTCCGGAACCCGGCAGCACATTTATCACCTGTCAATTCAGCCTGCCCTACATGCTCGCTGTTATCATTGAGGACAGGGCGTTGGGGCCGCGCCAGTACCGTCGTGAGAAGATCGCGGATCCGAATACGCGCGCACTGGCAAAGAAAGTCCACGTAAGCGCGGACGATGCGCTGACGAAGCTATATCCGGCGCAAGCGCCGGCGAGGGTGACGATGCGATTGCGAGACGGAAGATCTTTCGAAAAACAGGTCGATATTCCCAAGTGGGAACCCGAGCGCGGCGTGCCACGCGATGAACTTCTGCAAAAATTTCATGGCCTGGCGTCGGAAGTGTTGCCCACGGAACGAGTCCGGAAGATAGACCGGATCGTCGACCGTTTGCAGAATCTGAAGCGCATGTCGACGCTGATCCGGCAGGTTGTTCTGTAACAGATACGGGGAAATCGGAATATGTGGCGGCTGATTTGTGCGGTCAATGAAATCCCTCAACCCGGCGCACGCACGGCAGCCAGTGCCCATGGCAACATCGCCGTGTTCCGCACCGAGGACAATGAGGTATACGCACTGCTGGACCGTTGCCCGCACAAAGGGGGGCCACTGTCCAAAGGACAGGTAACCGGCTGCAGAGTCGAATGTCCGTTGCACGAATGGATCATTTGTCTCGACGATGGTAATGTCGTGGAGTCCGACGGTGATGGCTCGGTCAGGACCTTTCCGGTCAGGATAGAGAATGGTTCAGTGTTTATCGACGATTAATATTCGTAATACCTGTTTGAATCGGAGAAGTTATGCCCTATGACTTGCTGATCAAAAACGGCCGCGTGATTGATGGTTCGGGGAACCCTGCCTTTGCGGGGGACCTAGGCATACGCAACGGCAAGATTGTGGAGATCGGCAAGCTGCGCGGGGCGGCCGCACGCACGCTAGATGCCGGCGGCCTGGTAGTCGCACCCGGATTCATCGACACCCATTGCCACTACGACGCACAGGTCACCTGGGATCCCTTGTGTTCGTTCTCGTGCTATCACGGCGCCACCACCGTCATTATCGGCAACTGCTCGCTGGCGCTGGCGCCGGTGCGCCCCGACGCCAAGAACAGGCTCGCCGAATTTCTGTCCTACGTCGAAGCCATACCCATGGAGACGCTGCAGACGGTGGACATGAACTGGGAAACCATACCCGAATACATGGCCGCCATCGAAAAGCGCCTCGGCATCAATGTCGGCAATCTCATCGGCCACACCGCCGTGCGCCATTACGTGATGGGCGATGAAAGCCAGAGCCGCGCTGCAACACGCACGGAGATCGAGGCGATGCGCGACGCGGTGCGCGACGGAATGGGCGCAGGCGCCCTGGGGCTGTCATTCAACAAGAATGAAGGGCACTACGACCCTCAGGGCGTGAAAATCCCCTCATTGTGGGCCGAAGAAGAGGAACTGTTTGCGCTCGGTGACGTTCTCGCTGAACTGGGCACCGGCGTGATACAGGCGGGCGGTGGTTCCGACGCCGAGGAACGCACGCGGCTGATGACCCGCCTGTCCGAGGCCACGGGCCGTCAGGTTATTTACAACCGGCTGACGCAAAGAGCCAAGCAGCCCGAGGCATGGAAAAAGCAGCTGGCGCTGCTGGAAGAAAGCGTCAAGGCCGGCATACGCGCCAATCCGCAATCCAATACGGTGCTGCAGACCAGTCGCTTCACCATGCGCAATGCGCAGCAGTTCAAGGGCATCCCTACGTGGCACCCCATCCTGCTGATGACGGACGAAGAGAAGCTGCGCGCGTACCGCGATCCCGAGGTGCGCAGGAAGCTGCATCAGGAAGTCATCGAGTGGTCGACCAACATTACCAACCGGCATCTGGCGCTGGGCCCGGGCTGGTATGACTACTACCGCGTCTATAAAACGGTGCTGCCCAAGAACCAGATTTATCAGGGCAAGACCCTGCGTTATCTCGCGGAATCCCAGGGCAAGGGCATCATAGATGCATTTCTGGACTTGGCGGTCGAGGAAAATCTCGATACCGTGTTTCAGCGTGAAAGCCAGAAGAACGACGTCGAGGTCAATGCCACCATACTCAATTCGCCGCATGTCTATATCGGGCAGTCCGACGGCGGCGCGCATGTGCAGTTCCAGAGTGCTTATGGATTCAGTACCCGTTTCCTCGGTTACTGGGTGCGCGAAAGAGGCATCATGCCCCTGGAACAGGGCGTGAAACGACTGACCTTCGATTCAGCATCAGTGTTCGGAATTTACGATCGTGGTTTGCTGCGCCCCGGCCTCGCCGCGGACATTACAATCTTTGATCCAGAGACCATCAACCCTTTGCCCGAGGACGTGGTTCACGATCTGCCGGCCGGTGCATGGCGCACGCGGGAACTGGCAACCGGCGTCCACTACACCATCGTCAATGGCCAGGTATTGCTCGACGAAGGGCGCCATACCGGCGCGCTGCCGGGGCAGTTGTTGCGTAATTCGCGATATCGCGAGAACGCCGGTCGATGACAAGGCGCGCCCCGGCGCATAAGCAACATCTATTACGTCAGTCACCAATTTAGGTGACGCCCTTTTGTAGGGTGGGTTAGCGGAGCGTAACCCACCAGCGGTGCATTGCCACCCTTCGGCGCAATACGCTACGCTATTGCGCCCTACTACGACTATCGCGAGAACGCCGACGATAACATCGTGCGCCTCGTCCAACCTATTCGGCGCGTATGCCGGCTTCCGCGATGACCTTGCCCATGCGCACCAGCTCCGCCTTGATGTTGGCGGTCAATTCCGCCGGCGTATCGCCGACGATTTCCACGCCGGTATTGAAGAACCGTTCCTTTACATCCACCTGCTTCAGTATGCGCACGACTTCGGTGTTGAGCCGGATGATGAGTGTCACCGACGTTTTGGCAGGTGCGAACAATGCCGATATCGCAGCCGATTCGTAGCCGGGCACGGTTGCGGCAACGGTAGGTAAATCGGGCAGCAGTCTCGACGGCTGCGCTCTGCCGGACGCCAACGCCCGTATCCCGCCGGACTTTACATGCGACGACGTTGAACTCACTGAGGCGAAAATCATCTGCACCTGGCCGGCAATCAGATCGTTAAGGGCCGGTCCGCTGCCTTTGTAGTTGATGCGAACGATGTTAAGTCCGGTCATGGACTTGAACAATTCCGCCGCGAGATGCGCCGATGACCCCGCGCCGCCGGTCACATAGTTGATTGCGGCCGGACGCTCTTGTGCCAATGAAATCAAATCTTTAACAGACTTCGCCGCCACCGCCGCATGAACCACCAGCCCGTTCGGGGCGCGCGCCAGCATCGTGATAGAGGAAAAATCCTTGACCGGGTCGTAGTGCGACGTCTGCAGCAACGTACCGATCACAAAAACACTGCCGGCCACGAACAAGGTATAGCCGTCGGGCGATGCGCTGAGTCCGAACTCGCCGATCAGGCGCGCGGGACGATTCTCGACTATGACCTGCTGACCCAGACTCGCTGTCAGCGCCTGCGCGATAACGCGCGCCCCAAAGTCATTACCGCCGCGTGCTTCCGAGCTCATTATGCGGATAGTCTTGTTCGGATAGCTTTGTGACCAGGCGCGCCGCATCCCGTCACATCTAATCCGGATCCGGACAAGGCGCTCGGCGCGTAACTCCGCGCCTCGTCAAATGACTTTGCGTTCCTTAAAACCGCCGATCTGCTCCGCCGTATATCCCAGCAGTTCAGCCAGCACCTGTTCCGAGTGCTCGCCCAGCAACGGCGGCGCGGTAATCTCCACCGGGGACGCCGACAATTTGATCGGGCACCCGACGTTGACAAATGTCCCGCGTTGCGGATGTTGGACCTCGACCACCATGTCGCGCTGTTTGAGGTGATCGCTGTTCAGAATGTCCGCGCTGCTCTGCACGGCGCCGCACGCAATCCCATTTTTATTAAACAGTTCCATGACTTCCCACTTGGTGTGCGTCATGAAGAAGTCTTCGATCAGCGGAAACATTTCGTACTGATTCTTGTAACGCGCCTCGGGTGTTGAAAAGCGCGGATCGTTGACCAGTTCTTCGTGACCCATCGCCTCGCACTGCACACGCCACAATTCCGGCTTGTCCACGATGTACGTGTAAACGTAGTCGTTTTCGCCGCCGGGCGCGCACTTGAATGTCGTGCCGACCTGCCGGGTTCCGGAACTCACATTGCCGGTCCGTTTGACATACCACGAGTCGGGATCGATATGTGGCGCGCCAGCTTTTTCCGCCATGGCATGTTTGTTGACTTCCTGCTGGTGGTGCATGACTTTCAGACGGCACAGGTTGACGACCGTGTCCATCATCGCAACTTCGACCTGCTGGCCCAGCCCCGTGCGCTCGCGCTGCAGCAAGGCGGCAAGCACCCCGGTCACAAGGTTGCCACCCGTGCCGGAATCACCGATATATGCACCGCTGGTCAGTGGAGCCTGGCCGGGAAATCCGGTCGTGCTCATTGCGCCTCCCATGGCCTGCGCAATGGCCTCCAGTGCCTTGAACTTTGAGTAGGGTCCGGCGCTGCCGAATCCCTTGGCCGACGCGACTATCAGACGCGGATTGATTTCGTGCATCTTTTCCCACGTGAAACCCAGCCTGTCCAAAGTTCCGGGCCCGAAGTTCTCGACCAGAACATCAACCTTCGCCAGCAATTGAGAGAAGATTTTCTTGCCGTCGTCGGACTTCACATCCAGCTTTATGCCGCGTTTGTTGCAGTTCAGTACCGCGAAATACAAACTGTCCGCATCCGGAACATCGCGCCCGGACTTGCGCGTAATGTCGCCACTGTGCGATTCCAGTTTGATCACATCCGCGCCCAGAAAGCCCATGATCTGGGTGCACGATGGACCTGCCTGAAAATGTGTCATATCAAGCACTCGATATCCTGCCAGCGCCTTTTCCATGTTTGCTGAGTCTCCTGTTAACACCGAACGCGCGATGCTCGCGCCCATGATGAATCGTCACTGCAACGGAAGTTTTCCTATCAACTCCGATGCCAGCCACTTTAATGGCCGCTATCTTACCTCAAGGGTAAGGCATTTATGTTCGCCCCACGGAGAGCATATCCCATGCTCCATATCCAGGATTGATATTCTATAGATCGCAGTGTTACCCTTTAACCCATCGAGTCATTCGGGCAGTGCCGGCCGCGCCAGCGATGCACATCATGCCGGCGCTGCCGTTCAGGGTTACATCGTGAATTCACATGGATTTCGGCGTCTAATCGCGGCGGGATGCGCAACCATCCTGAACACCCTGGTCTGTGCCGCGGATAAACCGGCCGAATCGACACATCCGATACGGCTAGCAGTACCGACCGCCGCAGGTGGCGGCACGGATACGCTCGCACGCATCATCGCACCCAAATTGGGAGAGGCACTGAGGCAGCAGGTGATCGTGGACAACCGCGCGGGTGCGGGCGGCAACGTGGGTACGGAAATCGTGGTCCGAGCCGCACCGGACGGGAACACGGTATTGCTGGGGTTTAACACTATTTTGACGGTCAATCCCAACCTTTGCCGATTGTCGTTCAGCATGCAGCACGATCTGTTGCCGGTGACTACGCTGGATGTCGCCCAGTTCCTGGTGCAGCTCCATCCGGGTGTGCAAGCCGGTACGCTCAGCGACTTCATTGCGCTCGCAAAAGCCAAGCCCGGGGTGATCAACTACGCGTCTTCCGGCATAGGCGGACCTGCGCACCTGACGGCGGAACTGTTCAAGAAACGCGCTGGCGTGAGTCTGCACCACGTGCCCTACACAGGCGGCAGCCCGTCGTTGGCGGCCGTTCTCAGCGCGGAGACCCAGGTCCTGTTCGGCAGCGTTACCGAGTCCATGCCCAGTGTAAAGGCGGGACGGCTCAGTGCGATCGCAAACACCAGCGCGACTCTCTCCAAGCTACTACCCGACGTGCCCACGGTCGCCGAATCTGGATTTCCGGGATTCGACTTCAGCAAATGGGACGTCCTGCTGGTACCGGCAAAAACGCCTGCCGGCGTTATCAAGCGGCTGCGCGAAGCGACCATCAGAACTCTCGAAAACGCAGATGTGCGTGAGGCAGTCGCACGCCAGGGACTGGAAATCATGTCGAGCACGCCGCAGGAACTCGCAGCCCGCATCAAGACAGAAACAGATATATGGGCAGCGGTTATCAAGGATGCCAACATCCGCGCCGACTGAAACCGGCGTTACTGTCCTGACTACGCCCTCAGCCCATCCCATATTGGACTACACCAGTTAACAAAGAGGAGTACTGCAATGACCATCAAAGGCTACGAAATACTCGCGCAATCCTTAAAACGGCAGGGCGTGGACACCATGTTTTTCCTGATGGGCGGGCCCATGCAGTCATCGGAAGACGCGTGTGCGCAGGCAGGCATACGCGCGATCGACGTCAGACACGAACAGGCTGCCGCCATGATGGCGCACGGCTATGCGCGGGTGCGTAACTTTCCCGGCTTCTGCATGGCGGCATCCGGCCCCGGCACGCTTAATCTCGGCACCGGGCTAGGCAACGCGCTGGTGGACTGCACGCCGGTCGTGGCGATGGGAGGGTCGTGTTCATCGCAGGAAATCGGCAATGGAACATTTCAGGAATTCGACCAGGTCGCCGCGATGCGCCCGCTCACCAAATGGGCGGAACGGATCAACGAAACGCGGCGTATTCCCGAACTGGTCAACAAGGCATTTCAGACCGCCAGTTCGGGCAAGCCCGGCCCCGTCTATCTGGATATACCCGGTGATGTCGTACACGGAGAAATCGACGAGAGCACCGTGGCATGGCCCGACTATGATCGCGACAGGCAGCAGGCGCGCGCAGGGGCCGATCCGGTGATGGTGGATCGCGCCATTGCCATGCTGGCAGCCGCCAAAAAACCCATCCTGGTATGGGGTAGCGGCGCCGCCATCTGGTCGGGAGCGTCATCCGCGCTCAAGGCTTTCGTCGATCAGACCGGTATTCCGTTCTATGCCACGCCACAAGGCCGCGGCGCGGTCGCGGAGGATCACGAATACTGTTACCTCACTGCGCGCAACGTCGCCTTCAAGGAAGCCGACCTGGTGATGATAGTCGGCACACGCGTCAACTATGTCCTGTGGCATATGCGTTCGCCGCGCTTCAACGCGAACGCGAAAATCATACGTATCGACATCGACCCGGCCGAAATCGCCACTACGCCGCGTCTGGATATAGGGCTGGTAGGCGATGCCAGGCGCGTGGTCGAACAATTCAATGAGGCCAATAATCACCGCATCCGACCGGAGATGTTCGATGCATGGCGACGCTATCTAAGCGAAGCGCATCAGCAACGCAGCCAGGCGCAGGTGGTCAAGCTTGCGAATGATCAGATTCCCATCCATCCCTTGCGACTATGCAAGGAAATCCGGGACTTCATGGACCGCGACGCGATCATGGTGGTCGACGGCCGCGAGATACTCGAGTATGGCCGCGTGTCGATTCCGACTTTTCTGCCCGGTCATCGTCTGAACTCAGGCACTTTTGGAACCATGGGCGTAGGTCTCCCCTATGCGCTGGGTGCCAAAGCGGCGTCTCCGAATTCACAGGTCATCTGCCTGCACGGCGACGGATCGTTCGGCATCAACGGCATGGAGCTCGACACCGCGGCACGACATGGACTGCCCGTCATTACCATCATCAGTTTGAACGGCGGCTGGACCGCGGACGGGCAGCGCAAGAGAACCGGCAGCCACCTCGGCTATACGCGATACGAGAAAATGGCTGAAGTCTTTGGATGCCACGGCGAGTATGTGGACAAACCGCAGGATATCCGCCCCGCGCTGGAGCGCGCCAGTGCAGCCACGAAAAAAGGGGTTCCAGCCGTCATCAATGTGCGCACGGATGAAAATGCCAGAGCCAATGCCGGAAGATTTTCACGCTACATGACGTAATGGCAACCGGCACGTCAAAATGAAGGACGATACTTGACTTGCAGTTTGTTGAAATTTGTCACAGTGTTTACCATTCCGTCATGCCGGTGAAAACCGGCTTCCAGTAAGGTGTTGATTCGATTCACTCGCGTTCACTGGACACCGGCCTCCGCCGGCGTGACGAATCGATTTTCAACAGACTGCTAGAGATACTTACGCAGTCGAGAAAGTCGTGATGAAGCCGTGATCGGATGCGCGTGATTTCTGCCGCGCGCATCGGAAAGCAGTACCGTCATTGCCCGTGTATACCGGCATCCCTGATCAATTTCCCCAGCTTGGTCATATCGGCCTTGATGACCCTCGCGAATTCGTCCGCCGTGCTGGCAACAATATCGATACCGGTATTAAAGAATTTTTCCTTGACGTCGGGCCTGTTTAGCGATCTAACGATCTCCTGATTGAGCCGGGCGATGATGGCTGCGGGTGTCTTGATTGGCGCGAATATGCCGGTCGAAGATTCGGTTTCATAGCCGGGCACGCCGGTCGCTGAAACAGTGGGCAAACCGGGCACCAGCGGCGAAGACTGAGAACTGGTCACGGCCAGGCCACGCAGTCGTCCCGACCTGAGGTGCATGGTGACCGAACCAGCGGTGGCAAACATCAATTGCACCTCGCCGCCGAGCAACGCATTGAGTGCAGGCCCGGTACCCTTGTAAGGGACCATCACAATATCCACACTCGCCATCGACTTCAGAAGTTCGCCCGAGAGTTGGGCCGCCGAGCCGGCATTGCCCGCGGCATAGTTGAGTTGACCGGGGCGAGCCCTGGCCAGCGCAAGCAAATCCTTGACCGATTTGACGGGCAGAGATGGGTGAACCACCAAAACGTTGGGTACCACGCCTATCAGCGACACCGGCGCGAAGTCCCGCACAGGATCGTAAGGCATGGGCTGTAGCAGCGGCGCGATCCACAAACTGGAGCCGTCCACGATCAGCGTGTACCCATCCGGCGCTGCTCGCGCCACCATTTCCTGGCCGATGACGCCGCTTCGATTGTCGACGATGACCTGCTGCCCAAATGGACCTGAAATATTCTGTGCGATGATACGCGACGAGAAATCCGAACCGCCGCCAGGTGTGCTGGTGACGATGCGAATAGGTTTAGTGGGAAACTCCTGTCCTGAAACGACGGACATGTCCAAAACCAGCAGCGCGGCCAGAAACGGCATGACTACCTGTATGCACCGCTTGTCCTTAAGCTTATCAATCATGACTGCGAGCCGGATTTGGCCTGCGCGAGCATTGCATCCCAACGCGCCGGCAGTTGAATCTTCCTGCTCGTTGCGTAGCCTTGCTTGAAGTTTTGCCGGAGGATGCAGCAGCGGTTCCGCGTCGGATCGCCGGTTACTATGACCAGCCACTGCGTTTCCGGCAACATCAGCGGGACCATGCGTTGCGGATTGTCTGACTCTGCCCATGCCGCCGGCATTGCACCGCGCTGCACGAGATCGCGCAGTGTGGTACCCGGCGGTTGCGCATCGCCCAGCGTCATCAGATGTTCAAACTTACGCGCGCTCACCACCGCATGCTTCATGATGTAGTCGTTCAGCGTCTGCTTCGAGTAACCGGCCTTTGCAATAATGGATGCGATGATGGGCGTCAGCAGCAACACGTTGGTCTCGACGTAGCCTTCCGATGCCTGGTACGGGTGCATCATGCGCTTGGCCCAGTCCACGATATATTCCAGATGACGCTCGGCATTTTCGCCGGCGGTCGAGAACGGGTCGCTGACCGAACGCACGGACGCAAGCGTAACGACGCTGTCCCCGCGCTCGAACCCGCGCGTGGCATGCAGCGGTTGCCAGCCCATGTCCATGCACGCCTGATCGTTCTCGGCCACGACCGCGCGGAACATTTGGCCGAATGTCGCCATGTCGGTGGTTCCGGGCAGAAAGCGCAACACGTTACGGCAGAAAAGGCGATAGAAGCGCCCGATGCTGGTGTTGGCCTGATTGCCCGGTCGCTGAACTCCGATGCCGTGATTGAATCCGAGTTGATCGCCGATCGGACCGTTCAGTATGATCATCGCCTCCCATCCCGGCGTGCTGCCACCATGCTTGACCGCGTACTGGGGATCCGCCATCACTTCCACAATCGCGATCAGGATCGGCATGTATTCCGGGCGGCACCCCGCCATGACACCATTGACGGCGACTTTCCAGATGGTTGCTTCCGCCTGGCTAGGATGCATGGCGCCCAGCAGTTCGTCAGGCGAGCGATCCGTGTATCGCAGGAACTCCCCGATCTTCGCCACCGTAGGCGGCACGACAGGCAGGCCGTCGCTCCACGAATTGTCCTGGAAATGCCGGTTGATTTCCTCAAAGCTGCCGCGAAACACCGTGTCGCGGTCTCCCGGCGATCGATCGCTGACTATACGCACCGGTTCGTGACACGTAAGCTGTTCTTCAATTTGAGAAATCAGGTGGTCCTCAATGTTTTTTACAATAGTCGCTTCCGAATGCGTGGATATGACGCCCGGGTAAGTCGCAACGCGCATGTTGTCGAGCCCGGAATTGCGGGCGATCGCCCTTACGCTTTTTGTGAAACCTTCTATCGCGATGGTAACGCTCGGAATTCCGGCATTTTCGGCGATGACACTGGCACGCGAACTCGCGGCCGTGCAACTCCCTCAACCGGCGTTACCCGAGATGACTGCATCCACTTTGAGCGCCCTGAGCTTGTCGGGCAATGCCTTGACGACCTCCGATTCGGCGTTTCCATAGGTATTGCCGAATTCGCTATGCGGAATAATCTTCAACGTTGGAAATCGCCGGCCCAGCACCCTCTCGATCACTTCGAAAGTCAGCGCACTGCCGAACTTGTGGTTGGACAATTCGGCGATGGTCATGCCTTCGAGCGACTTGAGTTTCGACGCCACGCCTCGTTCCACGTTGGTGGATTTGCCCAATGGATACACAACTTCATACATAGATATGTCCTTTCGTATCAGTAATAAATGACAACCGCCGCCAGTGCCGCTTACGCATCAATTGCCGGGTACTGCGGCACGACTGTAATCAACCTTGATCCACGTTCTGTCGCGCGCGGACTTTTCAGCCGCATCCCACAGGCAATGAATCTTGAGTTCATCGCGGAAACTCGGCGCACACTCAGTCCCTGTGCATATCGCCGCGGCGAATGCATGCCACGCTTGCGCGACTGGAAACGTGGCACGGCCATGGTCGATACCGGTCACGTAGTAATGACTGGCCCCGGGCTGTATCTCCTTGAACTGACGCTGCAGTAACTCCGGCGCGGTGGGGTTCGCCATCAACTGTGCCATGTCGACACGATTCCCGTACAGCTTCAGTTCACCGGACCTGGGATCGCCTTTGACCGTATTTTTCTCACCCGCGTCTTCCACCTTGAGCATGAGCATGCCTTCAGTGCCATAGACCTGAAAACCCCACCCGGTGCCGAACCACGCCGTAATGCAGTGCTGCATGGTTCCCATCACGTTGCCGTTCACACGCATCAGGAAATTCAGATTGTTGACCTGCGTGGTACGCATCGGCGGACCACCGTCCAGGTTCGGACGCTCAGGCACGAGAACGGCCATATCCGCGCTGACATCCGTGACGTCTCCGATCACCGAGATGACGCGTTCCAGGCTGTGACCGGTTCTAAAGGCCGGACGCCCCACCTCGGCGTTGAACAACCATTGCCGATGCGAGGGCCGCGGCGCAATGTGGCCACTGTGAAAGTAAGTAATGCTGAAGGCAAGCGGCGACCCTATGTAGCCTTTGCGCACGGACTCGGCCATCTGCAATACCGCAGGCTCATAGTGGTATTCATGACCGACTATGGTACGAACCCCGTTACGCCGGGCAAGCTCATACAATTCCTGCGCCTGATCGGTGGCGATGCCGAGCGGATGTTCGCAGTAGACGTGCTTGCCGGCGCGCAAAGCCGCCATCGTCACCTGATAATGCACGGCAGGCTGCACGCACACACATACGGCATCTATTTCCGGCAATTCCTTCAACATGCGTTCAACGTTGTCGAACGCATGCGGAATCTGAAAATGCCGCGCAGTGGCCGTCGCGGACTGCATACGAGTGGTGCACACCGCGATGACTTCAAAGAGATCGGACAGCACCTTGAGCGCGGGCAAATGCGCACGAATAGCGAACTTCTCGCGTCCGTCGGGACTATTGCTCATGCTGGCGCCTACTACGGCGACCTTGAGCCGGCGAGCGGTCATCTAAACAACCTTTCCTGTCACTATTGAGCCTGAAACAATTGTACAAATTATGAGCAGAGTGTATGCATGTGAAGCATGCAAGAACTCCCCGATCTTTCGCGCCTTACACACGAACAAAAGGACGATTTGGTTCGTATGCTGTTCCCGTTGATCGAGCAGGTTCGACTGTTGACGGCACGTGTCGAAGAGTTGGAAGCACGGTTGTCCAAGGGCAGCCCCAATTCGAGCAAACCACCGTCGTCGGATGGACTGACAAAGA
>CANJQI010000087.1 GCA_947476215.1 Betaproteobacteria bacterium
ACCTCGCCGCGGAAATGTTCAAGGCGATGGCACGCGTCAAAATCGAGCGTGTCAACTACAAGGGTTCCGGATTTGCGCTCACCGCATTGCTTGCAGGCGAGATACAGATCATTTTAAGGGCCATAGGGTTTTCTTGGTATTCGATTGCTCGTACGTCATTTCACGACGCACACGACAAGTTTTTGCTCAGGCTATGCTTGTAGAGTATACCGATATCATAAAGATGGTATTTCAATGGCAGTATCGAAAGAATAACAGATGCCACGGATTCAGATTTCTCCTGGCCATGAGATGAACTATTCGATCGACGATTTCACCGATCCGTGGCTCAAGCCGGAAGCGGTCCTGCTTCGTCATGGAAACTTCGAGAGCGGTGACGTATGGTTCGGCTGGGTGCCGCATCTTGCACGCAACTTCAGGGTGGTGCGTCCGGACATGCGCGGCTTTGGTGGCTCCACGCCCATGCCGCACTGACGACGGCAAAGGCATCGCGATGCAACCCATAAAGACGGGATCCGTGGCGTATCGGCTGTTTGCCCGGCTCATGTGTGTTTTGTTGCCGCTCATGGTGATAGGGCCGCCAAGCCACACCTGCGCGCAGACCTAGCCATCAAAGGCTGTGCGTATCGTGGTGCCGTTCTCGGCCGGCGCGGGCGGAGATTATGCGACGCGCTTGTTTACGCCGCGACTTTCTGAAGCGCTCGGGCAGCAGTTCGTGATCACCAATCGCAGCGGCACCGCGGTAAATGTCGGGGCCGAGGCGGTAGCTCGTGCCGCGCCGGACGGCTATACGCTGTTGACGGTATCGGCTTCGCTTGCCATCGGCCAGAGCCCCTACAAAAATTTGACGTTCAATCTGGCACGCGATTTCGAGGCGGGTACATTGTTTGCATCCACGCCTTATGTGCTGGGCATACATCCGTCCGTGCCGGCAGAAAATCTGGCTGACCTCGTCGCGCTGGCCAAAGCGCGACCGGGCCAGTTGATCTTTGGTTCCGCCGGCAGTGGCAGCGGCGGACATCTGACAGCGGAAATGCATCAAGATGTAGGCCAACATCAACTTTTTGCATGTTCCCTACAAGGGTACGATACCCGCGATCACGGATCTGATTAGCGGTCAGATTTTCATGACATTTGTGTCCTTACTGTTAACGCATATCAAGGCAGGCCAACAGGAATATAAACGTATTTCGCTGGCAACTCAAATAGTTACGTTACTATCCTCGACAACGCATGATTTACATTGTCTGATGCGTAAAGCGCATGCGGACGCACTAAATTAGTGCAAAACTAGTTCAGTAGGCACTATTGTTGGGCAGAAAATCAAAATTCTGAGTCGAGATAATTATTATTGTTAGTAAAAACAATATATTAGTAATTTGGAATAATTGTTGCTTACAGGTTTATGTTTCTTTCATCAAGGGGATGGACATGGAAGTCATAAAAAGCAGCAGTGACACACTATTCATACTACTGGGCGCAATCATGGTTCTGGCCATGCATTCGGGGTTTGCTTTTCTGGAACTCGGGACCGTGCGCAGGAAAAACCAGGTCAACGCACTGGTCAAAATATTGTGTGATTTCGCAGTATCCACGATTGCCTATTTCTTCATCGGCTACGCGGTGGCCTATGGCGTGACTTTTATGACCGGCGCCGAACAACTGGCTGAGAAAAACGGCTATGAACTGGTGAAGTTCTTTTTTCTGTTGACGTTTGCAGCGGCGGTCCCCGCCATCGTGTCGGGCGGCATCGCGGAGCGCGCGAAATTTAACCCGCAGCTCGCCGCGACTTTCCTCGTGGTCGGATTTATCTATCCGTTTTTCGAAGGCATCGCTTGGAATGACAAATTTGGCGTGCAGGCGTGGCTGGAAGCGAGCGCAGGCGCCAAATTCCATGATTTTGCCGGATCCGTGGTGGTGCACGCGGTCGGCGGCTGGATCGCGCTGATGGCGGTCCTGCTTCTAGGCGCGCGGCGCGGTCGCTACACCAAGGACGGCGGGATCTCCGCGCATCCGCCGTCCAGCATTCCCTTTCTGGCGTTAGGGGCATGGATCCTGTCCATAGGCTGGTTTGGATTTAACGTGATGTCGGCGCAAACGATGGACAAGATCAGCGGTCTGGTGGCGGTCAATTCACTGATGGCCATGACCGGCGGCATACTGGTGGCCATGATCATGGGGCGTAACGATCCCGGCTTCGTGCATAACGGTCCGCTGGCCGGATTGGTTGCCGTGTGCGCCGGTTCCGATCTTATGCATCCGCTGGGAGCGCTGGCCACCGGAGGTATTGCCGGCGGACTGTTCGTGGTGATGTTCACCGTTACCCAAAATCGCTTCAAGATAGATGACGTCCTCGGCGTATGGCCGTTGCATGGCCTGTGCGGCGCGTGGGGCGGCATCGCCTGCGGCATTTTCGGTCTCAAGAGCCTCGGCGGCCTGGGCGGAGTCACGTTCATGTCGCAGCTGCTTGGAACACTGCTCGGTATCGGCATTGCGGTGGTAGGCGGGCTTATCGTCTACGGGCTGATCAAGGCCGTGGTTGGCATACGCATGGATGCCGAAGAAGAATTCGAAGGCTCGGATCTGAGCGTACACAAGATAGGTGCCACCGCCGAACGCGACTCCGGATGGTGATCAAAAGCGGTGTGCTCCCAATGACACTGCTTTAGAAGCGCAACCGCTCAACGCAGAGGACGCAAAGGACGCAGCGGTGCGCGGGGTAAGACTTTGGACCAAGCCAAGTGATCGTGTTCCTCTGCCTCCACCGCGTCCTTGGCGGTGGGAGTTTGAATTGCCCCGGTCGTAGGGAACCGTATCGTTTGTGGCACAATGTTTCGCTCCTGATAAGTCCACGGAGATCGACGCATGACCGCTAAACGAAAACTTGCATTCATCGGCTTGGGTGTAATGGGCTACCCGATGGCCGGCCATCTTGCGCAGGCCGGGCACGACGTGACGGCCTACAACCGTACCGGCGCCAAAGCCAAGGCATGGGCCGAACAATACGGCGGCAAACTCGCCGCATCGCCGCGTCTCGCCGCACAAGGCGCAGACATCGTTTTTTCCTGCGTCGGCAACGATAACGACATTCGTCAGGTAACGTCAGGCGCCGACGGTGCCTTTTCTGGCATGAGCAAGGGCGCGGTATTCGCCGATCACTCCACCGTCTCGGCAAACGTGGCGCGCGAGTTGGATCAAGCCGCGTGCGCCGCCGGGTTTGGCTTCGTGGATGCGCCAGTATCGGGCGGGCAGGCCGGCGCGGAAAAAGGCATATTGACGGTCATGGTCGGTGGTGACCCCGCCGCATTTGCAATCGTGCAGCCGGTGATGGCGCATTACGGGAAAGCCGTCACATTGATGGGCCCGGTTGGATCGGGGCAATTGACCAAGATGGTCAATCAGATCGCCATTGCCGGCCTGGTGCAGGGTTTGGCCGAAGCCCTCAACCTGGCGCTGCGTGCCGGACTCGACGCCAAAAAAGTCATCGAGGTTATTTCGAAAGGCGCTGCGCAATCATGGCAGCTCGACAACCGCGGCCCCACCATGATAGAGGACAAATTCAATTTCGGATTCGCCGTCGACTGGATGCGCAAGGATCTGCAGATATGTCTTGACGAAGCGCGGCGCAACGGCGCTACGCTGCCTGTCACGGCCATCATCGAGCAGTTCTACGGCAAGCTGCAGGAAAAGGGTGGCGGACGCCTGGATTCTTCCAGCCTAATGAAGTTATTGACTGGGGCGTGAAACAGGCCGCGGTCGCTGTTCCACACGGATCGCACGCCCCTAATCTTGGACGACGACTTCGTCTCCTTCAACTGTAAATTTGTGATTGAGGTGATCGGAAGCCCAGTCCATGTAATTGACGGCGTCATCGAATCGCGGATCGCCGTGACGCAGTATTTCCGGACGTAGTTGTTTGTCTATCAACACCGGCAAGAATGAGGCCTTGGTCACGCCTTTTCGTGACAGCACAGCCTTGGCAATGAGGCTGCGCTTTTAGGCTATAGAAACAGGGTTTGGCGTCGAATACACCTATGCCCTTGGGCACATGGGCGTGGTGGCCCACAGTATGACATCCGCGCCTGCGTCGAATGCGGCCTTGGCAACGATGGGCTGATAGTCGGCGATGACCTTGGGCACGTAATGCAGACCCCAATGCAGCGACAACACCACGGCATCGACGGATTTTCTGATGGCGGCGATGTCTGCCACCTTGGCCTTGAGGTCGTCTTCTTATGACACGGTAACCACCACCGGCGGCGTGCCGGGCTGATAATCTATGGTCCGGTAATATGTGTAGGCGCGCATCGGCGCCGCGCCGGGACTGTTGGGCCCGGCCGCGAACCCTTCATTGAGCACGGAGCAGTACGCCAGAAACGCGACCTTGACGCCCTTGCGCTCGATGATCACGGGTTTGCGCGCTTCCTCGATATTGCGCCCGGCGCCGACCACTTGTATTCCCAGATCGCGCAGAGTGTCTATCGTGTCCAGCAGCGTTTCCGCGCCAAAGTCCATCGCGTGATTGCCGGCCAGCGAAACGACATCCAATCCGCACTCGCGGAAGATGGACGCCATGTGCGGTTTCAGTCGGCCGTGCTTGAGCGCGTATCCGGAATGCAGTTGGGTGGGGGGTGTTCCGAATACAGGCGTTCGCACTGGCCGAAGCGCAAATCCGCGGTGGCTAGTGTCGGGCGCGCGAGCGTGGCGTAGTGATTCATAGGCTCGTGTATCGGCCCCACGTCTCCGCATCCCATCAAAACTATACTGTTGTCTGGCACCATATTTCCTTTCAGTTTTAAGGGCTACTTCTTGAGCGTCAGCTTTTTGAGCAGTTCAGCATTCTGCGCAATCTCGTTTCGTATGATTTCGGCGAGCCGCTCCATCGTACTCGTCTGTGGATCGAGTGCCTGTCGGTTCAGCGTGTCTCTTACTTCCGGTGTATTGACGGCCGCCGCTACCATTTTATTGATTCGCTCAGAGAGGCTGGCGTTCATGCCGCCGGGCGCAAGCACGCCATACCAGCTTGGACGATCGTAGCCGGGCAATCCGGATTCGTTGATTGTGGGCACTGCCGACAGCAAGAAAGAGCGTTTTCCGCTGGTGACGGCCAGGGGGCGCAGCTTGCCGGACTTTATGAGCGGCAATGCACCACCTAGGCCCGGGTATCCGAGTTCGACTTGTCCGCCCGCAATTGCGATCGCCGCTTCCGACGCCCCTTTGTATGGCACGTCGACAATCTCGATGCCTGCCATGAAATTGAAAAGCTTGCCTGCGACGTAAGCGGAACTTCCGATGCCATCTGTCGCGAAGTTGAGCTTGCCGGCTCCGGAGCGCGCGAGCGCGATGAGTTCGCGCACGTTTTTTGCGGGCACCGATGGATGGACAACGAGGACGCTGGTGCCCAGCGCGATCAGCGAAATCGGCGTGAAATCGCGCGTCAGGTCGTACGGCAGATTGGGGTTGGTTGAAGGCAGGTTGGTGATGGAATACGGCACGACCAGCAGGGTATAGCCATCCGCGGGCGACTTGGCTACCCGCTGATTGGCAATGGAACCACTTGCGCCAGCCTGGTTTTCAACGATTACCGCCTCGCCCACGATGTCGGAAAGTCGTTGTGCGACCAGGCGTGCCACCAGATCGACAGTGCCGCCCGGCGTGTATCCCAAGACCATGCGTATCGGCTTGGCGGGATAGGATTGCGCGGACAAAGCCAGCGGCAACCACGTACAGACATATGCGCCAACTACTGTTAGTCCCAATAACGCAAGCTGTCTGGTTTTACGCATATCCGTCTTCTCTGAGTTCGCGTGACAGGCCATGCCAGTCTATTCAGCCATCAACAGGTTAGTCATGGACCCTGCATCCTCAACATGTTCCAGGCCGTTGACCATTTGCATGAATTCGTTGACTTTTCTCTGGCCCAGCGGTTTTGCCGAAACCGCAATGCACTGCCTGAATTTTTCGGCGCATTCCGCAGGTGTCATCCGATCATCCGGTGATCCCTTGACGAATTCGGAGCGTTCGACGTAATCGCGTCCCGCCGCGCTCAGCTCAATAATGTTGGGTCGTATCATGCCGGAAGTCAGGTTCAGTTCAGGATCGACGCGGACTTCGACTTTGCGCGCAAGTTCAAGCACTTGCCGGTCTTTCCACTGCTCCGAAATCAGATCGCTCAGGCACACGCCGCCATGGATGGCGCCCAGCGCGACCATGACGGGAATACTGAACTGCGCATCGACCACGCCGGCGGGAGAAAACTTGGCGGCGCCGGATGCGCATTTGTCGTAGGCGGCCTGATTGGTTCGAACGACAATTTTTTCTATGCTGGCGGGCGATATGCCATGGTTGGCGACCAGCTTCACCGTTCCGGAAATGGCATTGTGCGTATGCTTGCAGCACGGATAGGGCTTGAGGCTGGTGTTGACGACATGGAAATGGCTGCCCAAATCACGGGTGATCATGCTCGCGTCATACGCATCTCTCCCATACAACGGGTAGAGCCCGTAGACGCCCTGCAACACGTTTTTCGGCCCGGTAAATCCAATTTGCGCAAACTGTGTTGCGAGCACGCCGGCCTGGGCTGCCAGTCCCTGCTGCAGCCGTACACTCAATGCACCATCGACAGTGCCCTGTGAATTGCAAGCGCATTGCGTGTAGGCGAGTCCCATGGCGTCACGGGTCTGCTGTTTGTCGAATCCCAGAAATCTGCTGGCTATCGCAACCACGCCGAACGGCGCAAAAGTTTCCGTGGTCCATCCCGCCCGCGCAGTGAACGACATGCGCAGCCGGCAGATCAGGTCGGCGGCGATTGCAACCGCGAGTATCAGTTCCCTGCCCGAGATTTTTGTCGGCGCATATTGGGCCAGTACCATGGCCGTTGGAATCAGGCTGCCGCAGAGGTGCCCGCCGCCGCCTTCGTGGTCATCGTCCAGATCCCACGCCCGCGCCATCGTGCAGTTCGCCAACGCCGCGTGAATTGCAGGTACGCTGTCGCCATACACCAGAACGCGGGCCTCCGGCTTGCCGCCCCAATTGCGCACAAGATTTACCAGATCCAATATGCCAGCCGCGCTGCTGCCCGCAACGGCGACGCCCATGCTGTCGAGCAATACTGTTTTGACCGCTGCTATCGTTTTCTGGTCAAGATTTTTGTAGTCGGAACTGACGACATGGTTCACGACTGATTCAATCAGATCCACGTTTTCTCCATGCGCCATGCCGGCATCCTGCTATCTGCGACGGCACTTACCTGAGTCCCAGCCCCCTTGCAATGATGCCACGCAGAATCTCACGTGTGCCGCCGCGGATGCTGTAGGACGGCGCATTGAGCAGTGCATACTCCAATGCCGCGCTGAAACCGTGATCTTCGGCCATCAGTGCGCGTGCCTCGGTTTGCAGCACCTGCCGCGCGAATTCGGGGATATCCTGATCAAACTGGCTGCCGAGATCTTTCATAAGTGCGGCGGCAACATCGGGGGTGACCCCGGGGATTTCGCGTGCACGCCGTGCCGCAATCGCGAACGACATGTTGTGCAGTGTCCAGACGTGCGTGACGAGGCGGCCGATTTTTTCGGCGGCGGTGGGCGCGGGCCGCGTTCCTGCGCAATCGATGAGTTTGACCAGCACGCCGTATGAATTGAGCCAGCGTTCGGGGCTGCTGCGCTCGTGCGCAAGTTCTCCCGACGCCTGTTTCCAACCCTGGTCGACCTTGCCGATCACACTGTCATCCGTTACGAACACGTCCTCAATCAGGATTTCATTGAAATCGTGTTCGCCGGCCATATTGCGTATCGGACTGATGGTGATGCCCGGCGAGTGGAGATCGACGAGAAACTGCGTCACGCCGCCGTGCCGGTTCTCCTTCGTCGCCGGCGCGGTGCGGGCAAAAAGGTTCATGTAGTGTGCTTTGTGCGCGTAGCTGATCCACACTTTGCGGCCGTTGATGCGCCAGCCGCCGTCCACGCGCGTGGCTTTGGTGCGTATCGACGCAAGATCGGATCCAGAGTCGGGTTCGCTCATGGCCAGACAGATGAAACATTCACCGGCGGCGATGCGTGGCAGGAAGAATTGCTTCTGAGATTCGGATCCCGCGTTCAGCAGCAGCGGACCGATTTGACGGTCGGCCAGCCAGTGGGCGCGCACCGGTGCGCCGGAGGTCAGCAGCTCCTCGGTCACGACGTAGCGTTCCAGGACGCTGCGCTCGTGTCCGCCGTACGCGCGCGGCCAGGTCATTCCTATCCAGCCGCGCTGCGCGATTTTTCTGCTGAAGTCAGGTTCGTAGCGGTCCCAACCCGCCGCATCGCGCGTATAGGTGCCGGCTGCGCGTTGTTCTGCCAGAAACCGGCGCACTTCCGCGCGCACGGTGGACAGTTGCGCCAGCAGATTCTCGCCTCGGACCTGATTTTCGGACGACATTATTTCGCGGCTTCCCGCGCATAGGCTTCGCGCAGCGAGTTCCCGCCGGCCGGCATGAATTTGTTGAAATCATGCGGTGTGGCGATGAACGGCCACAAATCCTCGCCGCCGACGCGCGCCACGGCCCTGCCTATCCACGCCATCCATTCGGATTCCGTTCCAAATTCATCGCGCCACGACCATAGACGCCGGGTACTGCGATGCAGGGCGTATTCGTGGGTAAAGCCTATGGCGCCGTGCACTTGATGTGCGATGGCGGCAACCGCGCCGGCTGCTTCGCCTATTCTTGCCTTGGCAGCGGCGGTTTCAAAAAAAGCGTTGCCTTCCATAGCAGCGTCGCCGGCGGCCTGCGCTGCGGCACTCGCCGCCGCGACCTGTGACGCAAGCACGGCTATCTGTTGTTGCACCGCCTGGAACTTGCCTATGGGTTTGCCAAACTGCACGCGCTCTTTGGCGTATTTGACGGTTAATTCAAGCACGGTTTCCAGCGCGCCCGCCATGGCAACGGCGCGAAAAAGAGCGCCGCGGAAAAAAAACTCATCGTATGTGAACCCCCGACCTGCCGGGGCTACCGCGCTGTCCGGAACGACATAATTGTCAAACCGCAGCGTGTCGCGCGGTTCGCGCGCGTAGTTCCAGTCTTGCGCCGCGATCGACGGCGCTTCGACCACGACCGTCGCCAGTCCCTGCTCGCTATCCGCCAACACGACCACTGCGCGTGCCTGGTGCGCCCACGGTATCTTGTGCAGAGTGCCCGACAACATCCATTTGCCGCTCCGCGAAACCAGATTCAGGTGGTCCAGGCGCAGCACCGGGCCGATCGTCAATGGTCCGGCTATCGCACGCAGGTCCGCGGCCGCAAGCAATTGTTCTGCGAGCAGCGTCTCGGCGAGCGGAACCGGGGCGGAATGGCTGCCCGCGGTCTTGATCAGCGCCAGCACATCGCCGAGATCGGCCCCTGCGCCGCCGCGCGCTTCGGACACGGCAGCCATCACAAGCCCGGTGGTTTCGAGCGCATCCCAAAGGGTCTGCGGCCATACGCCCTGTTCCGCGTCTTCAAGCAACCGCCGCGTGCACAGTTCCGAAAACTGGCGGGTCGCCGTCTCAACCAGCATGGGTGTCATATCGCTCATAGTGTAATTACCTCAAACCCAGTGAACGCGCGATGGTTCCGCGCAGCATTTCCTTGGTTCCGCCGCGTATGGTATAGGCGGGACCATAGTAGAGGGCGCGATCCAGCATGGGATTCAATCGATTTTCAGAAGCGAGCTGCGCGCGCAACTCTTCAGGGATGATCTCCCGCGCCACCGCCGGCACATCCTGGTCATAACAGTTCCCCAGATCCTTGACCAACGCCGATTCAACGTCGGGTGACACACCGCGGCCTATCATGGCGGCAATCGCAAATGACATCTGATGCAGCGTCCAGACCGATGACACGAGGCGGCCGATTTTCTCCGCGTCACCGGTTTTGACCTCCGGCCCCACCTGGTCGACCAGATGCACAAGCAGGCCGTAGGTGCCCAACCAGCGTTCCGGGCCGCTGCGTTCGTGTGCAAGCTGACCTGTCATCTGCGCCCAGCCGTGATCGACTTTGCCCAGCACCATGCCGTCGCGTATGAACAGACCGTCGAAAGTCACTTCATTGAAATCGTGATCACCTGCAAGGTTGTAAATCGGCCGGACCGTTATGTCGGGAAGCGACATGTCGACCAGAAACTGCGTGACGCCCGCATGCCGGTTGGATTCGCTGCGCGGCGAGGTGCGTGCAAAGAGATTCATCACGTGGGCTTTGTGGGCGTAGCTAGTCCAGACCTTGCGTCCCTCGATGCGCCAGCCGCCGTCGACTTTTATCGCCTTGGTGCGTATGGACGATAGATCCGATCCCGAATCCGGTTCGCTGAGTCCCACGCAGTGAAAACATTCGCCGGCGGCGATGCGCGGCAGATACAGGCGTTTCTGTTCTTCGGTACCCGTGCCCAGCAACAAGGGGCCGAACTGGCGGTCCGCGCCCCAATGCGCGCGCACCGGTGCGCCCGCCGCCAGCAATTCCTCGGTGACGACGTAACGTTCGAGCGACGTTCGTTCATGGCCGCCGTATTCGCGCGGCCATGTCATGCCTATCCAGCCGCGCGCGCCGACCTTGCGGCTGAATTCTGCGTTGTACTGGTCCCAGCCCGCAGGCTCGCGCCGGTACGATCCGGCCGCCAGTTCGTGCGCAAGGAATGCGCGGACTTCGCTGCGCAGGCGATCGAGCTCAGGCGGCAGCTCCCGGGGCCTGAGATGAAAATTGAACGGTGTCATCGTGTCACCTCGATTCGGGTGACACCGCAACCTTGCCATCCAGCAGTCGCTGTATGCGGGACTGGTCGTAACCCGCCTCGGTGAGCACTTCCACCGTGTGTTCGCCCAGATGCGGCGCGGGCCGGCGGTTGCTTACCGGAGATTTGGCGAATTCCGTCGCGTAGTTCATGGTCCGCAACGATCCTTCCGTGGGATGTTCGATACGCTGAAAAAATCCGATGTCCTCGAGGTGCGGATCGTGGATGACATCCTCGATGGAATTCATGTGGCCCACTGGCAGGTCGTTGTCCATGAACAGTTTCAACCATTCAGCGGTCGTTCTAGTTTGAAATATTTCCGACAAAAATGTATAGACAGCCTCGGTATGGAGGTTGCGGTTTTTGCGACTGGAAAATCGTTCATCGGATTCAAAGCGTTCCGCCTGTCCGATGGCGGTGAAAAATATGCGCCACTGCTTGTCGTTTTGCAGATAGGTACAGATGTATCCATCCTTGGTACGGTGCGGGCGGTGATGGCGCGATAGCGTGCGCGCATATCCGACCGGGCCCGCAGCCGGGACATAGCTTTCGCCGATCATGTGCTCGCCAAGTACCGCATGCACGACATTTTCAAACATCGGGACATCCACGCGCTGGCCTTCACCGGTACGGTTTCTGTGGCAAATCGCCGATGTCACGGCAATGACGATGTGCAGCGACGAAGTGCGATCGACATAGGCATAGGGGACATAACGCGGTTCGGCGCCGCTCGCGCGCTGTAACAGCCACGGCATGCCTGCCATGCCCTGCAGCAGATCGTCGAACGCCGGTCGCGCCGCATACCGCCCACGCTGGCTGAAGCCGACCGCGCCCACGTAGATGATTTTCGGATTGACGACGGCGACATCTTCGTAACCAAGCTTGAGGCGCGTCATGGCCTGCGGTCTCATGTTGTAGAGCAGCACGTCGGCGTCGCGGACCAGTGCCAGCAGGGCGGCCCGGCCTTCCGGATGCTTGAGATTGAGTGCGATGGAGCGTTTGTTGCGGTTGCTGTTGAGGAAATTCTGCCCCATGCCGGGCGAGCGCGTGGGCACGCTTTGGCGCGTGCTGTCGCCGTCTTCGAGTGGCGATTCGACCTTGATGATATCGGCCCCCAGATCGGCGAGTATCAGGGTTGAATAAGGCCCCATTTGCACCGAAGTCAAGTCGATGACGCGTATGCCAAAGAGTGGCCCATGGGATTTTTCCGGACAGGACTTCGGAGCGGTGTTTTTTTTCATGTTGCAATATGTAAGGCGATGTTATCCAGCGCTGATGACGGAATGGCTGACTATCCGGGCAAATAGCTTTCCGCGGAATTTGAAATTCCCGGCTGAAAGTACGCCCCAACGGGTGCACGCTCAGGTCGAATCACGGCATTCCTATCGTCCGGTGTGCGTGCTGGTATTATATGCGGTACTGCAAGCAGCCGGCGGACTTGAACTTACACGAAATGGACACGCACAAGACGGTAGCGATACCCAAGCCGGCAGCGACCGTGTTGCTGGTGCGCGATGCCGGCAGCGGTATCGAGGTGCTGATGATGCGCCGCAACGCCAAGCTCAGCTTTGCGCCGGGTGCCTACGTGTTTCCGGGCGGATCGGTGGATGACACCGACTGCGCTCCTGAAATGCATGCGTTGTGCAGCGGACTTTCGGACGGGCAGGCGAGCCGGACTCTGGGTGTGGCCAGGGGGGGGCTCGGCTACTGGGTCGCGGCCATGCGCGAGACGTTCGAAGAAGCGGGATTGCTGGTTGCCTGCGATGCGGGTGGACGTTTGGTTGCGCCGACATCAGCCGAGGCGATCGAGCGCTTGCGACGACATCGCGATGCGCTCAATCAGCACACGCGCAGCTTGACGGAGATACTGCGCGACGAGCAGTTGCTGCTTGCCGCCGATCAACTTGTTTACTACAGTCACTGGATTACGCCCGAGCCGGCGCCACGCCGCTACGATACGAGATTTTTTGTCGCCGTCGCCCCCTCCACGCAGGCGGCGTTGCATGATAATCAGGAAACCGTCAGTCACCTCTGGGCGCGTCCCGCGGAGGCGCTGGATCGTCATCAAAAAAAGGAGTTCAATTTGCGTTTTCCGACCAAATGTACTCTCGAGGAGCTCGATGCCTATTCCTCGGTTGACTCGCTGATGACAGCAGTCAAGGCCCATCGTGAAATTCCCGCCAAGCTGGTGCGGCTCAGTAAGGATGGCAAGCGCTTGCTGCCGGGCGATGCCGGTTATGAAGAGCTCGCTCCACGCGAGAGGCAGGGCGTATGGCAAGCGTAATCGTCCCGGGAGTGGTCGAACAGTTGACGCCCTGGGTACGGCGCGTGACTGCGCCAAATCCCGGCGTGATGACGGGGCCGGGAACCAATGCCTACATTGTCGGCATTGATGATCTTGCGCTCATCGATCCCGGTCCGGACATCGAAGCGCACCAGCGGGCGTTGCTCGCAATCGTCGGTACGCGTCTGCGCTGGATATTGTGCACGCACACGCATACAGATCATTCTCCGGGCGCCCGCGCGTTGAAGGCCGCCACCGGTGCGCAGGTCATAGGCAGACCCACGCCGCTGCATGGCCGACAGGATGCGACATTCGCACCTGACCGGGTGCCTGAGAATGGTGATGTTATCAATTGCGGAACATTCAAGCTGCGTGTCGTGCACACGCCGGGTCACGCGTCCAATCATCTGTGCTATCTGCTCGACCAGGAAAAAATCCTGTTCACGGGCGATCATGTGATGCAGGGATCGACCGTGGTCATCACCCCACCCGACGGCGACATGGTTGCCTATCTGCGGTCGCTGGAAGCGTTGCTGAGTCTGGAAATGGAACGTATCGCGCCAGGTCACGGATATCTGATCGACAAACCGCACGATGAAGCGCGGCGCTTGATCGCGCATAGACTCAAACGCGAGCAGACGGTCATAGACGCGTTCGCCGCTTTTAATCCGGGGACGGTCGAAGAACTTGTTTCCGTGGCATATTCCGATACGCCGCTGCACCTGCACCCGGTCGCGCAGCGTTCACTGCATTCGCATCTGCTCAAACTGGAAAAAGAGGGCAGGGTGGCGCAGCGCGGCGAGCGCTGGTCTTTGCTCAACTAACTTCCGTAAGTTGGGTCGAGCGCAGCGACACCCAACATCTGATGGGATGGGCTAATCCGCGCGTATCCCGGCGTCCTTTATGACCTTGCCCAACCTGGTCATCTCGTAATGTATGGTTGCCGTGAGTTTTTCCGGTGTGCTGCCAACGGTCTCCACGCCGGCGGTGAAAAACTTGTCCTTGATGTCCGGCTTGTTAAGCGCATTGGCGATCTCCTGATTGATGCGCATGATGAGGGCATGGTGCGTTCCCAAAGGTGCGAACGCGCCAACGATGGACACCGACTCGTATCCTGGCAGGCCGGAGGCCGCCACGGTAGGCAGCCCAGGCAGCAGCGCCGAGGGTTCGGCGCTGGTGGTTGCCAGCGGACGCAATCGACCCGACTTGACGTGCGGCGCGGCACCGCCCGTGGTTGCGAACATCACTTGTATCTGGCCGCCGATCAGGTCGCTGTAAGCAGCACCGTTGCCGCGATACGAAATCCGCACGATATTGACACCCGCCATGGCCTTGAAAAGTTCCGCTGCCAGATGTGGCGTGGAGCCGCTCGAACCGGAACCGTAATTGAGTTGGCCGGGCTTTGCTTTTGCTAAATTAATTAAATCTTTAGCTGATTTAGCCGGCAACGATGGATGGACCACGAGGATGTTGGGTGAACTCACTGTTAGCGATATGGGGACAAACTCCTTGGACGGATCGAACGCCGGCGCATCGCGCAAGAACGGCGCGATCCACAAGCTGGCCGTATAGGAAAGCAGCGTATATCCATCCGGCGCGGCCTTGGCCAACAATTGCGCCGCGATCGCACCGCTGGCGCCGCCGCGGTTTTCGACGATGACCTGCTGTCCCAGATTTGCTGTGAGGCCCTGCGCGATCAAGCGCGCCGTGAAATCATTGCCCCCACCGACCTCGGCAGTGATGATGCGTATCGGTTTGGCAGGGTACGGCTGCGCGCTTCCATGACCACTCCAAAGTGACATCGTCGCTGCGGCAAATACCATCATGGCGTATCGCATTATTGTTCTTTCCCTAATTCTCGACCACGAATTGTAGAGATACTAATCCCTTCCATCCTGAACTAGGTATCTACACATCTCCAGGAACACCTTTTCCCTTGATGGGGGCTGGGATGGGGGGCAGCAGTGGCAACGCGAAATTCTCACCCCCATCCCCACCTTCCCACATCAAGGGGGAAGGGGTTTCTTTGGATCTATGCTCTTTGCTCAAACATCACTTTGAATCGCACCCGTTATGCCCGGCAGACTAGTTGAACTGGCAGGATCCCGGTCCGCCGGGATTGCCGCAGGCCCCGCATGGCGCGGGCATGTCACTTGCGGACATGGTGCTGCCACCGCCGATGGCGGCGAAAGTTGAAAGCTTCTTGTGGAGTTGCGTGCCGTGGCAGTTTGGGCACTCAGGGGCGGGTGTGGACGCACGCACCAGGGTTTCAAACTCATTGCCACATGAACCGCAAGCGTATTCGTAAATGGGCATGATGGGCCTCTTCAGGGAAGTAATGATGACTTAAGTATAAATCATGGTGCAGCAGGTTCAGTTTTCGGAAACGTGCACCCATGTTGGTCGCCTGTTCCTTGGATCAGCCGGTTGGCGCGTGCGTCATGCCGAAATACGTGGTACTCCCATGTTCAAATTCGTCCGGTTCCGGCGAATTGGCGATGGTGTCCGCATGCAAGAACCGTGGCCGGTTCACTGCGGTATGACGGCATCCCGATGTGCGCTTATTGATTTTGCGCGATTTGCAGACCGGGATCGATTTGCCACACTTCGTTGACGAGTTTGTCGTCACGATAGACGAGCACGTGGCGAATTTTCACATTGGTCTTGCCTTTGTAGTCCGCCGATACGGCGATCGTCGCGCCTTTGGGATTCGAGCTTTGCTCGATTCCACTCACGGTGGCTACACGCGGTTGGCCGTCATTGTTTGCGACGAATTTGATCCACACGTCACGTATTTCCTTGGTCCCATGATAAATGCCGTCCAGTGTCCCGCCTATCCAGTACAGTGTTGCATTATCCGAATACGCATCGACCAGCGTATCAATGTCGCCGGCTGCCACTGCTTTGAAATGCGACTTGGCCATGGCTTCTTCGGGCGGGCCGGCAAAGGCGGCGCCGGAAAATGCTGCAAGCAGGACAGTAGCTGCAATCTTCTGTTTTAGCATTTGATCGCCTGTGTTAGTTCAATGTGTACCGCCGCGCGGCAATACCGAAGCCTGGTCGGCAAACTCATTGTCATTTGCCTACGTCGGGTTCGATCATTGTGCGGCAAGGACCATTACGGCATTTCTGTAGTCGCCTTTAGCGTAAAATGGCGGACGCCAAAAAATAGTCAGGAGTGTCAATGGTTAAGTGGTTGCTGATCGCCGTCCTGCTAGGCGTTGTGCTGCTGCTGTGGCGCATCACGGTATACTCCAGCCGACATCTGCCCAGGGTTGGCGATATGGCGCCGGGTTTTAGTCTGCTGGACCAGAATGGAAAAGCGCATACGCTGGAAGCGTTTCGGGGCCGTTGGCTGGTGCTGTACTTTTATCCACGCGACGATACGCCCGGTTGCACGGAACAGGCAGCGTGTTATCGCGATGCCATGCTGGACTTGGAAGGTCTGGGCGTCGTGGTGTGCGGCGTCAGCGTGGACGATGGTGAAAGTCATGCTGCGTTTGCGCTCAAATACAAGCTACCGTTTACATTGCTCTCCGATCGTGACGGTGAAACCGTGGCGCGCTACGGATCGCTGCTGAACCTGGGCTTCTTCAAGTTTGCAAAACGCAATACGTTTCTGATCGATCCACAGGGCAAAGTCGCGGCCGTGTATCTCGGCGTGAACCCGTCACGCGACGCCAAGGACGCGACGGCGGACCTCAAAAGGCTGGCTGGAAAATGATCGCGAGTCTTGATCACCTGGTCAATACAACACGCGACCTCGATCGGTGTCTTGCGTTTTATACCGGGGTCATCGGCATGCAGCTTGAACGCTTGGGCGCGGGCCGTATTGCATTGCGCTTCGGTGACCAAAAATTTAACGTGCATCCACCCGGATACGAAGCCGGGATCAAGGCCGGGCATCCGACACCGGGTTCCCTGGATTTGTGCTTGCTGGCGGATTGTCCCCTGGACGATGTGATCGTACGAATGAAACAACACGATATTCAGATCGAGGAAGGGCCGGTCGTGCGTACGGGGGCTCGCTTCGCGATTCGTTCAGTTTATGTTCGTGATCCGGACGGTAATTTGATTGAAATTGCCGTTCCGGCTCGGGAGGCATGAGGATCGAGGATTGAAGGAAGTGCGTCCCTCACGGTGCGTGTTACTGGTGCGCATCGCGTTCATGTGTCATAGAAAATGGTAATCCATGCCTTTAGTTACATTTGATAGTGTCAGTCTCGCGTTCGGCCATGTGGCATTGCTGGATCATGCGAATCTGGTGATCGAGCCCGGAGAACGGATCGGACTGATAGGTCGCAATGGTGCCGGAAAATCGAGCTTGCTCAAGATCATCGCCGATGCATTTCCGGCAGACGACGGCAAGGTGTGGCGGCAACCCGGTCTCAGGCTTGCACTGGTGGCGCAGGAGCCGCTGCTCGACCCTGACGCCACGGTTTTCGATGCGGTCGCCGGCGGGCTGGGCGCTCAAACCGCGCAATTGCGTGAGTATCACGAGATTTCCCTGCGTCTGGGTGGGACGGGCGGTGATGATGCAGCGTTGCTCGATCGCATGCACGAACTGCAGATCGAGTTCGAGCGCAACGACGGCTGGAGTGCGCAATCGCGAGTCGAGACGGCGATTGCGCGGTTGGGGCTGGATGGCGATGCACTGGTCAACGCGCTTTCCGGCGGCTTGAAAAAGCGCGTCGCCTTTGCGCGGGCGCTGGTGGCCGCACCCGAATTGCTGCTGTTGGACGAGCCGACGAACCACCTCGACGTGGCGGGCATCGAATGGCTGGAAGAGTTGCTGATCGGTTTTGGCGGCAGCGTGCTGTTCGTTACGCATGACAGGCGTTTTCTGGATAACGTGACGACACGCGTGATAGAACTCGATCGCGGACAATTGGCGAGTTTCCCGGGAAGTTTTTCCGAGTATCAGAATCGCAAGCAGCAGATGCTGAGTGCTGAAGCCCAGCAAAGCGCCAAATTCGACAAACTGCTGGCGCAGGAAGAAGTATGGATACGCAAGGGCATACAGGCGCGGCGCACACGCAATGAAGGGCGGGTACTGCGGCTGGAACAGTTGCGCCGCGAGCGCGCGGCGCGCCGCGAGCGGCTGGGGCACGTCAATTTCGACGTGGCCGAGGGCGAACGTTCCGGCAAACTGGTGGCGGAACTGGATCACGTCAGCAAACGTTATGGCGAGAAGCGGGTGATCGAGGACTTTTCGTGCGTGATACAGCGCGGCGATAAGGTCGGCTTGATCGGTCCGAACGGCAGCGGCAAGACGACGTTATTGAGATTGATGCTCGGAGAACTGCAACCCGACGCGGGTTCGGTGCGACGTGGCACCAAGATGGCGATTGCGTATTTCGATCAGTTCCGTGCGCAGCTCGACGAGCAGGCGACGCTGGTCGAGGTGATATCACCGGGCCTTGATTTTATTGAGGTTGCCGGCACACGCAAGCATGTGATCTCGTATCTCGGCGATTTTCTGTTTCCACCCGAGCGCGCGCGCTCCAAGGTGAGCAGTTTGTCCGGCGGAGAGCGCAATCGGCTGTTGCTGGCCCGGCTGTTCGCGCAACCCGCCAATGTGCTGGTGCTGGACGAGCCAACCAATGATCTGGATATCGAAACGCTGGAATTGCTGGAAGAACTGTTGCAGGACTATACCGGGACGCTGTTTTTGGTCAGCCACGACCGGACTTTTCTCGACAATCTGGTGACGCAGACGATAGCGTTCGAGGGCGACGGCAAACTACTTGAGTATGCCGGCGGTTACGAGGACTGGAAGCGCGCCAGACAGTTTCGCGAGCAAGCGGAACGCAAGGCCGGGGCCGCAAGTCGCGCCGCTAGGCCCGCGTCGCGAGCGGAGGCGGCAACGGCCTCGCGTAACAAACTGAGTTATAAGGATGCCCGCGAACTTGATACCTTGCCAGACCGCATCGCCGCAATGGAACAGGAACAGGCTGTCGCAACGCAGCGTCTCGCCGATCCTGACCTTTATCGAGATCAACCCGCCGAGGTCAAGCGGCTGCAAGCACGTCTGACCGAACTCGAATCCCAGATCGCGCAGAGTACCGCACGCTGGGAAGAACTCGAGACGCGGAACGCCGCATCCGTCCGGTAAAATCGCTCAATAGTAGAAAACTTGAGTGGTAAGAGGTATGTCGACTTCAATTTATTGAATTTCTTGGCGTCTTGGCGGCTCAACTGCCGTTTGGATGATTGCGCATCGACGAATGTTATTGACCAGAGAGTGCGTATGAAGTTACAGATCACGGCGGTAGCGGCGCGCGCATGACGCCACAGGCAGAACGATACGCGAACCTGGTGTCCGGCGCGGATGAGGAAATCAATCTTGCCGAAGGGGCATTGCTGATTGCCAGCGATGAGTATGTCAATCTCGACATCGCGGCATATCTTGCGCGGCTGGACCAACTTGCGGCGTCGCTGAAGCGGCGTTTGCGCCCGGATATCAGTCCCGCGGATACCATACTCGCGCTGAATCGATTCCTGTTCGAGGAACAGGGATTCACCGGAAATGCCGCCGATTACTACGACCCGCGCAACAGCTTTCTGAATGAAGTGCTGGATCGCAAGTGCGGAATACCCATCACGTTGGCGGTTGTCTATGTGGAAATTGGCCGCCGCATCGGTCTGACTGTGCAGGGAGTCTCGTTTCCCGGGCATTTCCTCGTCAAATGCCTGTTGCGCAACGGGACCGTGATTCTCGATCCCTTTACGCGCGGCGCGTCACTGAGTTTCGATGATCTCAAGGAAAGAATAAAGAGTTTGCATGGCGGTGCGGAGCCTGCAAGATCCGTCGTGGCCAGCATGCTGGACGGCGCGAGCAACAAAGAAATATTGCTGCGCATGTTGCGTAACCTGAAGTCCATCTATACCCATCACAAGGACTGGATGCGCGCGCTCTCGACCATGGACAGGATAGTCAGCACCGTGCCGGATGCCGCCGAGGAGTACCGCGATCGCGGCATGATTTATCTCAACCTCGAATGCTTTCGGGCAGCGTTGTTTGATTTTCAGGCTTATCTGAAAATGTTGCCGGCGGCGCAGGATGCCCGGGATGTGCGCTCGAAAGTCGCCGAGTTGGCGGCACTTACGTCACGTTTGAACTGAGAGGAGCATTGATTGTCCAGCAGACTATTTTCCACATTCAAGATAGGCCATCTGGAACTCGAAAATCGCATTGTTATTGCGCCGATGTGCCAGTACAGCGCGGTTGAAGGCAGCATGACCGATTGGCACAAGATGCATCTCGGCAGCCTTGCTTTATCGGGTGCGAGTTTGTTGATTATCGAGGCCACCGGCGTCGTGCCGGAGGGACGCATCAGTCATGGCTGCGTGGGTCTGTATTCGGACGAGAACGAGGCTGCCATTTCCCGATCACTGAAGTTTATACGCGGCATCTCGCCGATCAAAGTGGGCATACAGCTTGGACATGCAGGCCGGAAAGCATCGGCATGCCGGCCGTGGGATGGACAGGGCGCCCAGAGTCGCGAACAGGGCGGATGGCAGACCGTCGCGCCGTCGGCAATCGCGCTTGCACCCGGCTGGCCGTCTCCGGACGCACTAGACCGCGCTGGCATGGATGCCATAAGGAACGCGTTTGTTGACTCGGTACGACGCGCTGCCAGAATAGGGCTGGATCTGATCGAGTTTCATTCGACACATGGCTATCTGATCAGCGAGTTTCTCTCGCCGCTGGCCAACAAGCGTACGGACGAATATGGCGGCAGTCTGGAAAACCGTATGCGTTACCCGCTCGAAGTTTTTGCGGCGATGCGTGCGGCGTGGCCGGCGCAGCAGCCGCTGGGCGCCAAGATTACCGGCAGTGACTTTGCCGACGGTGGCATTACGCCCGAAGAAGCGGTGATTTATGTTCGGGCGCTGAAAGCGGCGGGTTGTGACTATGTCACTGTGTCCGGAGGCGGCACAGTTCTTGATGCCAAGGTCCCACTGGGGCCCGGGTATCAGGTGCCCTTTGCCGAAAAGGTCAAGCGCGAGACCGGAATTACCACGGGTGCCGTAGGTTTGATCAGCGATCCGCACCAGGCGGAAAAAATACTCGTGGATGGCAAAGCTGATTTTATCGCGCTTGCGCGCGCAATGTTGTTCAATCCACGCTGGGGCTGCCATGCCGCGGTCGCTCTGGGCACAGAAGTCAGATACGCGCCCCAATACGCACGCGCGCAGCCCAAGGTTTGGCCGCCGGGAGCGAATCTCGGTAGTCTCAAGTGAAAGGGAGTCAAATGGCTGGCTTGAAAAAGTTTTGCATGTCGGTGACGCCTTTCGCCAAAACAGGTGAAGTCGATGAACAAGCATTGCGTGAGCTGCTGCGCGGCTTCATCTCTCTGAATTTCGGGGTGCTCCTCGGCAGCGGGGGTGAAGGCGAGGGACATGCGCTCGAACCGGACGAGGCGCGACGCATCTATGAGATAGGGGTTGAAGAGTGCGCCGGCAAGGTTCCCGTCTACGCGAACTTGCCGGAAGAAATGACCGCACGGGCGACTATACAGCGCGCGCAACTGGCGGTGGACGCGGGCATCGATGTCATACACATCTATACGATAGAAGGGCGTCATGGCATGAAGCCCAGCGATGCCGAACTCATGACCTATTTTGACGATGTGTTTGCGATCGTCAAGCGTCCGGTGGGTATCGCCATCAATGCCGGTATCGGTTACATCGCAAAGGCTGAGATTATCGCCGACGTATGTCACCGGCATCCGCAAGTCGTCGAACTCAGGCTTACACACGTGCCGGATACCTATTTTATCAAGCTCAAGTCCATGGTCAGGAGGCCCGTGAAATATTATTACCAGTTTGCGTCTGGACCATTCAATCCGATCATGCTGGGTGTTGACGGCATCTTCGGTTCCGAGGCCAACATCATCCCCAAGACCTGCGCACGATTTATCGAATTATGTGATGCGCGCCGATATGACGAAATCGGTGCAGTGTATGCGCAGATCCGGCGCTTCGCCGATTACGTTTCCGGATTCGGCAGGCCGACGTTGCGTGCGGTCAAGATGTGCATGAAACTGCTGAAACTGCCCGGCGACGGCGCACTGCGCCGGCCCTATCTGATGCCGCCCGATTCAGAGCTTGGAGTTTTCAGCGACGGTCTGCTCAAACTTCGTGTGCCGGAAATCGATGAGCTGGCGCGTGTGGCAGGATTGCAATTGCCGGCATGAACTGAAAATAAAACAGTGTGCAGGCCGCCGAATATTGCCCGTGCCCTGCGCGCAGGTTGCGGCAAGGATGGTTCACGAACTGCCTGGAACAAATGCTGAGCCTGCTGGACGTGTTTACTACCGCTGCGCCGATCTGATCCGCGGAAGATCTGATGCGCTGCTCGCGCAGTTCGCGTTCTGCATAGCCGCCTTGCCTGGAGACCTCTTACTTACTAAAATAATCCGGTTATTTAGAATAATGTCACGATAGTGTCCCGCCCCCGGCAAGCGTGTGATCGGGGGTGTCTGTCGGCGCGAATGTGGCTGGACCCTTGCGCTGCATACGTCGAATATAGTCACCCTTTCCGAGGAGTTTTCATGAAGCTGTGGTACCAGAGCCTGGTGCGCGAGGCCGAAAAATCGCCGTACGGCGCGATATTGCGCAAGACCATCGATCAGTGCGTGGATCCCGGAACCCAGGTGGATATTCATGGCATAGATCATTCATCGGGATTCGGCGTGCATTACCGTTTTCTTGAGTTTCAGGACATGAAGGAGATCATATACAACGCGATACGCGCCGAGAAGGAAGGCTACGACGCGTTTCTGATCGGGAACTCCAGCGACGCCGGCATACGTGAAGCGCGTGAAATGGTGAATATTCCGGTGCTCGGGCTCTCGGAGACCAGCATGCATATCGCGTGCATGATGGGTGCATCGTTCGGGTTGATGACGGTCAGCGAAAAATGGACACCGCGTAATATCGAGAACGTCAGGCGTGCCGGACTTGAAAGCCGGCTGGTGGGTTGCTGGCCGTTGAATTCATCACCGCTGGAGCTCAAGAAGGCCATGGTCGACAAGGTCAAACGCGATGCCGTGATGTCGTTGTTCATGGAAGGCGCGCGCAGCCTTATTCAGCGCGGCGCCGAAGTGATTATTCCTGCCGGTGGCGACATCATCGTGTTTCTTGCCGAGGATGGGATATTCGAGATCGACGGTGCGCCTGTCCTGAATGGTATCTATGAGTTGGTGAAAATGGGCGAGACCGTTGCCAAGCTGAAAAAAATATCCGGCGGACGATTCAAGAGCAAACGGCTGGGATATGCGCCACCGACCGGAGAGTTCCTCAAGCGTGTGCGCGACTATTATGGCCCGGATATCTATCCTGGCGCCAAATAAGGTTTGAATGAAGTCATGCAAGTCATGATGGACGGGTAGCCGGCAAAAGTTCTTCCGAGGAGCGCCGCATGAACAGGAATGCACTACCGTCGGCAAACGCGGCCGCGCAATTGATTGCGTTTGCGTCTGCACTTGACCTTCAATCCGTTCCCCACGCTGTTGTGGACAGGGCACGTTGGTGTCTGCTCGACGCGCTTGGATGTGGTTTGTTCGGTTCAGGTCAGGAATGGTCGCGTATCATGTTCGATGAAATGCGATCCGAGCAATCGCAGGGACCATGCACGGTTTATGGCCGTCGCGAAACGCTGCCGGCCGCACCTGCCGCGATGTGCAACGGCACCGCGATTCATGGATTTGAACTGGATGACGTGCTTGCCTCGGCGCTCGTGCATCCCGGCACTGTCATTATTCCCGCGGTACTGGCCGCTGGTGAAGCTGTCGATGCATCTGGTCCTCAAATTTTACGCGGCATCATCGCAGGCTACGAATCGATAGCGCGGCTCAGTCTGGCACTGGGGACGGGACCATCGGAGCGCGGGTTCCATAAAACCAGTGTGGTGGGGCCGGTGGCCGCGGCGATCGCCGCTGGTGTGGTGACGGGACTGAGCGTGGAACAATTGACGTGGGCGGTCGGACTTGCATGTTCAACAGGTTCGGGTA